>NZ_CP117466.1:315000-687500 GCF_028621715.1 Paracoccus marcusii | reverse complement strand
GCAGGGTAAGCCGGCCCCTAAGGCGAGGCCGAAAGGCGTAGTCGATGGGAACCAGGTTAATATTCCTGGGCCAGGAGATGGTGACGGATCCCGAGGGTAGTTCGATCTTAACGGATTGATCGGGCTGCTTAGGGGTCCCTGGAAATAGCCCTCCACAAGACCGTACCCTAAACCGACACAGGTGGACTGGTAGAGAATACCAAGGCGCTTGAGAGAACCACATTTAAGGAACTCGGCAAAATACCTCCGTAAGTTCGCGAGAAGGAGGCCCGGTTTTTGCGCAAGCAGAGGCCGGGGGCACAAACCAGGGGGTGGCGACTGTTTACTAAAAACACAGGGCTCTGCGAAGTCGTAAGACGACGTATAGGGTCTGACGCCTGCCCGGTGCCGGAAGGTTAAAAGGAGAGGTGCAAGCCTTGAATTGAAGCCCCGGTAAACGGCGGCCGTAACTATAACGGTCCTAAGGTAGCGAAATTCCTTGTCGGGTAAGTTCCGACCTGCACGAATGGCGTAACGACTTCCCCGCTGTCTCAAATGTGGACTCAGCGAAATTGAATTGTCTGTGAAGATGCAGACTTCCCGCGGTTAGACGGAAAGACCCCATGCACCTTTACTACAACTTCGCACTGGCATCAGGATTGCGATGTGCAGGATAGGCGGTAGGCTTTGAAGCGGGGACGCTAGTCCTCGTGGAGCCATCCTTGAGATACCGCCCTTCGCACTCTTGATGTCTAACCGCGGCCCGTTATCCGGGTCCGGGACCCTGCGTGGTGGGTAGTTTGACTGGGGCGGTCGCCTCCCAAACAGTAACGGAGGCGCGCGAAGGTTGGCTCAGACCGGTCGGAAATCGGTCGTTGAGTGCAATGGCAGAAGCCAGCCTGACTGCAAGACTGACAAGTCGAGCAGAGACGAAAGTCGGCCATAGTGATCCGGTGGTCCCGAGTGGAAGGGCCATCGCTCAACGGATAAAAGGTACGCTGGGGATAACAGGCTGATGATGCCCAAGAGTCCATATCGACGGCATCGTTTGGCACCTCGATGTCGGCTCATCTCATCCTGGGGCTGGAGCAGGTCCCAAGGGTACGGCTGTTCGCCGTTTAAAGAGGTACGTGAGCTGGGTTTAGAACGTCGTGAGACAGTTCGGTCCCTATCTGCCGTGGGTGTTGGAGACTTGAGAGGAGCTGCCCCTAGTACGAGAGGACCGGGGTGGACGTTCCACTGGTGGACCAGTTGTCGTGCCAACGGCAGTGCTGGGTAGCTATGAACGGACAGGATAAACGCTGAAGGCATCTAAGCGTGAAGCCCCCCTCAAAACAAGGTCTCCCTTGAGAGCCGTGGAAGACCACCACGTCGATAGGCCGGAGATGTAAGTGCAGCAATGCATTCAGTTGACCGGTACTAATGGCTCGATAGGCTTGATTTGATCCGGAAGAAGCAGGATTATCCTCCTTCCTCCAAAGCATCCTTGGACAATATCAGACCCTTCAAAGGGTCCGACGCTGAGCGTTTCTTTCCTGGTCTGGTGGCCCTAGCGCGAGCAAAACACCCGATCCCATCCCGAACTCGGCCGTTAAGTGCCGCTGCGCCGATGGTACTGCGTCTTAAGACGTGGGAGAGTAGGTCACCGCCAGACCTGGTAAGAAACGCAATATCTCTCTGATACGATGAAACAAACCCGATCAGGACAACCTTGGCGCGGGGTAGAGCAGCCCGGTAGCTCGTCAGGCTCATAACCTGAAGGTCACAGGTTCAAATCCTGTCCCCGCAACCACCGTCAAAGACTCACCACCAGCCCCGGCCAAACGCCGGGGCTTTCGCATGTCCGGGCGACTGATGCCGGCTTGGCCTTCCGCAAGGCAAAGAACCGCCGCAAGCTCGCCCAAACGTGGAAAACCGTGGGCCATAATTTCCTTCGCGATAATGTAGCGTCTGCCCGACTTGAAAGAGCATTCGGGGCTACACGCCTTGGTGCTCGACGCATCACGCTTGGAGAAGGCGTCAGCCGTCGCTTCGCACGATTGGTAGCCGGCTTGAGGACTTCATCTCTCGCAACGACAGGTTCGACCGGATGCTGGTGACGCCGGGAAGCCGTCGAAGCGTGGTCTCGACGAAGCTGCTGTAGTCATCCAGATCTCGCGCGACGGCGATGAGCAGAAAATCGTCGGCGCCGGTCGTGTTGTGGCAGGACAGGATATTGGGCGAGGTTTCGATGATGCGCTGAAACGTTGCGGTCGCAGTCGCATCGTGTTCGGAACAGCGCAGTTGGACGAATGCCATCACGCCTAGTCCGATCTTCCGGCGGTTCAACCGGGCCTGATAGCCCTCGATGATGCCGCTTTCCTCCAGCCGCTTCAGACGGCGCCAGCATGGCGTTTCGCTCATCGACAGCGTCTCGGCCAGTTTGGCATTTGTCATGCGGCCGTCGTCCTGAAGCAACGTGAGCATCTGCATACTGACGGCGTCAATCTTGGTCATAAGCAGAGTATCCGTCGGTTGCTCCATCAAAGGGGCAGAGTCTGCCTCAATGATGGCAAATGACAAGAAGATTGGCAAAGCTCTTTCCCGCGATGGGACTAGGATGACAGCCGATGGTTCACCACCTGAAGGAGCTGACCCCATGAAAGCCGTGATGTTTGAGACGTTCGGGGAAATGCCCACGCTCGTCACCCTTCCGGACCCGACCCCTGCAGCGCATGGCATTGTTCTCAAGGTGGAGGCGACGGGCGTCTGCCGCAGCGATTGGCACGGCTGGAAGGGGCATGATCCCGACATCGAGCTTCCGCATGTTCCGGGCCACGAATTGGCAGGGGTGGTGGTGGCGGTCGGCAAGGACGTCACCAGGTGGGCAGTGGGGGACAAGGTCACCGTCCCGTTCATCTGCAGCTGTGGCAGCTGCTCGGAGTGCTATGCCGGACATCAGCAGGTCTGCCTGCACCAGGAGCAGCCGGGCTTCACCCATTGGGGTTCGTTTGCCGAATATGTTGCCATCCACAGGGCTGACCTGAACCTGGTCGCCCTGCCGGACAGCATGGATTTCGCCACCGCGGCCAGCTTGGGTTGCCGGTTCGCCACGTCCTTTCGTGCTGTCGTCGATCAGGGGCGGGTCAGTGCGGGGCAATGGGTGGCCGTTCACGGCTGTGGCGGGGTGGGTCTGTCCGCGGTGATGATTGCCGCAGCGGCCGGGGCGAACGTCATCGGCGTGGACCTTGATCCGGCAAAGCTGGATCTGGCCCGTACGCTTGGTGCGGCTTTTGTGATCGACGGCAGGCAGGAGAATGTCCTCGAAGCGATCCGGAAGATCACCCGTGGTGGCGCGAACGTCTCGATCGATGCGCTTGGGCATACGGTGACGATGACCAATTCCATCCTCTGTCTGCGGCCGCGCGGCAAGCATATCCAAGTGGGCCTGATGCTGGGCGATCACGCGGCACCGGCCGTGCCCATGGCCAGGATCGTCGGTCAAGAGATCGAGATCCTGGGCTCGCATGGGATGCAGGCTCACCGCTATGGCGCGATGCTGGACATGGTGGCCAGTGGCAAGCTTGATCCCGCGCGGCTGGTGGGGGACCGGATCAGCCTTGCCGAAGCCCCCGCGGCCTTGGTGAACATGGACAGGTTTCAGTCCGTCGGCGCCACGATCATCACCCGGTTCTAGGGACATCAGAGAGAGGGGGATCATGGTGTTTGGATCCCTATCTCCCCGCTCTCAAGGTCCGATCAGGTCGTGAACAGAAGGTCTAGTGCGCGTGGTCTTGGCAGCGAGGTGGGTATCGTCTTATCACGGGAAGCCACCGGCTGCAGGTTCGCAGCAGGAATA
The DNA here is from genome assembly GCF_028621715.1 of Paracoccus marcusii. NCBI lineage: Bacteria > Pseudomonadati > Pseudomonadota > Alphaproteobacteria > Rhodobacterales > Paracoccaceae > Paracoccus > Paracoccus marcusii. The sequence goes on along the minus strand of NZ_CP117466.1, from coordinate 683,683 downwards.
AGCGTTTAGTGTATGACCGCCATAACTATGGCACAAACAATAGTTGCGCGCCATTTTTTGTCCGGTCAATAGTGGGCAAATGAGGTCAGCCGGTCTTTATGGCATTGAAAGGCCCGGTTTCGTACGGCAGGTTTGCTCCGCTCTGATTTGATCGAACGGCGTCAGGGATTGACTGGTTTAGCCCATCACGATCGTTGCAAGCCTGGCCACCGTGGTCGCGACACACCTCCGGAAAGGACAGGGCGGCTCAGTGGGTGCAATGAGGTGAGATCAGGATTTAAGCCCCCAGCGCCCCACGATGAGCGGGTGGGCGGCATATCATTGAACCAGTGAAACCAAATCAGGTAGAAGACATTCAGATATACGCTAGGCATGATCATCAATTTTCTGATCGACTAATCGACCCAGTGGATGACCTTCATCATGGTAGATTTCGTTTGAACAGCCGACGGCCGAAAGCCAGCGACGCCACAAAGCGATATTGGTTGCGGTTACTGCGGGGAGAAGCCGCTCGAGGATATGCAAATCACGGAACTGACCGTGAAAGGGTTACGTTTCGTTTGGTCACCGCGCATGCGGGACTGCGGCAGACTGCAGGGCACTGCATCTTGACCGATGCGCATGACATGGGCGCACCAAGGGATCATTCCAGCAAGGATCCATCGATGCTTTCCCCGGTCATTCTGCGATACAGATGTTCGTTCCAATAAGGCGTCCAGCAAACCAGAACCTTTCCGGTGCCGCTGAAAACACGCAGGCGTTTCTGCCCGGAGATCAGGTTGCGCGGAAATGACGCCGGATTTCGTGATGAAAACCGCAGGCCCTCGGTCCTGCCCAGCACGAGGCGACCCTGAACACGCAAGTCGCTGTCCTGAACCTCGATCGTCTCGACAGGGCCGGGGGCGTTGATCGCGACCTGGCCCGCATTGTGAAGCGTCGTCTTCCAGACCAGGCCGCCATCACCCGCCCACAGGCTGGGCCAGAAGCGTTCACGGCGCATGCCCAGGGAAACACCGCCTTCGGATGCCCAATAGACGCCGGGCTCCAGAACCCATGTCTCGCCGTCCTGAACCGTCAGAAGGTGATATCCGGACAAGGACGGCTGCAGCACGATCGACCCGCTGCCCTTGTAATAAGGCCTGATCCGGGCTTCGCTGGTGAACATCGACCGAAAGACATCCGCCAGTGCCGGCAGCCGCGGTGTCAGGGCGATGTCGCCGCGCATGGTCGACAGGGCCCCGCGGCGGGCGCGGATGGTCTCTTGGTCGATCTCGATGCGAACCTGCCGCATTCCCTCGACCTCCCGGATGGAAAACTGCGCCATGTCGCCTCCTCAGGGCTCGTCCCAGATCATGACCCTTTGCCACAGGCGCTCCAGCGGGTCGGGCTGGATCGCCGCCTCGCCGCGCAGCGGATCGTCAAGGGCGACGATGACGAACAGGATGACGCCCAGAAAGAACGCCGTGATGGTGCCCAGCACGAACTGACGCACGGGGCGCATCCGCAGCAGGACGATCAGCAGGATGTTGATCGCCGCGCCCACCAGCACGGCATACCACAGGACGTTGGGAATTTCCGTGTAGACACCGTTCAGGCGCAGCTGCCGGACGCGGGTGAACTCCTGGAACGCCGACAGCATCTGCGCATGCAGGATTTCCTGCCCGGCCGAGGTCGGCTCGAACCCCGACAACTTCTGGCGCATCGCATTCACGCGATTGCCACCGCCATCCAGATAGGAGCCCTGCGCATGGGCGGGCCAGTCCTTGTACAGTGTGAACAGGACATAGTCGCGCATCATCGCCTTGGTCTCGGATCGCACGGGTTCCGGGTAACCGTTGATGTCGGAATACAGCGCGCCCAGCACTGTCGCCTCGTTCAGCACCGCCTCGTTCACCCGCTCGTTATTCTGATAGGCCGACACGGTCAGCAGGCCCAGCAGCAGACCATAGAACAGGTTGAAGCCGGCCGTGCCGTGGGTGATCGCCTCGTTCAGGTCGGGGCCGGAACCGATCAGCAGGCGCAGGATCGGCTTGAGGACGAGCATCCCGACGAAGATCGACAGGACGGCGGCAAGCGAGAAATAGAGGGCAAGGTCGCGCAGCGGAATGTCGTACAGGAAATCCGGCATCGCTTCCCTCGCAAGGTCCCCCTTTCCATAGTGACTGCGACTTCGCGTTTCTGCGAGAAGATTTTACGCGCTTGCCGATGAATCGCCGTCATGCGCTAATGGCGGCAGCAAGGTGCGGAGGTCGTCGATGTTCCGTTGGATGGCAGTGGCCTTTCTGTCCGTGTCGACAGTTGCGCAGGCACAGGATCCACGGCTGTACACCATCGGCTCCGGGGACGTTAACGGAAGCTATTACGCCGCCGCCACCGCCCTGTGTCAGGAGACGAACCGGGCTGAGGCGGCACTGCGCTGCAGCCCCGAGGCCACCCCCGGTTCGATCTACAACATGGAGGCGCTGCGGAACCGCCAGCTTGATTTCGCCATCGTGCAGTCCGATGTGCAGAACATGGCCCTGACCGGCGAAGGCCCGTTCGCGGGTAAACCGGCCTTCTCTGACCTTCGCAGCGTCATGTCGCTCTATCCGGAAACGCTGACGGTCCTGTCGCGCCCCGACGCCCATATCCTCAGCCTGGGGGGGCTTGTCGGCAAGCGGGTCGATATCGGTCTGCCCGCATCGGGCAGGCAGGCGACGGCCATGCGCCTGCTGACGGCCCTGGGTCTTGATCGGACGGATTTCAGGGCGCTGCTCGAACTCTCCACCGGCACCGGACTGGATGAATTATGCGCCGGCAGGATCGACGCGACCGTGCTGATCTTGGGTCATCCCAGTTCGGTCGTCGATCGTGCCATCAACGAGTGCGATGCGCGGCTGGTCAACATTTCCGGGCCCGAAGTGCGCGCGTTCATCGAGGCGAACGACGATTATGTCTACTCGTCCATTCCGCGCAGCGTCTATGGAAAAAAGGGCAGGATCCTGTCGATCGGAGTCTTGGCGACGCTGGTGACACGCACGGACATGCCGGATGACATCGTTGCCGCAATCATCAAAAATACCATCGCAAACCTTCCCTCGATCGGGGTCTCAGCGGCCGTGCTGGAGAAGCTGTCCGTTCGCGACATGCAGGAGTCGGGCTTGGCCGCCCCCTTGCATCCGGCGGCCGCAACAATGTTTGCGGAGAGAGGCAACTAGCGTTCACCGCTTCTCAAATCGTAGAAAATTTCATTTAATCATGGGTTTCCGTGATTTCTCGTCCCTTTGAGATTTGCAATTGTTCTGCCTTTTTGAATAAGCGTGAATTTCAGTTTCTTGGCGTTGGCGTTGGCGTTGGCGTTGGCGTTGGCGTTGGCGTTGGCGTTGGCGTTGGCGTTAGCGTTGACGTTGACGTTGGCGTTGGCGCTAGGACTATGGAGCATGGACAGTTGCTTTTGCTCTTCCCCTTCCAGTATTAATTGTAGCCGCTACGCTGACCGTTTTGCTGTATGATTTTCTCCACGCGATTATCAGCAAAAATAGCGTAGATTCTGTCGGCTATGTCATATCGGGTAAGACTAAGAGCAAGGTCAAAGGTGGCGTTGGCTCTGGATCAAAGGATTGGTGCCATGCTCGCGGCCTATTATAGCTGTAAAGTTTGCCGATGCTCGCAACGGCGTCGTAAGTCAGGTGATGTTTTCAATGACGTTTGAGGGTGATGCCTCCTGTTCTCTATGAGGGCAAAACATTAGGACCACTGCTGCCGAAGTCGCGGGGTGCAACGGGTGGTCAGCGTTCTGCGATCACAATAAATGCTGATGAAAACATGGCGTACTATATGCGCGGCAGTCGAAATCTGTGCACTGCCATATCTGATACGGATATGATCAAGTGTGCTGCGGGGTGTTTCGATATCACTGGGTGGACGGCCTACCTCTTTTTTGCAATCTTCGGTTGATTTATATAGATGTCTATCCCTCATTAATAGATAATCCGAGTCATTATTCCCGCGGGTCAAGAGACCGAAGCCATATAGTCGTAGAACGGTCCGTTTCGACATGGCGCCTTCTGCGAAATAAAAAATTAGCCTGATAACTTAAAAAATTTCAAGACAATGTAATAGAAGGATAATTTCACTATTCTGGCATGGTTGCCGCATGAAAAATCTTCAACTTAATTAACGTTACTGGAACATCATCTCCGTCGCTTGGTTGGGGCCCCGATAAACCTGTCGGCGGGTCGCTGTGATGCTCGTCTTCAGCCAGACAAGGGAGATCTCAGATGACCATCAACGATCCGAACCTCAGGGAGACTGATACGTCCGAACAGGGCAGCATCAGGGCCGAGGCCTCCGAACAGGCGTCGCGGTTGGCCGGAACGGTCAAGGACGAGGTCGCGCGCCGCGAGCAGAACCTGCGTTCCGGCGTTGCGCACCGTGCCGAGAGCGTGGCCGAAGGCCTGCGCAAGGCCAGATCCGAGATCGATCCGGATTCGACCGTCGCACAGATGTTCGACCGTGCGGCCGACAGCGTCAGCGGACTGGCGGACAGCCTGAATTCGACGGACCCCGTACAGATGCTGGGTGATGTGCGTCGCTTTGCGCGTCGCCAGCCGGGCGCCTTTCTGGGTCTGTCGGCCTTGGCAGGCTTTGCCGCGGTCCGTTTTCTGCGGGCAGGGTCCGCCAGTTCGTCGGACATGACCAGGTCCGGTAGCTATGGCATGACCGGTACGACCCGGCCGACCGGCTCCGGTGATCGCGCAGCGGTCGCCCAAACGGGTGCTGCAAACCCTGATCATCACGTGGGCATGGGTGCCAAGCCTGTGTCCGGCACCGGCACCGGCGCAGCGTCATCCGGCAACCCTGGCCTTTCGGGCAGCCGCACGATCGGAGGTTCGTATGACTGATCCTGTCCGCTCCCAGAACCCCGCCACGCTTGCGACGGATGCACTGCGGCTGTCGGGGGATCTTGTCCGCAAGGAAATCGCCCTTGCCAAGGCAGAGATGCGCCGGAACCTCAGCCATGCCGGTGCCGGGCTGGGGATGATCGTGGCCGCCGCCGTCATCGGCATCGTCACGCTGAACGTGCTGACGGCGGCTTTGGTGGCCGCCCTGGCGGAAACCGATCTTGGCCCGATCTGGAGTGCGGTCATCGTCGGGGTCGTGCTTGCGATCCTGGCCTATGGCCTTTTGCGCAAGGGCTTGGCCGACCTGAAACCCGAGAACCTGATGCCGACGCGTACGGTCGAGAACGTCCAGCGCGACGCGAACACGGTCAAGGAGGCCTATCATGACGCATGATGCAGACAACCCGGACCATATCGAACGCGAGATCGAGAAGGACCGTGACGCCCTGCGCCGCACGCTGAACGATCTGCAGGACGAACTGTCCCTGGACGGCCTGTCGCGCCGCCTGACGGGCTCCGTTCGTCGGAACGGCGCGGAATGGGCGGAATCGGCCAGCGCAGCCGCCCGTGCCAACCCTGTTGCCTTGGGCCTGACCGGTATCGGACTGGCATGGATGATCTTCGGTCGCGGGCATGACCCGGTCCATAGCCTTGGCCAATCCTCCGGACGGCGCAACGAACAGACCGTATCGACGCGGGCTTGCGGCACCCCGCCCCCGCGCGGTGCAGCATCGACCACGGGTTGGAGTTCGGACCGTCGCCCGATGACGACCGGATCGTCCTTCGACCAGAGCACCGGATCCGACAAGGAGCATAGCATGATGGACAGAACCAGAGAGACCGCCGGCCACCTGCGGGACCGCGTCAGTGATGGCACGACGGCACTGGGCAATCGCGCGCGCCATTTTCGGGACCGTCTTGGAGAGGGCACTGAGGGGATGAGCGAGGAGGCCCGTCGCCGGATCGAGACGGCACGCCGCAAGGCACTGGATGCCAGCGACGCGGCCAGCCGCCAGATGGCGCGGGCGAACAGGCAGGTCGCCCGCAGCTATGACAACGAACCCTTGCTGTTCGGTGCGCTTGCACTGATCGGGGGCGCAGCCTTGGGCGCCCTGTTGCCCGGCACGCGGCAGGAGGACGAGCTGATGGGCGACTATCGTGATCAGCTGTTCGACGAGGCGGAGGCGATCTATGCGGAGGAGAAGAGCCGCATCGGAAAAGCCGTATCAGCCGGGCTGGACGAAGCGAAGTCAGCCGCCTCCAGCGTCGTGGCCGCCGCACAGGACGAATTGACGGACGCGGAAGAAGGCAAGGCATCCTCCGGGTCCGGCCATTCCCAATCCTCCACGGCCCCCCGGACAGCCGGTTCCCCGACAGGTATGCCGGGGTCGGCAAAAGTCTAAGCGTCCAAAGCATCTTTGGCAGCCCCGCATCAGCGGGGCTGTCGTTTTCGCGACGCTCTGTTCCGACCCGAGCTTGTCGTGATCGTCGGCGTTATCTTTACCAAAGAAGAAGTGCGGCACCGGATACCAGGCTGCAGTGTTCCAAGGCACTGTTTGGCGAACCTGATGGTGACACTTGCTTTCAAGATACGCTTTCTTCTGAGCAGGACAGGCGCTGGCCGGTCAGCCCACTGCAAAGGCACCGCACAGAGGCACGGGGAGGCCGTGGCTCCCTCTTCAATGCAAGCGGTCTCAACAGCTATCCGGCAGCATTGCAAACGACAGCGCGCATATCATGGCAAGCAAGGACCACCCCGCCGAAGACCGCACGGATCTTGCCGAAGATCGCACCATTCTGGCGGTGGAGCGCACGTTCTCTGGCTGGATCAGGACTGGTTTGGCGACTGCTGCGGTCGCGATCGGGATGCAGGCCGTCTTCGGCCCGTTTCAGCCCACCTGGGTTCCGAAAGCCGTGGCGACGGTGTTTCTTCTCGCGGCACAGATGATGCTTCTGTTCGCTTGGTGGGCCAACCGCACATCCCGGCGCAGACTGTCCGTGCATGCGGCCCGGGCCCAACCCGCAATCCGGATCGCATTCCTCATTCTGCTGCTGTCCATTGGCATTTGGGGAACGGGTGCCGTGCTGTGGTTGCTGTGACGGAGGGCGGCTTGAGCTGCAGGGGTACCCTCCTTGGGCAACAGCGAATTTCGGGGGCTTTCACTTAAGCTTCGGTCGCGCTGGCATTGGGAGGGATCTTCGGACATGTGATCCCTACCGGTCAAGGGTGCGACACGGACGTGCCGTCGTCGTGCCGCCAAGAATACCGCTCCGCGTCGACATCTGTTGTGGATCAAAAACTCGCGCCTGCCCGTACATTCGGCCAGAATCCAACCGGCAATCATTGCTATCCACAAACGGCACTCCACCATCTTACGATGGTTGGCGAAGATAGCGGCTGTCGTTCGGCAGTGCATGCTGACGGAATGTCGTCGCCAGTGCATGCAGCCGTTCTGACAGGGCATCTCCCTGCAGTGCCGGGCCATGGCCTGTCACCATGATCCGGGGCTCCAAGTCCGCCAGCCGCCGGACCGACAGATCGGCCGCCGCCCAATCGGGTGTGAAATAGGCAGGGGGGCCCTGCAGGTGGGCCTGCGGCAGCAGGGCACCCCCGAGGGACTCCTGGCGCGTCGTGATGACGGCATCGCCCGCCAGCAAGGCCCGCGTGCCGACGTTCCAGAACGAGACATGACCCGGCGTGTGGCCGGGCGTATGGATCCACCGCCAATCCTCCAGACCCGGAATGCGGCCATCCTCCGGCAGGGCCCGAAGATGGCGCGACACGTCGATCGGATGCCGAGGGAACAGCCAGGACAGTTCCGCCATCATACCGCCCCCGACCTCGGGGGCTGCAGGGGGATAGGCTTGGCGGCCGGTCAGAAAGGGATGCTCGGCCGGGTGGGCATAGATGGGCGCGCCCCATGTCTCTGCCAGTTGATGCAACGCGCCCACATGATCGAAATGCCCATGCGTCAGCAGGATCGCGGCGGGGCGGGATGCGCCATAGCGCCGTCGTGCCGCCTGCAGGATGGCCGCGGCCGAACCCGGTACGCCCGCATCGACCAGATACCAGTTCCGGTCGCCGGCACCGGCAGCACCGATGAACGCGACATTGACGATGCCGCAGCGCAAACAGGCCAGATCGTCGCCAAGATCAGTCGCCGAAGCCTCCGCAGGGATGGCAATGCCGGCCGGTCCGGGGGGCGAGGACGCTGCCGCCACCGCCAGCGAGAACGCCCCATAGCCGCGCAGCATCGTGCGCACCGTCTGGTCGTCCACGTCGCGCGCCAAGGCAAGGCAGGCCGCACCCTGCGCGGCATCCAATAACCGGTGCTGGTCCATGCGGATCGGCCGCCCGGGCGAGCGACCGCGATAGGATGTCGCCAGCGAATACGCGGCCACCCCCAATCCGATGGCGGTCAACGGCGCCCGAAGGCCGGCGTTTCGTCTCATGGATGCCGGCCCCAGGACCAGCAGGGCCGCGGACACGGCATCAAGCGCGGCGTGCAGTCGGGGTGGGATCACGATGGGCCTCTCATGTCGGGGGTTCAGCGATGATGCTCTCAAGCGCCTGGGCCATCAGCGTATGTCCCAGCTTGGATCGGCGGCGCAGCGACGCCTGGCTGTAATCGAAGGACTTTCCGGAAAAGTCGTCCTCGGGGTCCGACAGGATGACATGATGAAAGCGACGTCCGGTCAGGTCGCACGCCGCGATCTCGCGGCGCGACTGGCACCCGAAGGCAAGCTCCTGTGCCCGGTCGGCGATGCCGTCCATCGTCTGGCGCAGCGGCCCCGCTGCACTGTACAGATCGCAGGCCAGGATCAGGGCGTCGTCATCGCGATCCAGCAGCGGGGTCAGGGGCAGGTTCTCGGCCAGGCCCGCATCCATGAAATGCCGCCCGTTCAGGGTGACAGGGGGGAACAGGACCGGCAATGCGCTGCTGGCCATAAGATGATCCACCGTCAGCGGTTCCACCGTATTGCGGAACGCCTCCACGGTGCCGGTTTCGGCATCCGTCGCGGTCACGGTGACCTCGATGCCACCCGCGTTCAGCAGATCGAAATCCACATAGTCCTCGATCAGCCGACGGGTCGCCCTGCGATGGAAGACTGCCCTGTCGGGCGGCACGCCGGGGAGGATCTCGGCCAACCCGGGGACCGATGGGCTGAACAGCGCAGGGTTTCCGAACAGCAACGTGCCCGTGACCAACCGGCGGCGCCCGCTTCCGGACAAGGCAGACTGAGCGATGTCGTTGAGAAAGCGGTCCAGGCTTTCGACACGCCGGTCTGGCGGATTGCCCGCGATGACCGCGGCGACGATCGCCCCGATCGAGGCGCCCGAGATGCGTGTGACGTTCAGCGCTGCGTCCTGAATGGCCTTCCATGCGCCGGCATGAAAGGCCCCCAATGCGTTTCCGCCGGACAGGCACAACCAGGTCTGCATTCCGTCATTCCCCATTTAATGTCCGTTCAAAGGCGTGCCGATGGTCGGCGTGGCGCCCATAGGCACGCTCCAAAGCGGCTGTTCGGTGATGTCGGGGGCATGGGCTGTACGCACGATCAGGGGCGGCTCATGGTCGGAGATCGGGCTGGCCGGTAAGGTGAGATCGAACGTTGGTCTTGCCTGCCTGGCGCGCAGGGGTTTGGCGGTGGCGGCATGGATGGCGATATCATCGACGCTTGGCACTCTGTCAGCAGTCACGGAGGCAGTCTGATGCTGGCAGAGGTGCCGGCTGACGCAGCTGCTTGCCGTGCCGGCTGTCATACGCCTGTTTGCGATATGAACGTTCCACCCGAAAAGGTCGCTTGCCGGCAGGATCGTCGGCGTGGCGTCAATGACAGGTGGAGCGAGCCTGAGCCTTGACGGGGTCGGGACGGCGTCGGCGGATGTGACTGCAAAGACGCGTGGGTGGTTCATCGGATCCTCCTTGTCGGTGGAGGTCCGCCAACCGGCAGCCGCAGCAAATGTTCCTGGCCATGACGACGTCATCGTTTCGGGCAAAGCGATGGTTCGAAGGCGTCGGGCCACCAGCGACGACCGATCCATTCCCGACCGTACTTGGAAACTCGGACGCAGTACGTTGCTTTCTCGAGTGCTTGTAACCTCAGGAGTGGCACCTGGCTTGTCGGTGAGGAGACCTGACAGGACGTGCAAGCTCGGGAACCGCATGACGCGCTGACATGTTCAATGAAACGATACAGGAGAGCGGAACATGACCGGTTCGACCCCACCAATTGACCTTCCCGACGACCTTCGCCGTGGCTTGGAGACTGCGGCAGCCGAAGCTGGGGATTCGCCCACGGACATCATCGTCAAGGCATTGGAAGCCTTTGGCATTGAACGGCTGACTGATGATCAGCAGCTGAAACGCATGACGGGATCGCAATAAACGTAGTCCACAAGGTGTCAGAGGCTGCGATCCAGTCAGCCCCTTACCTGCAAACAGATGCGTGAGATATCGGTTCTACCGGTAAATCTTGCCGAACCAATTCAGACTGGTTGATAGGTCAGCGCCATTTTTAGCGATGATTCACTTGGGACACCAAGCAAACACATTCCAAACAAGCACATTTCGCTGAAACTGGATAACCAGCGCTGCTGCGGGTTTGTGCCTATATTCCTCGACATTACCATTGTGACACTCCTTGCAACATGCGTGCCAATGGAGCGTACAAGGCGCGTGCGCCGCTGCTGGGGTCTGCGCCCAGCAGGCCGTTCGGGCACATGCGGTCGTCGTCCCATCCGGGGTGGTCGGCAACGGGGTAGAGGCATACCCCCTCGATCCGGACGCCGCGACGGCGGGCGTGATGGGTCTGGGTCATGACATGATCGAACCACGCGGCGCGGCGCGCGCCTTCGGTCCCGGTCTCGGCCAGCATCATGGGGCGGTCATAGCGCGCCGCGATCTCGACAAGCAGATCTGACAGGGGGCGGTGCAGCGCATGATCGACGTCGATGGGGGGGCCGCCATGGATCCATTGGTTGTTCCAGTAATAGTTGACGCCGACCACGTCCAGCGCGGCCTCGGATCCCCCGATCTGCGGCCAGATGCGGCCCGCGATCAGATCGAAGGCCTGGAACTGGGCGTCGTGCCAGCCATGCGCCTCGAACAGCGGGCGACCGGTCCAGTCGGCATGCTGAACCGCGATCAGCGGCTCGGCGGTGACGAAGCGCGCTCGCGGGTCGATGGCCACCAGCTCCGCGCGGGCGGCCAGATAGCAGCGGGCCAGCTGGACCTTCAGCTCGAACCCGCGGCCCCCGGCGAACGGGTTCAGATAGCCCGCATCCCCGCCGGCCCAAGACAGGAAGCTGATCTCGTTCACCGGGCACCAGAAGGGGACGGCATCCGTCACCTGGCGATGGTGCCGACCGGCGGCGCGGGCCAACCGGGCAAAGCGGTCGACGAAGGCCGGGGACCAGACGTCCAGATCGTCCGGCCAGCCGTAATGCATCATGTCCCAGATCACCTGCGTGCCGGTGTCGCGCGCCGCCTGGAGCATCGGGGTCCAGGATCCCAGGTCCAGCGCGCCGCCCGCGTCGATCGACGGCCAGCGTAAGGCATCGCGGCAGGTGCGGATGCCCAAGCCTTGCAGCTGCAGGTAATCCTGGGTGGCATGGGTGTCGTGACCGATGGCCGCGATGACATCCAGCCGCCGCCCGTCGCGCCGCCGATGGGTCGCGGATTCCCATCCCCCCTGGATCACGCTGGCGAACAGCGTGGGCGCCGGCGCCGGGGCCTGTTCGGCCAGAACGGTGTCGATCAGCGCCTGCCATTGCGGCACTACGACTGCGGCGGAATAGGTTGCGCGCACATGGCCCTGCAGCGCCGATCCCAGGCCGTGTCGCAGGGCCGGATCGTCGATCAGCCGACGCATGGCGGCGGCCACCGCCGCAGGATCCTCGTGCGGCACGAACAGGCCGCTGACGCCGTTGCGGATCTGCTGCAGGGCGCCGTTGTCGGGGGTGGCGATGACGGGCAGGCCCGCGGCCCCGGCCTCGGCGATGACATGGGGCATGCCCTCGCCCCGGCTGAGCCAGCAGAAGACATCCATCGCCGCCAGCAGGTCGGGCACGTCCGCCCGGTCGCCGGTAAAGATCACGCGGTCGCCAAGGGGTGCCGCCAGCGCCTGCAGCTGCAGCGCGTATTCCGGCATGAAGGCGTCCGGCCCGCCAATGACGACGAACCGCGCCTGCGGATGGCTGGCGGCGACGCGCATCGCGGCGGCCAGGAAATCCTCGACCCGCTTCTTGCGGTCCAGGCGGCCGACCCATCCGATCAGCACCTGGTCGTCGGCGATGCCAAGCGCCGCGCGGATGGGCGCCCGGCGTGCCGGATCGAACTCGGTCAGATCGACCATCGACGGGATCTCGACCGCATGGTCGGGCCGGTCGGGCATGCGTCCCGCCGCCGCCGCGCGGATGCTGTCGCAGACGCCCACATAGCGCGCGGTCAGGTGCTTGGGCCCGGCCAGCGCCTCGCTGACCAGCCCGCCATGTTCGATCAGCGGCGGGCGCAGGGCCAGACGCTCCATCGCGGGATAGATGTCGGCGACGTTCTGACAGCTGACCACCACGTCGGCCCCGCAGATCTTGCGGCGCAGATAGTCGATGGTGTCGTCGAACCCAAGCGCATAGGGCGTCGTGTCGACATGGATGCCAAGCGCGCGCAGCTGGTCGGTCGTCTGGTCGGGCATCCCCTCCTTGCGAAAGCAGGGGATGACGTCGATCCGGTACCGGTCGCGCGGCAGCGTGCGGGCCAGCAGGCGCAGTTCCGTCTCCTCTCCGCCGACGACCAGCCAGGCCAGGACGAACAGGATGCGAATCTTGCCGGCGTCAGGGTGCGGGACGGGCAGGTCCTGGGGCGGCTGAACGCCCCAGGGCTGGTTCAGATCGTCGTTCATCGGATCGCTCCTTGGCGGGGTCAGGTCGCGAAGACGACCTGGAGGAAATCGAACCGCTCGGCCACCAGGCGTTCCAGGAACCGCGGCGCCTCGTCGAAGGGCACGACATGGGTGATCAGGTGCTGGCGGATGGCGGGGCCCATGCGCTCCAGCAGCCGGACGGTTTCCGCGGCCAGCCGCCGCTGGTTCCAGTCGGCGGCCAGACGGCGTGGCATGCGGTTGATCTGGGCGCAGATCAGGCGCAGGCCGTTGTGGTGGAATTCCTCACCCAGGCGCAGGTCCGGCAGGCCACCCTGATAGAAGGCCAGGTCGATCACCGTGCCCTGCGGGCGCAGGGCGGCCAGCGCGCGGTGCAGGCTGTCGGAATGGGCGCGGGTCTGGAACACCACCTCGGCGCCGCGGCCGCCGTGACGGTCGTGCCATGCGGACTTGGCATGGGCCACGGCCGCGTCCTCGTCCATCGGTGTCATGCCCAGCTTGCGGATGATGTCCTGGCGGAAGGGCGACGGATCGACGACCACTACCTCGGATGCGCCGGCGGCCTGCGCGAACAGCGCGCAGAACAGGCCCACCGTGCCGCCACCCCAGATCAGCGCGGGGCGCCCGTCCAGGCTGGCGCCCAGATGCGGGACGGCGGCGCCGAAGGCCTCGGCATCGGCATGCAGGATGCCGTTCGCGGCGATCGGTCCCATCTGGCCCACAAAGATGCCCAGCATCGGGTCCATCCCGTCGGGCAGCGCCGTCAACAGGTCGTGGGACGGATCGGCGGTATGTCCGGTCTTGTGACCGAAGGCGGTGCCGACCACCTGACCGTTCCGCCAGCCCGGCGCGCGCGCGTCGATCACGCGGGCGCTTTCCATGTAGCCCAGGAAGTTGACCGGAAACCGGGCCGACGGCTCGCCGGGCACGAAGCGGCCCGCGACATCGTCCCACCGGCTGTGCAGATAGGGGTTGGTCCCCTTCAGGAAGGTCAGCTCGGTCCCCGCAGACAGCCCGGTATAAAGCAGGTCCAGCCGGACCTGCCCGTCCCCCGCCGGCCCTTCGTCATAGCCGAAGAAGCCCGGACGGCCCTGGTCCAGGATGGCCAGCGACCGGATGTGGCGATGTTCATGCGGCATCGTCGGCGCCCGCCGCAGCGGCAGGACAAAAGGTGGGCTGCGGGTCGGCCCGCAGCCCCTCCATCCGCACAAGGGTTCCGGTTTCGGCCGACCGGCCCACGGCCAGCGCGACCTGATGGGTCAGCAGCGCCTCGGCATAGTCGCAGCGGATGCGGTTCTCGCGGCCCATGACGGCCTCGACGAAATCGCGGTCCTCGCGCCAGACCGGATCGCCGCTGGCCTGCCGGACGGGTCGGCCCTGGCCCACGTCGACCATCAGGTCGTGGTCGGTGATCTCGATCGCCATGGCGTCGCTGAAGACATGCAGGCCGACGCGGTGGTTCCACCGCATCAGGCAGGTCGACGACAGGTTGGCCACCGCCCCCGACGCAAAGCGCAGCGTGGCCGCAGTGGCGGTGGGGACGGTCAGGCCGGGAAAGTCGTCGCGGTCGCGCCGCGCGGACAGGCCGAACACCTCGGTCACGTCGCCGGCCAGGAACCGCGCCGCGTCGATGATGTGGGTGGCCTGTTCGACGACTTGGCCCCCCGATCCGTCGGCCCGCCACCACCATTCCGGCGGCGGCGTCTGGTCGATCCAGAATCCCTGCATCAGATGCGCGGGATTGGTCGCCAGATGTGCGCGCGCCTCGTCCATCGTGTCCAGATAGCGCCAGTGATAGCCGACGGCGGTGATCAGCCCGGCCTGCTCGACCTCTGCCGCGATCCGCTCGGCCAGATCGACGTCCAGGGTGATCGGCTTTTCGACGAAGAACGGCAGTCCCCGCGCGATGCAGGCCCGTTCGGGCGCCCCATGCGCAAAGGGCGGCACGCAGATGTAGACGGCGTCCAGATCATGCGCGGCCAGCATCGCGTCGTGATTGTGATGGGCCGTGGCCCCCATGCGGTCTGCGGCCTCCTGCGCGCGGGCGGGGTCGGTGTCGCAGATGGCCACGACCTGGACGTCGGGCATGGTCTGCAGCACGCCGAAATGGCGATGCGCGATGCCGCCCGCCCCGATGAAGCCCAGTCTGATACGGTCCATAGGCGGTTTTTCCTTCCTTGCGCGGGCGGCGCGATAGGCGGCCAGGGTGTCGCCGGCCATGCGGGCGGCGGTGAAATGCGCGTTGAAACGGTCCTGCTGCGCCTGGGCCACGCGTGCGCGCGCCTGCGGATCGCGCAGCGCCGCGGCCAGGTGGTCGGCAAGGGCGCGGCTGTTGCCCGGCGAGTGCAGCCAGGGGTGGCCGGGGCCAAGCGCCTCGACGGTGCCGCCGATCCGGCTGGCCGCGACGGGCAGGCCGGCGGCCATCGCCTCCAGCGCGACCAGCGGCAGCCCCTCGAACCGCGACGGCAGGGCCAGGATGCCGGCCTGCGCCATCAGCGCGGGAACGTCGTCGCGTCGCCCGGCCAAGGTCACGTGGTCCTGCAGGCCGAACCGGCGGATCGCGCGGTCCAGCAGCGGACGGCCCGGACCGTCGCCGATGATCACGACCCGCGCGTCGTCGCCGCCCCGCCGCAGCCGGGCCAGCGCCCCCAACAGGACGCGCTGCGCCTTTTGCGGGGTCAGGCGACCGACGCAAAGGATCATCCGGTCGTCGCGGTCCACCTGTGGCGCGGGGCGGTGGTGGATGCCGTTAGGCACCGCGCGGACGGATGTTCCCGGGCCAAGTACCCTGCGCCACCCGTCCGCGGCCTGGCGCGACACGGCGATCACGCCGTGCACCCCGGCCAGCGCGGTGCGGTATTCGGCGATCTGATCGGGGTCCGTCAGCAGCCAGGGCAGATGTTCGGTGCGCAGCACGGTCGCGCCGGCGGCATGGGCGGCGCGGGTCAGGGCGTGCCCCTCCCACCCGATGCCGGCATGGACATGGACCGTTCCGCGGCCTTGCCCCGCCCAGTCCGCAACCGCCCGGGCCATCGCCCCGGTGTCCGTCACCGCGGCCATGCCGCCCGCCGCTGTGACCTGCGCAGCCAGGGCGCGGCCCGCCGGATGGTCGGGCCACAGCGTTTCCGGGCGCAGGCCCCGCTCCGCCAGCGCGGCGGCCAGGGCGACCATATGCGCGCCCACGCCCGACGGTTCGGCGCTGTCGGTGACCAGCAGCAACCGGTCAGGCATGCACGGGGACCGCCATCATGCGCCGGTGCAGCGCCAGGGCCTGGGCCACCACCTGGTCCATGTTGTAATAGCGGTAGCTGCCAAGACGCCCGGCAAAGATCACGTTCGGTTCCGCATCGGCCAGCGCCCGATAGCGGCGGAACAGTGCCTGGTTCTCTGGGCAGGGGATGGGATAATAGGGATCGCCCCGGTCCGACGGATATTCGCGGGTGATCGCCGTCATCGGGTGGTCCTGCCGGGTCAGGTGCTTGTATTCGGTGATCCGCGTGAAGGGCACGTCCGGGTCGGGATAGTTCACGACGCCCACCGGCTGGAACTGGCGCTGGGGCAGGGTCTCGTGCGCGAAGGTCAGGCTGCGATAGGGCAGCGCACCGAAGCGGTGGCCGAAATAGGCGTCGATCGGCCCGGTATAGACGGTCAGCGCGCCGCGATCGGCCGGGTCGATGTCATGGAAATCGGTGCCCGTGCGCACGTCGATCCCCGGATGGTCCAGCATGCGCGCGAACATCGCGGTATAGCCATCGCGCGGCATCGCCTGGAACCGGTCGGTGAAATAGCGGTCGTCGGTATCGGTGCGCGTCGGCACCCGCGCCGTGACCGAGGGGTCCAGCTGGGACGGATCCAGCCCCCATTGCTTGCGGGTGTAACCCTCGAAGAACAGCCGGTACAGATCGTCCCCCACGGCCGAGACGACGACATCGCGCGCGGTGCGGATCGGGTCCACGGGCCGGGCGCGCGCCGCCAGGAAGGCGGCGGTGTCCGCGTCGCCGGTCAGCCCGGCATCATAGAGCATGTTCAGCGTCGTGCGGTTGATCGGCATCGGCACCCGGCGATCGCCCAGATCGGCCAGCACGCGGTGCGCATAGGGCCGCCATTCGGTGAAGCGCGACAGGAAATCGACGACCTCGGTGGCGTTGGTGTGAAAGATGTGCGGGCCATAGCGGTGGATCAGCAGGCCGTCGGCATTCTGTTCGTCAAAGGCGTTGCCGCCGATATGGTCGCGCCGGTCGACGACCAGCACCCGCTTGCCCGACTGTTCGGCCAGCTGGCGCGCCATGACCGCGCCGGCAAACCCCGCGCCGCAGATGGTCACGTCGGGACGGGACCGCGCGCGGCGGGGGCGGGGCACGGCAGGCCGCCGGCGTCGGTCGACCGCCCGGTCCAGCAGCGCCGCCATGCGGGCCTGTGTCAGGTCCCAGCTTTGGCGGGCCAGCACCGCGTCGGCCTCGGTGCAGATGTCGGCCGGGGCATCCGCCAGCGCATCGGCGCAGGCCGCGAGAAAGGCCGCCGGGCCGTCGGCGATGCGGACCGCGTGCAGATGGCCGTACTGGCGCACCACGTCGCGCACCGGGGTGGACACGACCGGGCATCCGGCGGCCAGATATTCCGGCGTCTTGGTCGGAGAGATGTAGCGCGTCGCCTCGTTCATCGCGAAGGGCATCAGCGCCACGTCCCACCCCGCCAGATAGGCGGGCAGCTGGTCATAGCTCTTCTGGCCCAGCCAATGCAGGTTGGGCGCCTGGGGAAGGCTGGCGGGGTCGATCTTGACCACCGGACCGATCATCACCACCGACCAGTCGGGCCGCGCCGCGGCCAGTCCCGCGATCAGGTCCAGATCGACGCGTTCGTCGATCACCCCGTACCAGCCAAGCCGCGGGCCGGGCAGGCCGGCCTGATCGTCGGGTTCGGCAAGTCCCGTCCGTGCGGTCGCGAAATGCCCTGTCTCGACCGAGGAGGGGAAGGCGTGGATATTGGCGTGATCGTTGCGCCGCGCTTCCCACAGGGACCAGCCGCCGGTGGTCACCAGATCCGCCGATGCCATCAGCGCGGCCTCCAGCCCGGCCAGCGCGGGCGGCGCAAAGCGGAACGAGGCCAGCTCGTCCATGCAGTCATAGACCACGGCCGCGGCATCGACATGCTGCACGACGGGCCACATCATCGGCGTGTACAGCCACAGGACCGGGCGCACGATCCCGTTCAGGGCCAGCATCTGGTCGAACAGACCCACCAGGCCCGCGGCCTGATCCTGGGGCGACCAGCGGTCGGGAATGCGGGGGCGCACGGCCT
This sequence comes from Paracoccus marcusii, assembly GCF_028621715.1. Classification (NCBI taxonomy): domain Bacteria; kingdom Pseudomonadati; phylum Pseudomonadota; class Alphaproteobacteria; order Rhodobacterales; family Paracoccaceae; genus Paracoccus; species Paracoccus marcusii. Next base: position 665,621 of record NZ_CP117466.1, on the reverse strand, counting down.
GGACGGTCGTGCCGTGAAAGGCGTGGAACTCCAGATAAGGCAGGTGATGCGTGGTGGGGATCGCCTCCTCCCAGAACAGCACGCGGTAATCGCGGGCAAAGCGGTCCATTAGGTGCTGAGGCCGCTGGGTCACGAAATCCCACCGCAGATGCGACAGGCAGATCAGGGCGGGCTTGTCGGTCGTCGCGGGGTGCGACAGGTCGCGGGGCGTCATGACGGCTCCTTCCGGCGATCGCTGCGGATCGCGTCGATGTCTTGGCCAAGGCAGGCGATGCTGGCGCGCCAGCCCCATCGGGCGATCGCGTCGGGGCGGGGATCGGCGGGCGGCGATGCCAGCAGCCCGTCCAGCGCGGCGGCAAAGGGCGCGCCGGGGGATGCGATGGTCCCGGCCGATGCAGGCACGTGGTCCAGCCCGCAGACCAGGTCCGCATTGGCCAGCACCGGCAGGCCGGCCAGCTGATATTCGGTCAGGATCGCGGGGGCGCCGTCATGCTGACCGCACACCACACCGACGCGGGCGCGGTTGATCAGCCGGTTGACGGCATCATGATCCACCCCCGGGGGGCCCACGATCTCGACGTCCAGGCCGCGGCGGTCGGCGTCGGCGCGCAGGTCGTCGTCGCCGTATCCGACCACCAGCAGGGCCGTGGTGCCGGGGCGGCGCTCCATCGCGTCGAACAGGATGTCGTGGCGCTTGTAGGGCTGCGCGCAGGCGACATAGACCGCGTCGCGATCCTTGGCCGCACCGGTCGGATGAAAGGTCACGTCGGACGCAAAGTTCGGGCCGATGGGCAGCACGCGCGTGCGGGCGCCGGGGATGCGCGCCCTTATCTCGGCCGATTGCCAGGCGGCACCGGTCAGGAACAGGTCGAACCGCGCCGCCAGGTCGTCGGGGATCCGCAGTGCCGGGGCGTCGATGGAATTGTAGATGGTGACCGCACCGCGTGCCGCATCCATGATGTCGTGCCCGACCCCCAGGCCCCAGACGCACAGGATGTCGGGCGCGCCGGTCTGCTGCAGATGGCGCACCGCCTCGGCTGATCCGTACGGGGCGTCATGCGCGTCGGCGCGAAAGACGCGCCGCGTCAGGCCGGGGCGGTCCGGATCGGCCCGGCCCGCGGCAAGGCCCTGGCTGGCATCGGATTCGCCGCAGCGCCCGGCAAAGCTCCAGATCTCGGCGGTATCGACGATGCCCGCCGCGATTGCTGCCAAGGGCAGGCGTTCCAGATAGCCGCCGGTGACGGTGACCTGTCCCGTCGGGGGCGGCGGCAGGATGGTGTCGATCTGCGCCGGATGCGTCACCGGGACCGGCGGACCATCGCTGCAATGATCCGAGATGACGACAAGACGACGAGAATGCATGGGGCCGCCGCTGAAAGAGAACGCCGTAGGACATCGCGATGTTCACGACATGTTTCAGCTAAGGTCAGGGTTAATGACCACGCAACTTGATTAATGTCAGCGTTGCTGGAGCAGGTTTTGCATTCTGTGCCATCCGCCATTCGGGCGAACCCTTTGCCTTTCATCGGCTTGGCGGATCGTGGCGTCCGGTACCGACTGCCCGGCCGGAAGGGTGCCGATTAGCAAACGTTATAAGTCATCTGCTGGAACATCGGGCGCAGGCAGGAGCTTCATTACGTCTTCTGAGGAGGAGACGCTGCATCATGGGAGACGAGACATGAAGTATTCGATGACCTGGATGGCCGGCTGCGCGATCTGCGCATTTGCCGGCATGGCGCAGGCGGATTGCGCTGCCGATCTGGCACGCTTTACCGATACCGCCGCGATGACCGGCGACAGCGCGGGTGCTGCGTCAGGCGGGACCGAGGGCATTGCCAAGGACGGATCGCTGGCGCCGCTGGAGCAGCCGGCGGGCGATGACGCCCAGGCGGATGCCCCCGAGGCGTCGGCCGATGCGTCGTCCGACATGCCCGCAGCCGATGGGGCCGACAGCGCCTCGGGCGAGGGCATCGCCAAGGACGGCTCGCTTGCGCCGCTGGAGGGAACGGAGGCAGAGCCCGGAACGGCCGTCGCCATGTCCGGCAGCGACGTCCAGGCGCAGCAGGACGGCGAACCGACCGCCGCGGAAGAGGCCGAGGGAGACGAGGCCATGCCCGATCGCGACAGCCTGATCGCCGATGCGGAGCGTGCCCTTGCCGAAGGGGACGAGGCTGCCTGTCAGGAAGCGGTCGACCAGCTGGAGGCGATGTGACGACACGCTGCGCCCGTCATCAGGGCGCAGCGGTAACTGCGGGACAGCAGGCGACGGCAATGGTCATTGGCCGATTTCAGATTGCAACCTGTAAGGCTCTGTAAAATAGGGCCGACGTTGTCGATCTGTCGCGGACAGACTGAAACGCGAAATCGCCCTTGCCGGTAGACCCAATGACTGGGTGAATGGGCCGCGACCGTCAGCCCTACGCTTTCAGAATACTCTGTCCGGCGGGCACGAGCCAAAGGCCACGCCCGCCGTCTCCGCGAAGGTCAGCGATAGATATACATGATCTGACGATCCTGAGGGTTCACCAGCACTGTCTGGCCGTTGATCTGCGCATAGCGATAATCCGGCTGATCCGGGATCTCGTAGATCGTCACGTTTTCCGGAACGCCCGCGCCGATCACGACCTCTCCGTCCAGATAGACGGGATCCACCGTGTTCGACGTGACATAGGTGGTCACTTCGGTCGTGGGCTCCTCGGCTGCGGCAGCACCGGTCGCGCCGCCGATGGCAAGACCAGCCACCGCCCCGACCGGGCCGCCGATCAGCGCACCCATCGCCGCGCCGCCCAGACCGCCCACAGCGGCGTCCTGCCCGGTGGTCGGGTCCTCAACGGGGGCCTCGATGATGGTCACACCGACCGTCTCGCGGTTGGGATAAAGCGACACGACCTCGTCGCCCGCCTTGACGTTCAGATAGTCGCCATAGGCCCAGCCCTCCAGACCGTCGCCGCTGACCTGGCACCAGTTCGCGCTGTCGATGCAGCCCAGGACCGACACCTCGTCCCCCGCGCCGATGGCGCCGATCACGCCGTGCTGGACGCCCGGGCCGGACCGGACGTTCAAATCCGTGGCAACGGTGGCCATCGTCTGCGCCGAGGCGGCCCCCGCAACCGTCAGGGCCGCAACCAAGGTCGGAACAAGATACGCTTTCATGGTAATCTCCTGTCTTTCGGGCATGCTGCCCGATGATGCGGTGCAAACTTGCCGCACCGATCGGCGGTTCCGAACCGGTCCGTTCACAAATGCATAAAATGCAATCTTCAGTTGAAAAGCGCGCGGGCCAGGTTGATCACGGCCAGAATCTGACGCGTCTCGGCATCGACCCGGTACAACTGATCGTCGCTGCGGTAATAGCGCCAACCCTCTCGGCGTTCGACATCGTAACGGTTGAGGTCGCGGACCAGGACATAGTCCTCGACGCGCAGCCTGTCGCCGACGCCGCGGCCATAGCGGATGTCATCGCGCTTTGCCTGACCCGGCGGAACGCAGGACGGCGATTTCTTGGCAAGGCCCGGCGGGCACCCCTGATGGGCGTGGTTGCGGTCGTTGTCGTGATGGCGCCCGCGGCCCGGATCGGCCGCGACGGGTGCGACCAAGGCGAGCGTCAGCGCGGTCGCCAAGGCAATCCCTGGAAAGGTTGGGGTCATCGTCATGCTCCTGATGCTGGCTCCGACAACGGAGCGAAGGACAACCCCCGACCGGCGCGTGGGTTGCCGCACCCTGCCGATCATGTGAATGCCGCTGATCGCGCGAAGGATCACCGCGATGCAGGGGGCATGGATCGAATGACCACGGCCGCGCGTTGATGTGCCAGAAGCCGATACGGCAGTCAGGAGTTCACATGTCCGACAGAACCATAGGCGATCTGGCAAAGGCGATGGGCAAGATCGACTTTGCCATGCTGACCACCCGGACCGAGGGTGGCCAGCTTGCCACCCGTCCCATGAGCAACAATTCCGATGTCGAATGGGATGGCGACAGCTACTATTTCACCTATGACGACACGCGTACCGTGTCCGACATCGAACGCGACCCCCACGTCGCCCTGTCGTTCCAAGGCCGCGCAGGCATTCTGGGCGCGCCGCCGCTGTTCGTGGCCGTCGAGGGCGAGGCCGGCATCATCCGCGACAAGGCCACGTTCGCCGACCATTGGACCAGCGATCTGGAACGGTGGTTTCCGGACGGCATCGATACGCCGGGCATGGCGCTGATCAAGGTCGCCGCCGTGCGCATTCATTATTGGGACGGCGAGGAAGAGGGCGAGGTCGCCCCCCGGGCCTGACCCATCGCAATCCCGAAAGACCTGCGGGCCGGCATGCCGTCCGCGGGTCTTTCAACGACCTCGGCCTGAGGACGATCAAGCGACATTTCGACAGGGGAACGGCATCCTGATGCAGCATCACCGCTATCTGTTCATCGGTGGCCTGCACCGGTCCGGGACATCGCTTCTGACGCGGCTGGTGGCGGCGCACGGCGCGGTGGCCACAATCAGCGACGCGCCGGTGCCCGAGAATGAGGGATGCTATCTGCAGGGCGCCATTCCGCATACCGCGCAGCACGGCCGGCCGATGCATTTCGCGACCGATCCGCGTCAGCACCTGACCGAGGGCCACCCGCTGGACCGGCTGGAGACCCGCCTGCGCTTGGAACACGACTGGAACCCATGGTTCGACAGCGATCGTCCGTGGCGGGTCGAGAAGTCGCCGGTGAACCTGACGCGGACACGGTTGTACCAGCAATTGTTCCCGCTGTCGCAATTCCTGCTGATCATCCGCCACCCCGAGGCCGTGGCGGCGGCGGTCGCGAAATGGGTCGATGGGCCAGCCCATCAGCTGATCGACCATTGGCTGGACGCGCACTCTCAGATGCAGCAGGACCTGTCCCACCTGCACGCGGCCATGGTCATCCGGTACGAGGATCTGGTGGCATCGCCCGCGGCGGTAGTGAACAGCGTTCACGCCTTCATGGCGCTTTCCCCGTCCCGGATGGACGCAAGGGTCCGGGACGGCAATCTGGACTACGGATCGGCGCCGCGGATGACCCCGTCGCAGGCAGAGCGTGCCGCGGCATGGGGCTATGGACCGGGGCTTGAGGTAAGACCTGTCGGTCCTCGCCTGTCCCACCCGTTGCGGTCGGTCAGGACAGCGGCCGAAGACGCCTGGACAGGTGGAAAGGCGATCACCGGCTGATGGAACGAAGGCGGGACACTGCGCCTGAAGAAAGTCGCCGTCCTGCACTTGACCATAGCCTGCTGAAATCATGCCGATTTCAGGGAACCGATGCCATGATGCCTGATCTTTATCAGGCGCAGGTTCAGGAACTGCCCTGTCATGCGTCCGTTTTGCAGGGGGATGCGCAGGACAATCCGGTCATGCATCCGTCGCCGGTCGACCGCCCCGGCCGGACCTTCCTGCACGATACGGATGCTCATGACCCCTTGGCACGATAACCGTCCCGCACTGCGCCACGTCACCGTCGCCATCCCTGTGCGCGATGAGGTCAAGCGGTTGCACCGGCTGCTGGAGGCGCTGGCCGGGGCCGCCCAAGCCTGTGATCTGCCCGTCACAGCCCTGGTGCTGGCCAACAACTGCACGGATGCCAGCGAACGGATCGCCCGGTCCTTTCGCAGCCCTGCGCTGGCGGTGTCGGTGCATTCCGTCACCTTTCCGGTATCGACCGCCAGTGCCGGGCGCGCGCGGCGGGTGGCGATGGACCTGGCCGCCAGGACCGGTGGGCTGCTGATGACGACGGATGCCGACGCGATCCCGGCGCAGGGCTGGATCCGGGCCGCGCTGGACGCGATGGGTGACGGGGCCGATCTGGTCTGCGGATTGATCAGCGCCGATGTCCCGCATGTTCTGGCCACCCCTTCAGGCGCGCGCATCACCCGGGCCGAGGAGGGCTACAGCGCGCTGCTGCGCAGGGTCCGCCACCGGCTGGACCAGGTGGCGGGGCGCCAGGCCGCGCAGTCGCAGACCCCGCATTACATGGAATCCGGCGCGTCGATGGCGATCCGCGCGGATCTGTACCGGGCCATCGGCGGCCTGCCGGCGCTGGATTTCGGAGAGGATCGCGCCCTGGTCTTTCGGGCCGAGGCGCATGGGTTGGCTGTCCGCTATTCCTGCGACATGACGGCGCGCGTGTCCGGGCGACTGCAGGGGCGCGCCGATGGCGGCATGGCTGCCTGCCTGCGCCACCGGATGCAGGATGCCGATCCGCTGGCCGATCAGGCCATGATCCTGCCCGACGCGCTGCGCGCGATGTGGGACGTGGCGATGTCAGGGTCCATCCGCGCCTATCCCGACCGCAGCGTTCCGGCCGGCCCGACGCTGCGCGCCTCGGACCTGGAGGCGCGGCTGGCGGATCTGGCGGCGCTGGTCGACGGGACCGTCGATCCGGACTTTGCCCGCTGGTCCGACCGGCACGCCGCGATGGTGGTCGGATGACCGACGCCATCGACCGTGCCGAACGGATGATCGCCGATGCTCTGCCGGACGGTGCCGACGGCCCGTCGGGCCCTGCCTTGGCAGCGGCATTGCGCGACAGCGGGCTGTTGGCGGAATGTCTGACCTTGGCCCATCACCCGCGTGATCCGCTGGTATTGCTTGACGCGCTGCAGCGGGTGGGCGGCGCGAACCTGTCCGCCGGGCGGCTGTTCGAGGGGCATGTGAACGCCGTCAAGCTGCTGATGCTGCATGACAGTCCGACCGCGCCCGTGGCGCAGGGGGCGCTTTACGGCATCTGGGGCGCCGACGGTCCTGACCCCGCGCGGATCGAGGGTTCGGTCATCCGCGGGCAGAAGCTGTTCGCCAGCGGTGCGGACGTGCTGGACCACATGATCGTCACCGTGCGGTCGGATGCCGGGCTGCACCTGCTGATGTTCGCGCGCGACCAGCTGGACGGGCGGCTGTTTCCCGGCGAATGGAACATGTCGGGGATGAAGGCCACCGCATCGGGTCGCTGCGACCTGGACGGGCTGGCCGTGGCGGAGGCCGTGACCCTGGGCGCGCCCGACGCCTATCTGACCGAGCCGCATTTCCACGGCGGCGTCTGGCGTTATGCCGCGGTCCAGCTGGGCGCGATGCGCAGGCTGACGGTCCTGACCGCCGATCAGCTGCGCGCCCGCGGCCAGCAGGATGCCCCCCTTCAGGCGATGCGCCTGCACCGCATGATCACGGCCTGCGAGACGGCCCGCCTGTGGCTGGCCCAGGCCGCCTGCCGGATCGAGCGTCCGGGCGCGACGGCGGCCGATGCCCAGGCCGCGATCCTGGCTCGCCTGCGCACGACAGACGAGGCCGTGGCCCTACTGGCCAACATGGACCAAGCGCTGGGGGCCGCGTCATTCGCCACGGCGCATCCGGCCGACCGCATCCGGCGGGATCTGGGCCTGTACCTGCGGCAGGCTGGCCCGGATGCCCTGGCCCTGTCATCGGTGGACCGGATCCTGGCCGACCCCGACCTGCACCGGCGGTGGATCGGATGAGCGGCTTTCTGGACCATGCGGCATCTGCCCCGTCGCTGACGCCCGCTTCGCTGGTGCAGGGCCGCCCACTGGTCATCCTGGCCCCGCATCCCGATGACGAGACGCTGGGCTGCGGCGCGCTGCTGTTCGATGCGGCCGCGCAGGGCACCCCGTGTCACGTCATCTGCGTGACCGACGGCACGCGCTCGCATCCCGGATCGCAGCGCTGGCCCGCCCCGGTGCTGGCCGCGACGCGTGCGGCGGAACTGCGCGCCGCCTGCGCGATCCTGGCACCCGCGGCGCGGGTCACCTGCCTTGGCTATCCCGATTGTGCCGCCCCCGACGACGCGCAGGCGGCGGAACGGGTGTCGGCGCTGATCGCGCCCGACGCGCTGGTGCTTGCGACCTGGGAACACGACCCGCATGTCGATCATCAGCAGGTCGCGCGCCTGGCCATGCGCCTTGCCACCATGCGGGCGGATCTCGCGCTGGCCTTCTATCCGGTCTGGGGGCGGTTCACCGACCGCGCGGCGGAGGTCCGGCTGATCGCGGCCTCGGATGCGGCGGTGGCGGCCAAGCGGCGCGCGCTGGCCTGTCACAGGTCGCAGATGACCGGGCTGATCGACGACGACCCGACGGGGTTCGTCATGACCGACACCCATCAGGCCCATTTCCTGACCCATCCGGAGATCGTCATTGCCCCATAGGGAAACGCTGGACCATCTGGCCCGCCTCTATGCCGCCAGCGACGATCCCTGGGATCACCGCACCAGCCCCTATGAGGCCGGCAAGTACGCCGCCACGCTTGACGCCATCGGGCACGGCCCGTTCAGGGCCGCGCTGGAGATCGGGTGCGGCAACGGCACGCTGGCGCGGCGGCTGGCCGACCGGTGCGACCGCCTGACGGTGATGGACTGCATCCCCGCCGCGATCCGGTCGGCGCGGCAGGTGCTGGCCCCCCTGCCGCAGGTCACCGTCCTGCAGGGCTGCGCGCCCCAGGACCTGCCGGACCTGCGCCCCGATCTGGTCCTGCTGTCCGAGGTGCTGTATTTCCTGACACCCGAGGAGATCACCGGTCTTGGCGGCTGGCTGCGCGCCCGGGCGACGGGCCCGGTGATCGCCGTCAACTGGACCGGCCCGACCGACGAGGCGCTGGACGGACCCCGGGCCGTGGCCATTCTGCAGGCTGTCCTGGGACCATCGGACAGCACGGGGCATGACGGCTTTCGCATCGACCGCTTTGCCCTTCCGGCCTGATCGGGATCACCGCCGCGGGCGCGCGGCGATCAGGAAGCCCAGGACACCCGCGACGGGCCCGGGGATCAACAGCCAGACGGCCGCGGGGCCGATGCCCTGGAACAGCGCCGTCGTCAGCGCGATCGATGCGACCGTGATGGCAAAGCCGATGGCGTTCTGGATGGCCAGCGAGGCCCCCACCGCATCCTGCGGACAGGCGCGCGCGGAGAGGGCCGAGAATTGTGGCGAATCCGCCACGACGGTGGCGCCCCAGACCACCAGCAGGACCAGAAGCCAGCCCGGCTGCAGCACCGGCCACAGCGTGACCACGCAAAGGGCGCTGGCCCCCGACAGGATCAGCGCCGCAAGGGCTATCGTTGCGCTGCCCAGGACGCGGGCCAGGCTGCCGCCCGCAAGGCACCCCGCGGCCCCGGCACCGATGATCAGGAAGGACAGGCCCGACACGCCAAGCCCCGGATAGGCGTCCGCCAGACCGGTGGCGGCCACCAGCAGGGGGGTGATGGTCCAGAAGGCATAAAGCTCCCACATGTGGCCGAAATAGCCGAAGGCGGCGGCACGGAACCGGGGGATGGCAAAGGCCCGCAGGGCGCCGGCGCCGCCGCGATGGGCGGGGCGCGCCAGATGCGGGCCGTCGCCCAGGGCGCGGATCATGGCGGCGCCGATGACGGCCAGACCCGACGAGGTCGCGACCACCCATTGCCACGGCACCGCCCCCGCGGTCGAACGCAGCAGATGCGGCAGCGCGGTGCCAAGCGTCAGCATCGCCACCAGCAGGGCCAGCGACTGTCCCGCGCGGTCGGGCGCCCAGCTGACGATCATCTTCATGCCGATGGGATAGATCCCGGCCAGCGACAGCCCGACCAGGAACCGGAACCCCGCGCCGGTCGCGACATCCTGCGCCAGCCATACAAAACCCAGGTTGAACGCCGCCCCCGCCAGGGCCGAGACGACGAAGATCGCGCTGGCGGCGAACCGGTCCGCCAGGCCGCCAAGCGCCATGACCAGCGTGCCGACGATGAAGCCCGCCTGCACGGCATTGGTCAGCAGGCCGATATCGGCCGCGGTCGCGCCCCAGGCCTGCATCAGCCCCTCTGCCGCGCTGTTGGCGCTGAACCACAGCGATGTCCCGAACAGCTGCGCGATCGCGATCACCGCGATGGGGGGCAGCCGGTGGCGTCCTTGGGGTCTGGTCATCGATCGTCCCGACTGGCGATTGCGTCAGGGGGCAGGATGGCCGATCGGGGCGACGGGGGGCAACCGTTTCGGACGGCGCGCGCGGTCAGGCGGGCAGGACCGGAAAGGTCAGGCTGAAGGTCGTCGTTCCGTCCCCGCAGGCGACCGCGATCGTGCCGCCATGCGCCTGCGCGATGGACGACGCGATGTGCAGGCCCAGGCCCAGCCCGGAACTTTCGGCGGTCCGGCCCCGCTGGAACGGCTGGAAGATGGCGCGTTGGGCGGCCTCTGGGATCGGCTCGCCCTCGTTCTGGACCTCGATCACGACGGCGCCGTCGGTGCGGCGGCCACGGACGGTCACCGGGCTGTCGGCGTCGCCATGGTTGATGGCGTTCGACACCAGGTTCGACACCGCCTGCGCGATGCGCGACGGATCGCAGCAGACCGGCCCGCCGAAATCCAGCTCGGTCGTGACCCGGTGCTGGGGCGCGGCCAGACGGATCTCGGCCACGACCTGGGCGATGGCGTCGCCCAGGGGGGCGTCGGGCGTGGCCGCGACGGTGATCCCGTCGCCAAGCCGCGCCTTGGCATGCAGCATCATGTTCTCGACCAGCTCGCCCATCCGGTGCAGGGAGGACTGCATCAGCCCGATCAGGCCGCGGCCGCGTTCGGTCAGCGGCTCCTTGCCCAGCATCCGGATGCCCGACCGCAGGGCGGTGACGGGGTTGCGCAGGTCATGGCCCAGGATGGCGGTGAACTCCTCCTGGATGCGGACCAGCTTGCGTTCCTGTTCGATCATGCGTTCCTGGGCGTCCAGCCGTTCGGCGGTGTCCAGCGTGCCACCGATGATGGTGGCGAACATCTTCAGCATCGCGACGGTGCGGGCGTTGTTCACGTCCTTGGTTTCGGTGTCGATGGCGCAAAGCGTGCCGAAGAAGCTGCCGTCGCCGCGAAAGATCGGCACCGACGCATAGCTGACGATTCCGAAGGCCGCGGCGATGGGATGGTCGCGATAGACCGGGTCGGACGACGCCTCGTTGAAGATGATCATCTCGGAGGTCTTGCGGACCGTCTGGCAGAAGGTCGACCCGATCTCGATCTCGTCGCCCGCGGCGATCCCGAATTTCAGGTCGTCGACGGTGCGGCAGGCGACCCACCGGTCGGCGGTGACGCGCGCCACCCCGGCAAAGCGCATCCGCGTGGCCAGCATCACCGTCTCCAGGATCGTCCCGACCAGCTCGTTCTCGGCCAGGCGCTGGATGTCGGACTGGAAATCATGCTGTCCGGCCTGATAGGCCGCGTGGTCCTGCCTGGGGTGGTCGCTGCTGTGCAAATCCATCGATGATCCCCGGCATTGGACGGTTTGTCGGCCCGCATCTGTATTGCAGGGCGGCGGGAATGCACAGTGTCTTTTCCGCAGCCCCGCCGTCAGCGATCCGGGCGCGCCCGCGGGAATGGCCGGCTGAGCCCCGCCGCCCCGGCAAGGCCGAACCGCCATGGCAGGTCCTGCGCCCGGCTGATCCCGATCCGCGGCCCGACCAGCAGATCGGGCACCGCCGCCGCCAGGCCGATGCCGAAATCGGGACCGTCGAAGGCGGCGCCGTCATCGTCGGGCCGGATGTCCAGCGCCTGCGTCAACCGCCCCGGCCCACTGCACAGCGGGGGGGCGGGGCGGCGGGCGCGCATCATGTCCAGGCCGGTGTCGGGGTCCAGCGCGCGGATCAGCACGGCCGCGCCGGGGGTCGCCACGACGTTCAGGCACAGGTGGATGCCGTAGGATCGATAGACATAGGCGTGGCCCGCCGGGCCGAACATCGAGGCGTTGCGCGGCGTCGGCCCCCGATGGCTGTGCGAGGCGGGATCGTTGGGGGCATAGGCCTCGGTCTCGATGATGGTGCCGCCGGCGCCGCGGACGGTCAGCCGCGCACCGATCAGCCGACGGGCCAGGGCCACGGCGTCCAGTCCCGCGATCTGCTGCATGAACGACGACATGGCATCCCTTCCGATCCCGTTGCGGCAGGGGCCTTGTGGCATGAATGTGCCGGGATTGCCAAACCTTGGCGTGGACGGGTGGTCGGGGGAGGGAGATCGCACCTGATCCGGAATGGAGACCCGACTGGCGTGTCACTGGACGGTTACAGGGGGCAGCGGTCAGACCCGCATCCTCTGCAACATGCCGCCGATCCCGGTACGCAACGCAACGCCCAAGTTCAACGCCCGGATGTTCAATGCAGGCGGGACATCGACCACGTTCGAGCTGATTTTCCGCCCGTCTTTGACCTCACGCGGCGGCAGATTGGCGAAGGCGAGGCGGACCCACAGGCCGATGACCGGGACCGCCATGGCGGACGGTCTCAGCACCCTTCTGGTGCTGAGACGAATGCATGGCCGATGCTTAAGCGACCCAGGCCCGGCGTGGCACGAACCGACAATGATGGTGATAGACCCGGCCATGGACGGTCCGATGGCGTTCTGCACCGCCTTTGCCGATCCGGCGGCACCCAGTGCCGTCCATACGTGGACAAGTGTTCGGTCAGAGCCAGACGCAGTGGATCATGCGGGTGACAATGAAAAAAACGTGGGTGACAGCGCGGCTTTCACCACCGGAAAGGCTGCATCGGCTGCCGCCTGCGATGGTGGTCAGCAGGGGCGTCCAACCTGCATCGGCCGGAACTTCGCCGGAGGGCAGTCGCAAGGAACGATAATCGCGACCGATGGTTCTGCATGATCGTCAACCGATCAGGATCGCCCCCATGTCCCCGCGCCCCATCCTCGTCTTTGACGTCAACGAGACATTGCTGGACCTGGACCACCTGTGTCCGCTGTTCGATGACATCTTCGGCGACGGGGCCGTCATGCGCGACTGGTTCGCGCAGCTGATCCTCTACTCCCAGACCCTGACGATCACCGGACTGCGCAGCGATTTCAGCACCTTGGCCGTTGCAGTGCTGCGCATGATCGGGGAGATCAGGGGCGTGGCGATCACCGAGGGGCATGAGGATGCGCTGCGCCGGACGATGGGCACGCTGCCCGCCCATCCCGATGCCGAGGCGGCGCTGGTCCATCTGCGGGACAGGGGGTTCCGTCTGGTGACACTGACCAACTCGCCGCCCTCTGGGGGAGGGACCGCGCTGGACCGCTCGGGCCTGGCGCAGTATTTCGAGGCCAGCTTCAGCGTCCAGCCGACCAACCGTTTCAAGCCCGCGCCCCAGACCTATCAACTGGTGGCCGAGGCACTGGCGGTACCGCTGTCCGATCTTTGCCTGGTGGCCTGCCATGTCTGGGACACGATCGGGATGCAGGCGCTGGGCGGCAAAGGCGCGCTGGTGACCCATGGCGTGAACGCGGCGCTGGTGCTGCCGGGCGTGCCGCAGCCTGACGTAACGGCCCCCGATCTTGCCGGACTGGCCCACGCAATCGCCGCGCGTTGGGGTCGGGCAGGGGCGTGATCGGTCATGCCAAGGGGCATTGGAAACCGGTTTCCGCCGGGCGTTATCATTCCAATATGCATCGGATTGAGCCGTTATTGACCAGCCTTGTCTTCAAGTGTGAACATGACATTCCAAAAGACCCATCCGGCTCCGACGGGGATGACGGGGCCGCGTGTACACGGGGACGTGACCGGGCGGGTCGCGGTGGTCAGGTAAGACTTCGGGCATCCTGACGACCTGTCGGGTAGGTGGCCCGTGGCCGTGATGAAGGACATGCCGTGACCAGACCCGTTCTGCTGATCCTTGTCGCGACGCTTGTGCTGGCCGGGTCGTGGCTGCTGGGCGGTCAGGACGTGACGCTGCAGTCGCTGCGCGGGCATCTGGCCGCCGTGGCCGAGTATCAGCAGCAGCGGCCGGTGCTGGTCGCGGCGCTGTTCGCCGCCGCCTATGTCGCGATCACCGCGCTGTCCCTGCCGATCGCGGTCTGGCTGACGCTGGCCGGGGGCGCGCTGTTCGGATTCTGGGCGGGGCTGGCGATCGTCTCGTTCGCGTCGGCCATCGGGGCGACGCTGGCCTTTCTGGCGGCGCGGTACCTGCTGCGGGACTGGGTGCGGGCGCGGCTGGGCGCGCGTGCCAGGGGGATCGAGACCGGGCTGGCACGGGACGGGGCGTTCTATCTGTTTTCGCTGCGGCTGATCCCGGTGATGCCGTTCTTTGCCACGAACCTGCTGATGGGCCTGACGCCGATCCGTACCCGGACGTTCTATTGGGTCAGCCAGCTTGGCATGCTGGCGGGCACCGCGGTCTATGTGAACGCGGGCACGCAGCTGGCCGCACTGGACAGCCTGTCCGAGATCGTGTCGCCGCCCCTGTTGGCGTCCTTCGCGGCGCTGGCCGTGTTTCCGTGGATCGCCCGCGCCATCGTGGGCATCCTTCGCCGCCGTCGCGTCTATGCCGGATGGACCCGACCCCGGCGGTTCGACCGCAATCTGGTGGTGATCGGCGCGGGTTCGGCCGGGTTGGTCTCGGCCTACATCGCCGCGGCGACCAAGGCCAAGGTGACCCTGATCGAGGCCGGCGCGATGGGCGGCGACTGCCTGAACCATGGCTGCGTTCCGTCCAAGGCGCTGATCCGCAGCGCGACCCTGGCGCATCAGATGCGCCATGCCGCGCGCTTCGGGCTGGCCGACACACCGCCCGCGGTCCCGTTTCGCGCGGTCATGGACCGCATCCACCGGATCATCGCCGACATCGCGCCCCATGACAGCGTCGACCGCTATGCCGGGCTGGGGGTCGATGTGCTGCAGGGCCACGCCCGCCTGATCGACCCTTGGACGGTCGCGGTCACCGACCCGCAGGGCGCCGAGCGGCGGCTGACCACGCGGGCGATCATCATCGCGACCGGTGCGCGGCCCGTCATGCCGCCGCTGCCGGGGCTGGACCTGGTCGACCCGCTGACCTCGGAGACGCTGTGGTCGCGGCTGGCAGATCATGACCACGCGCCGCGGCGGCTGGTTGTCCTGGGCGGCGGGCCGATCGGCTGCGAGCTGTCGCAAGCCTTTGCGCGGCTGGGGTCCGACGTCACCCAGATCGAGATGGCCCCCCGCCTGTTGATGCGCGAGGACCCCGAGGTGTCGGCCCTGGTCGCGGACGCCCTGCGCGCCGACGGGGTGACGGTGCTGACCGGGCACCGCGCGATCCGCTGCGGCATCGACGGGGGCAGGTGGATCAAGGTCGAACGGGACGGCGCGGCCCGCCGCATCGGCTTTGACCAGATCATCGTGGCCGTGGGCCGCAGCGCCCGGCTGGAGGGGTTCGGACTGGACCGTCTGGGGATCGAGACCGACCGCACCATCGTCACGAACGCCTTCCTGCAGACCCGCTTTCCCCACATCCTGCCGGCGGGCGACGTGGCCGGACCGTTCCAGTTCACCCATGCCGCATCCCACCAGGCCTGGTTCGCCAGCGTCAACGCGCTGTTCGGCACCCTCAGGCGGTTCAGGGTCGATGACCGCGTGATCCCCTGGGCCACCTTCACCGATCCGCAGATCGCCCGCGTCGGCCTGTCCGAGACCGAGGCCCGCGACCGGGGCATCGCGGTCGAGGTCACGCGCTATGACCTGGCCGACCTGGACCGCGCCATCACCGACGGGGCGGCGCGCGGCTTCGTCAAGGTGCTGACCCCGCCGGGGCGCGACCGCATCCTGGGCGTGACCATCGCGGGCGATCACGCCGGTGACCTGATCGCGGAGTTCGTCCTGGCCATGAAGCACGGCCTGGGCCTGAACAAAATTCTGGGCACGATCCACATCTATCCGACCTGGGCCGAGGCCAACAAGGCGGTCGCCGGCACCTGGCGGCGCGCCCATGTGAACCCGCGCCTGCTGGCGCTGGTCGAACGCTATCATCGATGGAGGCGCGGATGATCGACGCCCGACTGCAACCGCTGCAGCGCGCGGCCCTGCGGCACCCGGCGCAGATGCTGGCTGCCCGCGGCGTCAAGGCGGACACCATCAGCATCGCGGGCTTTGCCGTGGGTCTGCTGGCGGTGGCCGCGCTGGCCCTGGGGTGGTGGACCGCGGCGCTGGTGCTGATCGCGGCGAACCGGATCATGGACGGGCTGGACGGTGCGGTCGCACGCATCCAGGGTCCGACCGACCGCGGCGCCTTTCTGGATATCGCGCTGGACTTCGTCTTCTATGCGCTGGTGCCGGTGGGGTTCGCGCTGCACGACCCCGCGGCCAACGCGTTGCCCGCGGCGGTGCTGATCGCGGCCTTCGTGGGGACCGGATCGTCGTTTCTGGCCTTTGCCGCCATCGCCGCCCGGCGCGGCGACCGGGCGGCGGCCTTTCCGACCAAGGGCATCTACTACCTTGGCGGCCTGACCGAGGGGTTCGAGACGATCGTCCTGTTCCTGGCGATGTGCCTGATCCCCGCATCCTTTCCGCTGCTGGCCTGGATCTTTGCCGCGGCCTGCGGCGTCACCACGATCCTGCGGTGGCACCAGGGCTGGACCGCGTTCCGGTAAAACCTGGGGCCGACCGGTCCGGCGCAGGTCCGAGGCTGTCACCCACAGCCGGCAGGCGGGGTGCAAAGCAAGCCTCAGGTGTGACGTTGGTCAGCAGATCGACGGCTCTGCCGCCAAGGTGAAACATAGGGTCAGTTTCGAGCCGCATGGTCGAACCCCTTCTTGGAAGGCCTGCCGCGGCCACGGCTGTGCCGATCCGACAGGGGCAGGTGCTTTCGATCCCGGGCTGCGGTGAAGACCGAGCCCGTGGCGCGTGACGGTGACGATCATGGCCCCGGGCTTTCCCTCTCCAGGGGATGTCACGCCGAACCAAGGCCATGTCATTGATGTGCCGGCCAAGATAAGCAGATCAGCATGCCACAAGGCAAATCATCGTCGCGGCTGGCTCCCTTCTGCCAGACGCGTGCCATGCAACCGCCAGACAGCACGGCGGGTGCTTTGAGATCCACTGCTTGCCGCATCCGCCCATCTTTCGCCCGCGGACCGGCATTCGCGACAGAAGGATCCGATCAGGGTCCGGCGGCCGGTTTATTACCGCCTTCACGGGATCACGGCGCAGGTCTCTGATCAGGGTGCCAGACGTGCGATCGCGCGGTCAAGGTGCGCGGCGCGGGCGGGGTTGGTGCCGCGTTCGGCCCGCGCGCGGACGCCTGCCAGATAGTCGGGCAGGTGCCGGCAGGCGCGGTAGTGCTGCATCATCCTCGGCAGGGTCGCCCGGCCGGTCGCGATGTCGCGCATCACGTCGCTGAGCACGCGGCCGTTGCGCAGCATCAGCGCCGTCTTGTGATCGGCATGGCGCAGCGGAACCCGCGTCACGTTCGGACCGTCAAAGCGCTGCACGTGGCGGCGGTCATGGTCGATCGCAGGGTCATAGAACAGCCAGACCTGGGACGCCCTGCGCGATTCGGCGGCGGCATCGGCGAACGGTCCGGTCCAGTCAGCCCGCTTGCCGGTCGGATAGCGCTGGTCCCATCCCGCCAGACGCGGCGACAGCGTCGACTGGGGCGAAAACGCGGCCACCCGGCATCCCGGCGCCAACGAGGCAAAGGCCGCCGCCCCATAGCCCCCCATCGACGTCCCGAACAGCGTCACCTGGTCGAACTGTTCGAAAAAGCCGCTGTCGCGCAGCGACATCAGATAGCGATGCAGCGCGGCGTCGCGGAACCATCCGGGCACATAGGACAGGATGCCCATATGCGACCAGCCCTCCTTGCGGATGAACTTGTAACCCCAGGGTTCGCGGGTCACCGGGTGTTCGCGCACCGACGCCAGATTGTCGAAGGACACCAGCAGATGTTCGCGCGACCGCGCCACATAGGTGCAGGCATAATTCGGCATCGAATGATAGAATCCGTGCGCCTGTCCCGACAGCCGCAAGTCGCTGAGCCATGCGGGCGCCGCGATCTGGGGCGCGCCGTCGGGGGTGGCGATGCCGGGCTGTTGGGGCGCGGCGTCGTGGCCCTGGGTGTCGTCATCGGTGTCGTCCCAGTCCTCCTCCGGTGGGGCATCCTCTTCGGCGGGTCGGGACAGGCGTTCGGCCCAGGCCGAATCCATCTCGGACAGGGCGGGGGGCGTCGCGGCCACGCCGAAGGGCACGGACCAGTCGAAGGCCAGGCCCTGGATCGGGCGCCCCTCGACGAAGGCGGTGATGATCCTGGCCGCCTGGGGGTCCTGATGCGCCAGCAGGCGGTCCAGCCGCCCCGCGAATTCGGTCACCGCCGCCGCATGGCGCGCCGCGACCTTGGGATGGCTGGCCAGGAACTCGGCGCGCCGCGCGCGGTGGGCCTGAACGAACGCCTGGTCAGGACCGGTATCGGCCATCGTGAAGTTCAGGCGCTGATACTGCTGGATGGTCATCCGCAGGTGGTCGGGCGTGACGAAGGGCAGCGTCCTGCCTGCCCCGGTGCGGCGCAGCAGGAACGTCTCGCGGTCCTGGGCCATGAAGGCGATGACATGCGCCAGGCCCAGCCCGGGCTGGTCGGGCATCGTCATCCAGCCCTTTTGCAGATAGCGGTCGGCCACGTCCTCGGCCGCGCCGTTCAACCAGGTCACGGGCTCCTTGCCGCGGGCGAACTTGGGCTTCAGCGTGGGGCGCGCGGGCTTCAGCCCCCGAGCCAGCTGCGGGCGAAAGATCGTGCGCAGGGGCGTGGCCACCGTCATCCTCCCTGCCGCCCCGCCGGTGCCGCGGCGAAAGCGCTCGACCAGCGGCAGATCGGCATAGCGGTTCTGACCCGACCCGCCCGCGACCTGAACGGTCAGCGACAGGAGGTCGGGGAACCGTTCCAGCCCCTGGGCCAGGTCGGCAAG
Organism: Paracoccus marcusii; assembly: GCF_028621715.1. Classification (NCBI taxonomy): domain Bacteria; kingdom Pseudomonadati; phylum Pseudomonadota; class Alphaproteobacteria; order Rhodobacterales; family Paracoccaceae; genus Paracoccus; species Paracoccus marcusii. Next base: position 646,963 of record NZ_CP117466.1, on the reverse strand, counting down.
GGTGCCGGCCCCGGTGTCGATCATGACGAAATCGTCCGATTCCAGCCACAGCAGGTGATCGTGGCGATCGCGCAGCGCCGTCTCCAGCGCCAGGTCCAGTGCGCGAATCTGGCGGGCCTTGTCATGGGCGATGCCGGGACGGGTCGTGGGCACGAAGTCGATCAGGCCTGCCGCGGCCAGGGCCTGGGCCAGCGCCGTGGCCTGCGCGTTGGCGCCGTCGCCGTGAACGGTGATGCTGCGAAAGCCCGCGTGACGGTGATGCAGCACCCAGTCCAGCAGGACCGGCGCGCTGTCGTTCATCAGCATGTGCAGCGCGATGTCCGGGCCGGCCGGGACGGGTTGAGGCTGCGGGGCGGTCTTGCGGGGCATGCGGGCGCTTTCGGTTGCGGCGTGGGTCAGGACGGGTGCGGCACGGGGGCGGCGGCGCGCGTCTCCAGCGCCTTGGCCATGCCGGGCCGGCCGTTGCGGGCCGCGATGTCGGACAGCCGCCGCAGCCAGGCGGTCCGGCCCCGCGCCTGCAGGCGCTGGCCAAGCGTGTCCAGGTACCACGGCTGAAGGCGCGACTGGCGATAAAGGGCGTGGAACGCCGCCGCATCCATCGTGCGCGTCGCAAGGCCGCGGACCACCGTGGACAGCATGTCGGTCTGGCGCAGCCGCAGCGCGGTCTTGTGGCCTGCCCGCGGAGTCCGCAGCCGCACGATGTTGTCCCCGGTGAACCGGTCCGCATGGGCGGCGTCCGCGGGTTCCGTCGGGTCATAGACCAGAAAGACCGTCCGCGCGGAGGCGGTCTGGGCCGCGGCATCGGCGAAATCGCCGCTCCAGTCCGCGGCGCGGCCGCTGGGAAAGCGCGCCTCCCACGGGACCAGGGCCGGGGACAGCGTCGACTGCGGGGAAAAGGCGATCACCTGCGCCCCCGGCGCGACCGAGGAGAAGGCGCAGGCCGCATAGGCCCCCATCGAGGTTCCCGCAAAGGTCACCGTCTGATAGCGCGCGAACAGCCCGTTGTCGCGCAGCTGGCGCAGATAGGCGAACAGCGTCGGATTGCGGAACCAGTTGGCGCGGAACGCGAAGATGCCCAGCTGGGACCAGCCCGACTTGCGCGCGAATTCGTATCCCCAGGCCTCGCGGTCGATCTGGTCCTGGCTCACTTGGGACAGGTTGTCGAAGCTGACGAACAGATGCGCCCGTTCGCGTTCGACGTGCAGCGCCGCGAACTCCTCCTCCGAATGGTAGAAGCCCCGGCGGTAGGGCGAGCGCCGCAGGTCGACCAGCCATTGCGGCGGCACCTCGGGGGCGGGTGGATCGGCGGGGGCGGCGGGTTCGGGCGTCTCGGGGATGGTGGCCCAGGGGGTCATCGACAGCAGCGGCATGGTCGGCACCGGCGGCCCATCGGGCAGCGGTGCCAGCAGGATGGCCGATGCGATCACCGGGCGCGCGGGCAGCTTGGCCGGGGGCGGCGGGGGCGGGGTGGCCGCGATCGACGCCTGCCGCGCGCGGCGCGCGGCCAGTTCGGCCTGGCGGCGTTCGGTCTCGGCCTGCAGGACCGCGGGGTCGAACAGGCGGGCGTGCTGGTCCGGCGCCTCGGCCAGCAGCTGTGCGGAGAGGACGTCGATCTGGCGGCGGAACCGGCCCACCGCCTCGGCATGTAGCGCGCCAAGGGCGGGCATCAGCCCGACCAGCTCGGCCCGCGCCTGCGCCACGCGGTCGGCCCATGCGGTGATGCCGGTCTCCTCGACCACATTCAGATTGTGCTGGTCATAGTAGTCGAAGTTGATCCGGTCGGCATCCGCACTGTTGGCGGTGCCGCGCCAGCGCTTCATCAGGAAGACCTCGCTGGCGCGGATCATGTAGTGGTTGACGTGGCACAGATCATACCCCGCCATCTTCGGGGAGGTGGTCCACCGCTGCCGCAGAAGGTCGCGGGTCACGTCCTCTCCCGAGCCGTTCACGATCAGCAGCGGATGCGCGGGCAGGCCATAGAAGTTCTTGAAGACCGGTCGGTGGACGCCCAGGTGCTGCACCGGCAGCGGTCGAAAGATGGTCTTGATGGCGAACTGGCTGTGCGTGAACGGAATGTCCGTGGGCGAGGCCATGGTGAACTGGCGGATCTGCAGCTCGTCCCTAAATGTGATCACGCCGCCATTGCCGAAGATGCGCCACTGCGCGGCGACCGCGTCGGTGCGGTCGGGCAGGGCCGCGAACAGCGCGTCCAAGGTGCCGTCGCCGGTGTTGACGTGAAAGAACTCGTCCCCGTCCAGCACCGCGATCCAGTCGCTGCCCGTCACTTCGGGCAGGGCCATGGCGCGGGCATAGGCACGGCGCTGCGGGTCGTCGGGCAGGCCGGCGATCAGGTCGCTGTTGTCGAAGTGGATGACGATCCCCGCCTGGTCCAGCAGCTGCAGCATCTGGTGCGTGCCGTCGGTGCAGTCGTTGGAATAGATGACGAAGCGGTTGAACCCGATCAGCCGGTGATAGCACAGCCATTCCAGAAGGAACGGCCCCTCGTTCTTGACGGTCGTGACGATGGTCCGCGTCGCGTTCGATTTCCAGCGGAACGAAAGATCGGGGGACAGGCTGTTCATGGCCGCACGGGTTTCCTGTGTCGTGACCCCGTCCATATCAGAGCGGCGCGGCTTCCTCAAAGGGATATGCCACCCTGCGGTTGTCGGCGCGCGCCCGGCCTGCCCCATGGCGTGCCCGCCTGCCGCGCGGCATGGCATCGGCCCAAATCCTGTGCGCTTTGTGCAACAGCGCCGCCCGCTGCGTCGTTATCCCCTTCACAGGATGCAAGGGGCGGCTTCAAGTCGGATCTGTGACGGCCCGCACGGGCAGCCCGGAAAGGGATGGTAGAGGCACATGGCATCGATTCTGGGGTTCCTGCAGCTGGCAGGCGCGGTGGCGCTGTTGCTGTTCGGTCTGGGACTGGTGCGCGACGGCATGGTCGAGGCCTTCGGCCTGCGGATGAAGCTGATCCTGGGCGCGGGCACGCGCACGGGGCTGCGGGCCTTCGCATCGGGGCTTGTCGCCACCTTGGGTCTGCAATCGTCGACGGCCACCGCCCTGCTGACCGCGTCCTTCGTCCAGCGAGAGATGATCGCCACCCGCCGCGCGCAGATCGTGTTGCTGGGCGCGAATGTCGGCACGGCGATGACGGCGGTGATCGTGTCGACCGACATCACCGCGGTTGCGCCGGTCCTGGTGCTGCTGGGTTACGGCCTGCGCCGCCGGGGCACGACGGTGACGTCGGGGGTGGGCACGGCGCTGATCGGCGTGGGGCTGATGCTGGTGTCGCTGACGTTGCTGGATCAGGCGACCGCGCCGCTGCGCGCCTCGCCGCAGATGGCCGCCTTCCTGCCGATGCTGGATCAGGCCTGGCCCGTGGCCCTGGCCTTTGCGGCGGGAATCGCACTTTTGTGTTCGTCATCGCTGGCGGCGGTGCTGCTGATCGGATCGCTGGTGCTGCCGCCCGACCTGACGGTGGTCATGGTGCTGGGCGCGAACCTGGGCGGCGCGATGGCACCGGTGCTGGCGGGGGCCACGCTGGACATCGCCGCGCGGCGGGTGCTGCTGGGTAACCTGACGGTGCGCGCCATCGGCTGCCTGATCGCGCTGCCGCTGGCGGGGCTGGCGGCGGACGCGCTGAATGCCATGCCCCTGGCCGTGGGGCCCTTGGCGGTCAGCGCCCACCTGGCGTTCAACCTGGCGCTGGCGGCGTTGATCTGGCCCTTCAACGGGCTGGTCTGCCGTCTGGTGGCGGTGCTGATGCCGCAGGACGCGCATGCGGCCTCGACCGCGCCGCGCTGGCTGGATGTGCAGGTTCTGGACGCGCCGCCTCTGGCCCTGACCGGCGCCCGGCGCGAGGTTCTGGACATCGGCGACAGCGTCGAGCGGATGCTGGCCCAGACCCGCGCGGCGTTCCGCAAGCACGATCCCGCCCCCCTGGCCGAGGTCCGCGCGATCGAGGATCAGGTCGACCGGCGACAGCAGCAGGTCAAGAACTATCTGTCGCGCCTGACCGGCGACGCGACCGAGGCCGAGCGTCGGCAGGCCATCGACATCCTGGATTACGTCATCAACCTGGAACATATCGGCGACATCATCGACCGGGGCCTGTCCCCCGAGGTGGCCAAGAAGATCGGCCTGGGCCTGCGCTTTTCGGGCGAGGGGTTCCGCGAACTGGACGCGCTGTTCCTGCTGACGCAGGAGAACCTGCGCATGGCGCAGACGGTGTTCATGACGCGCGACCGCGACATGGCCCGCCGCCTGATGGAGCAGAAGGTCACCATCCGCAACCTGGAACGCCAGTCCGCGCAACGCCACCTGATCCGCCTGCGCGAAGGCCAGACCGAAAGCCGCGAGACCTCATCCCTGCATCTGGACCTGCTGCGCGACCTCAAGCGGATCAATGCCCATGCGGTCTCGGTCGCCCATCCGATCCTGCAGGACGAAGGGCTGCTGATCGAAAGCCGGTTGCGCGGCAGCTAGGCCCGGGGCGCGCGCCAGCCCGCGCCGTCGCGGATGCCGGTCAGGTGCAGGTCCGCGTCCAGCAGGATCAGGTCCGCGGCGCGGCCCGGCGCGATGCGCCCGGCCTTGGCGCCGATCAGGCCGGCCGGGACCGACGTCGCCATCGCCAGCGCCTGCGCCGGGTCCGCGCCCGCCGCCACCGCGACGCGCACCGCGCGGTCCAGCCGCAGATCCGCGCCGGCCAGCGTGCCGTCCGCCAGCGTCAGCCGCCCGTCGCGCCGCAGGATGCGACGGCCCTGCAATGGAAATTCGGTCAGCGTGGTGCCCGCGACCGCCATGCAGTCGCTGATCAGGAACAACCCCCCAGGCCGTGCGCGCAGTGCGATGCGCAGCGCCGCCGGGTCGACATGGGTGCCGTCCGCGATGATCCCGGCCTGCGCATCGCCCGACAGGACCGCGCCGACCAGGCCGGGCTGGCGGTGGCCAAGCGGGCTCATGGCGTTGAACAGATGCGTGGCGCAGCGCGCCCCCGCCGCAAAGGCCGCCTGCGCCTGATCAAGCGTGCAGTCGCTGTGGCCAAGGCTGACGATGATCCCCGCCGCGGTCAGGGCGGCGATCTGGGCGGGGGTGGCGGCCTCGGGGGCAAGGGTCACCATCAGCGCGGGCAGGTCCGCGCGGGCGGCGATCAGGACGGCCATGTCGGCATCGGTCATCGGGCGGATCAGGGCTGCGTCATGCGCCCCGGCGCGGCGCGGGTCCAGATGCGGCCCCTCCAGGTGCAGGCCCAGAAAGCCCGGCGTGTCGACGCGGGCGGCGGCGATCCCGGCGGCCAGCACGCGCGCCGTAACCTCGGGTCCGTCGGTGATCAGCGTCGGCAGGATGCCCGCGCAGCCCAGATCACGATGCACCGCGCAGATGCGTGCCAAGGCTGCGGCGTCGGTTCCTGCGCCGACCATCAGCCCGGCGCCGCCGTTCACCTGAAGGTCGACGAAACCGGGGGCCAGGATGCCGGGCATCGGAACCACGCCTTCCGGGCGCGGCACGATGGCCTCGATCACCCCGTCGCGCAGCATCACCGCCATGTCGTCCAGCAGCTGCGCGCCGTCGAACAGGGTGGTGGCGGCCAAGGTCTGCAGGGTCATGGCGCCCAGGCCCGTGCCATGTCCAGCGCACCATCCACGCCTGTGCCGCGGGCGGGAACGACGGGCCAGTCCGCCGCCAGCGCCGTGGCATAGAAGGGGCCCAGCCCGCCGGTGCAGACCACCGGCAGGCGGTCGCCATCCTGCAGCACGCGCACCGCGTCGCCGATCTGGGCCACCGCCTGGTCCAGAATCGCACGGGCCGCGGGATCGTCCGAGGCGACCAGGCGCGGGGCCAGTTCCGCAAAGCGCGCGGGCGCGGCGCCGGTGCCGAAGGCGATGATCCCCTCGAACCCGCCGAATTCGTCGCGCAGAGCGGACAGCAGGGGCGTGTCCGGAACCAGCCCGTCTCCCGCCCGCATCGCCCGCGCCAGCAGGGTGCGGCCCAGGACGGCACCGCTGCCCTCGTCCCCCATCAGAAAGCCGCGCCCCCCAATCTGGCGCAGCTGGCCGCCGCGCTGGACCGCCAGCACCGACCCGGTGCCGACCGCGACCAGGATGCCGTCATCCGCGCCAAGCGCGCCACGCGCGGCGGTGACGGCATCGTTCACCACCAGGCTGCGCGCGAAGGGCAGGCGCGCCTGCATCGCGCGGGCCGCGTCCTGCATGCCGCCCCCGGCCAAGCCCAGCACCGCGGTCAGGTCCGCAGGCGAGGCGCCGGCCTGAGCCATCGCCGCCGTCGCCGCGGCCAGCACGCTGGTCACCGCGCCGAATGGATCGGAATTGATGTTTGCCGGCCCGCCCTGACCGCGGCCCAGCACGCGGCCCGCCGCATCGGCAATGGCTGCCCGGCAGCCCGTGCCGCCCCCGTCGATCCCCAGATACAAGCTCATCACGTCCCCATGTTTCGCCAGAGGGAACGCGACCGACGCGGAAATGAAAAGCCCCAAGGTCGGATCGTCCCGCCGGACAAGCAAAACCCCCGAAAACACGAGGTTTTCGGGGGTTTTGTTTTTGGTGCCCAGGAGAGGACTCGAACCTCCACACCTTGCGGCACACGGACCTGAACCGTGCGCGTCTACCAATTCCGCCACCTGGGCAGGTGGTATGAGCGGCTGATTAAAGCGAGTGCGGGGGGGCGTCAATGGGGGTCGTGAAAGTTTTTCGACAGTTTTTTGCCAAGACCTGCCAAGGCGGTGCGCGAAGCTGCCCGCGACCCTGCGCAGCCTTGCCCGGAACGCGCGTCGGGGGTAAGGATCACGCGACATTCGGCCTATCAGAGGGAGGCGAGACGCCCATGGCGAAACTGGTCACGATCTTTGGCGGATCGGGCTTTGTCGGCCGGCAGGTGGCCCGGCTGATGGCCAAGGAGGGCTGGCGCGTCCGCATAGCCGTCCGCCGCCCCGACGAGGCGCTGTTCACCCGCACCTATGGCGCGGTCGGGCAGGTCGTCCCCGTGATGTGCAACATCCGCGACGAAAACTCCGTCCGGGCTGCCCTGACCGGGGCGGATGCCGCGATCAACTGCGTCAACATCCTGAACGCGCAGGGCAAGAGCACCTTCAAGACCGTGTTCGAGACCGGCGCCGACAACATCGCCCGCCTGTCGGCGGAGATGGGCGTCGCGCGGCTGGTCCACATCTCGGGCCTGGGGATCGATCCCGAATCGGACAGCACGTACATCGCGTCGAAATCGCGGGGCGAGGCCGCGGTGCTGGCCGCGCGTCCCGATGCGGTCGTGCTGCGCCCGTCGGTGATCTTCGGTGCCGACGACAATTTCTACAATCGCTTTGCGGGCATGTCGCGGATGGGGCCGGTGATGCCCATCGTGGGCGGCAACACCCGGATGCAGCCGGTATTCGTGGGCGACGTCGCCCGCGCGGCGGTGATGGGCGCCACCGGCGCCGCCGCCCCCGGCATCTATGAGCTGGGCGGCCCCGAGATCCTGACCACGCGCCAGATCGTGGGGCAGGTGCTGTCCGCCGTCCATCGCCGCCGCGCGGTGGTGAACCTGCCGTTCCCGATCGCGCGACTGGCATCGGCCGCGATGGGCGTGGCGCAGGCGGTCACCGGCGGCCTGTTCACCAGCCCGCTGAGCCGCGACCAGCTGGCCCTGCTGCGCAAGGACAACGTCGTCACGCCCGGCGCCCGCGGTTTCGCGGATCTGGGCATCGTGCCCACGGCGGCCGGGTCCGTCCTGGACGACTATCTGGTGCGCTTCCGCCCGTCGGGCCAGTACGATTCGATTAAACGGTCGGCCAAGAACCTGCGCGAGCACTGATGGATCACAACACGATCGTCGCCGCCGCCCTCGGGGTTCTCGAGGGCCTGACCGAGTTCATTCCGGTGTCGTCGACGGGCCACCTGCTGCTGGCCGGTCATTTCCTGGGCTTCGATTCGCCCGCCCGGTCCTTCGAGGTGCTGATCCAGCTGGGCGCCCTGCTGGCGATCCTGGGCCTTTACGCCGCCCGGCTGGTGCAGGTGGTGCGCGACGCGCCCCACGATCCGGTCGCCCGGCGGTTCATCGGCGCCGTCCTGCTGGCCTTTGCCCCGGCGGCGGTGATCGGCGCGATGGCGCACGGCTTCATCAAGACGGTGCTGTTCGAGACGCCGATGCTGGTCGCGGTCATGCTGGTCCTGGGCGGCTTCGTCCTGCTGTGGGTCGACCGCCGCGCCGCCACCCCCCGCTATACCCGGGCCGAGGATATTCCTTTGTCGATGGCCTTCCGCATCGGCCTGTTCCAGTGCCTTGCCATGATCCCCGGCGTGTCGCGGTCGGGGGCCACCATCGTCGGTGCCCTGCTGATGGGCGCGGACAAGCGGTCGGCCGCCGAATTCTCGTTCTTCTTGGCGATGCCCACGATGCTGGGCGCCTTCAGCCTGGACCTGTGGCAGAATCGCGCGGTGCTGGATGCGGGCGCGATCAACGACATCGCCGTGGGCTTCATCACCGCCTTTCTGGCCGCCGTCGTGGTGGTGCGCTGGCTGCTTGGTTACGTGTCCCAGCACGGATACGGGCTGTTCGCATGGTGGCGCATCATCGTCGGAAGCCTTGCGTTGCTGGCACTTGCACTGGGTATGTAAGCAATGCTGACCTAATATCACGGGTGTGCGGACAAAAACTTGGCCCGCGCACCGAAAAAGTGGCTATTAGGTCAGTACTGCTGACTTTTCATCGCAAAAGCCTTGGTTTATTGCGGTTGCCGAAGTCCTTTCAGGGAAGGTAGCGCAGCCATGGCCACGCAGAAGATGCTGACATTCGTCTCGACCCCGCGCGAGATGCCCGAAAAACGCGCCGCTGCCGACCGCAGCGAGGATTTCCACGAGATCTATCGCGAATTCGCCGCAGCCAAGGCCGCCGAACAGTCCAGCCGCTGCAGCCAGTGCGGCGTGCCCTATTGCCAGTCGCATTGCCCGTTGCACAACAACATCCCCGACTGGCTGCGTCTGACCGCCGAGGGTCGCCTGGAGGAGGCCTATCGCGTCAGCCAGGCCACCAACACCTTCCCCGAGATCTGCGGCCGCATCTGTCCCCAGGACCGCCTGTGCGAGGGCAACTGCGTGATCGAGCAGTCGGGCCACGGCACCGTCACCATCGGCGCGGTCGAGAAGTACATCACCGACACCGCCTGGGACAACGGCTGGGTCCAGCCCTTCAAGCCCGCGCAGGAGCGTGCCGAATCGGTCGGCATCATCGGAGCCGGGCCGGGCGGCCTGGCCGCGGCGGACATGCTGCGCAAGCAGGGGTTCCAGGTCACGATCTATGACCGCTATGACCGCGCGGGCGGGTTGATGACCTATGGCATCCCCGGCTTCAAGCTGGAGAAGGACGTGGTGATGCGCCGCAACCAGCTGCTGGCGGACAGCGGCGTCGAGTTCGTGCTGAACTGCAACGTGGGCGAGGACATCAGCTTTGACGCGATCCGCGGCAAGCACGACGCGGTGCTGATCGCCACGGGCGTCTACAAGACCCGCGACCTGGACCTGGACAACGCCGATCACGGCGGGATCGTCCGCGCGATCGACTATCTGACCGCCTCGAACAAGGTCGAGTTCGGCGACGATGTTCCCGATTTCGACGACGGAGAGCTGAACGCCAAGGGCAAGCGCGTCGTCGTCATCGGCGGCGGCGACACGGCCATGGATTGCGTGCGCACGGCCATCCGCCAGGGCGCGCAGTCGGTCAAGTGCCTTTACCGGCGCGACCGCGCCAACATGCCGGGGAGCCAGCGCGAGGTGCAGAACGCCGAGGAGGAGGGTGTCGAGTTCGTCTGGCTGTCGGCCCCCGGCGCCTTTGCGGGCCACGTGACCGGCATCGCCGCCGAGGCGCAGGAGCGTGACGTCGACGGTCTGCCGCAGATCGCCTCGGTGCGCATCCAGAAGATGCGCCTGGGTCAGCCCGACGTTACCGGCCGCCAGTCGCCCGAGCTGATCGAGGGCGCCGATTACGACGAACCCGCCGACCTGGTCATCAAGGCCCTGGGATTCGAACCCGAGGACCTGCCCAAGCTATGGGGCGTGGACGGGCTGGAGGTCACGCGGTGGGGCACCATCAAGGCGAACTTCCAGACGCACCAGACCTCGATCCCTGGCGTGTTCGCGGTGGGCGACATCGTGCGCGGCGCCAGCCTGGTCGTCTGGGCGATCCGCGACGGGCGCGAGGCCGCGGACGCGATCGCGACCTTCCTGACGGGCGATGCCCGCATCGCCGCCGAATAGGGGCAGGGCGATGGCGCACCACCATGACACGGGGCGTGCAGCGTGCGGACGGCGGCACAAGGCAGCGGCGGCGCGGGCCGTCCCCGCTGTCGGGATCATGTCGGGCCTGTTGACGCGTCTGGTGCTGGCGGGCGGGATGCTGGCGGCGGGGCAGGCGGGGGCGGCCAGCTTCACGCCGCCCGCGGGCTGCACGCTGAACGTCACGGTGCAGAACCGCAGCTGCACCGTCAGCCAGTACTATACCTGCAGTGCCGATCCCCAAGGCTATCAGCACAGCGCCCATTTCGGGCGCGAGGGGCTGTACCACCTGTCCACCATCGACGCCGAGACGCGCTGGATCGAGAGCCAGAGCATGTCGTCCGGCCTGGTCGACCGGCTGGTCGAGGAGGCCGAGGACCATGCCAGCTTCAGCGAGCTGCTGGCCACGGGGCGCGATGATTTCGATTTCTGGACCCAGACCGATGACGGCCAGCGCCTGCACCACCAGGGCGCCGACACCCTGACCGGAGAGACCGTCACGATCGATGGCCAGGCACTGGAACGGACCCGCTTCCGGCTGACCACCCGCGACGCCGGCGGCGAGGTTCTGATCACCCGCGAGGGCAGCCAGTACATCAGCCGCGAGTTCAACCGCTTCTATGGCGGGACCGAGACCGGCAGCGACTGGACCGGCACCAAGACCGAGACCGACGACAGCCCCGTGCTGTTCACCTTTCCCGGCGAGGCCGGGTTCGGTTCCACAACCCCACAATTCGACTGCGATCAGTTGCTGACGCAGATCCCGCAGGAAAGGGCCGCATCATGACCATGGACTGGCAAGCACAGGAAGAAGCCCGCCGCGCATGGATGGACCAGAACAGCCTGTACCGCGAGGAGGACGAGCATTCGTCCTGCGGCGTGGGCTTCGTGGTCGATCTGGACGGCAAGGCCAGCCGCCGGGTCGTGCAGAACGGCATCGACGCGCTGAAGGCCATCTGGCATCGCGGCGCGGTGGATGCGGACGGCAAGACTGGCGACGGCGCGGGCATCCACGTCCAGATCCCGGTGCCGTTCTTCTATGACCAGGTGCGCCGCACGGGCCACGAACCCGATCAGAACAAGCTGATCGCGGTCGGCCAGGTGTTCCTGCCGCGCACGAACTTTGCCGCCCAGGAGGCCTGCCGGACCATCGTGGAATCCGAGGTCCTGCGGATGGGGCACTATATCTATGGCTGGCGCCATGTGCCGGTGAACACCGCCGTGCTGGGCGAGAAGGCGAACGCCACCCGCCCCGAGATCGAGCAGATCCTGATCCGCTGCGAGAAGGACATCGACCAGGTCCGCTTCGAGCGCGAGCTGTACATCATCCGCCGCCGCATCGAGAAGGCCGCCATCGCGGCGCAGGTGCGCGAGCTGTATTTCTGTTCGCTGTCCTGCCGGTCGATCATCTACAAGGGCATGATGCTGGCCGAGCAGGTCGCCGAATTCTATCCCGACCTGAAGGACGAGCGGTTTGAATCGGCCTTCGCGATCTATCACCAGCGTTACAGCACCAACACCTTCCCGCAATGGTGGCTGGCCCAGCCTTTCCGCATGCTGGCCCATAACGGCGAGATCAACACGCTGAAGGGCAACCTGAACTGGCTGCGCAGCCACGAGATCCGCATGGCATCGTCGGCCTTCGGCGACGCGGCCGAGGATATCAAGCCGATCGTGCCGGCCGGGTCGTCGGATTCGGCGGCGCTGGATGCGGTGTTCGAGGTTCTGGTGCGGTCCGGGCGGTCCGCGCCGATGACCAAGACGATGCTGGTTCCGGAAAGCTGGTCCAAGGCCACCACCGACATGCCAAAGGCCTGGGCGGACATGTACGCCTATTGCAACGCGGTGATGGAGCCGTGGGACGGCCCCGCGGCGCTGGCCATGACCGACGGGCGTTGGGTCTGCGGCGGCCTGGACCGCAACGGGCTGCGGCCGATGCGCTATGTCGTGACGGGCGACAACCTGCTGATCGCGGGCTCCGAGGTCGGCATGGTGCCGGTGGAGGAGACCGGCGTGCGCGAGAAGGGCGCGTTGGGACCGGGGCAGATGATCGCGGTCGATATGTGGGACGGCAAGCTGTACCACGACACCGAGATCAAGGACCGCCTGGCCGGCAGCCAGCCTTTTGGCGAGTGGATCGAGAAGGTCACCGAGCTGAACGACATCATGCGCGACCTGCCCGAGGTCGTGCGGTATCAGGGCGACGCCCTGCGCCGCCGGCAGAGCGCGGCCGGGTTCACCCATGAGGATCTGGAGCATGTCCTGGCCCCGATGGCCGAGGACGCCAAGGAATCCATCGCGTCGATGGGCGACGACACGCCCCCCGCGGTCCTGTCGAACCAGTACCGCCCGATGAGCCATTTCTTCCGCCAGAACTTCAGCCAGGTGACGAACCCGCCGATCGACAGCCTGCGCGAGACGCGGGTGATGAGCCTCAAGACACGCTTCGGCAACCTCAAGAACGTGCTGGACGAAAGCAGTGCCCAGACCGAGATCGTGGTGCTGGAGAGCCCGTTCATCGCCAACGGCGAATACGATGAGATGGTCAAGATGTTCGGCGACACCGTCACCGTCATCGACTGCACCTTCGCCGAAGGTGCCGGGCCGGACGCCTTGGGCGAAGGCCTGGCACGCATCCGCGCCGAGGCCGAGGATGCCGTGCGGTCGGGCGCGGGCCATCTGGTGCTGTCGGATGACGCGCAGGGCCCTGGCCGGGTCGCGATGCCGATGATCCTGGCGACCAGCGCGGTGCATTCCTGGCTGACCCGCAAGGGCCTGCGGACCTTCTGCTCGGTCAACGTGCGGTCGGCGGAATGCATCGACCCGCATTACTTTGCGGTGCTGATCGGCTGCGGCGCGACGACGGTGAACCCCTATCTGGCGCAGGATTCGATCGACGACCGGATCGCGCGCGGGCTGCTGACCGGGACCCTGGTCGAGAACATGCGCCGTTATCGCACGGCCATCGACGCGGGCCTGCTGAAGATCATGGCCAAGATGGGCATCTCGGTCCTGTCGTCCTATCGCGGCGGTCTGAACTTCGAGGCGGTGGGCCTGTCGCGCGCCATGGTCGCCGAATATTTCCCCGGCATGCAGTCGCGGATCTCGGGCATCGGCCTGCACGGGCTGCAGGCCAAGCTGGAGGCGCTGCACCAGGTCGCCTTCCGCACCGACAACGTGGACATGCTGCCGGTCGGCGGCTTCTACAAGCTGCGGCGGACGGGTGAAAAGCACGCCTGGGAAGCCAACACCATGAAGCTGCTGCAGGTGGCCTGCGAAAAGGCGTCCTATGACATCTGGAAGCAGTTCAGCGCCACGATGCGGACCAACCCGCCGATCCACATCCGCGATCTCTTGGACATCAAGCCCTTTGGCAAGCCGGTGCCGATCGAGGAGGTCGAATCGATCACCTCGATCCGCAAGCGCTTCGTGACGCCGGGCATGTCGCTAGGGGCGCTGTCGCCCGAGGCGCACATGACGCTGAACATCGCGATGAACCGGATCGGCGCAAAGTCCGATTCGGGCGAGGGCGGAGAGGACCCGGCGCATAGCCACCCGCTGCCCAACGGCGACAACCCCTGCGCCAAGATCAAGCAGGTCGCCTCGGGCCGCTTCGGTGTCACCGCCGAATACCTGAACGCCTGCGAGGAACTGGAGATCAAGGTTGCCCAGGGTGCCAAGCCCGGCGAGGGCGGCCAGCTGCCCGGCATGAAGGTCACCAAGCTGATCGCGCGTCTGCGTCACTCGACGCCGGGCGTGACGCTGATCAGCCCGCCGCCGCACCACGACATCTATTCCATCGAGGATCTGGCGCAGCTGATCTATGACCTCAAGCAGATCAACCCGCGCGCCAAGATCACCGTCAAGCTGGTGGCATCGTCGGGCGTGGGTACCATCGCGGCGGGCGTGGCCAAGGCCAAGGCCGACGTGATCCTGATCAGCGGCCATAACGGCGGCACGGGCGCCTCGCCCGCCACGTCGATCAAGTTCGCGGGTCTTCCGTGGGAGATGGGCCTGACCGAGGCGCATCAGGTCCTGGCCATGAACCGCCTGCGCGAGCGGGTGACGCTGCGCACCGATGGCGGTCTGCGCACGGGCCGCGACATCGTCATGGCGGCGATGATGGGCGCCGAGGAATACGGCATCGGTACCGCCGCGCTGATCGCGATGGGTTGCATCATGGTCCGCCAGTGCCAGTCGAACACCTGCCCGGTGGGCGTCTGCACCCAGGACGAGAAGCTGCGCGCCATGTTCACCGGGTCGGCGGACAAGGTGGTGAACCTGATCACCTTCTATGCCCAGGAGGTGCGCGAGATCCTGGCATCCATCGGGGCGCGCTCGATCGACGAGATCATCGGGCGGGCCGATCTGCTGACCCAAGTCAGCCGGGGTGCGGCGAACCTGGACGATCTGGACCTGAACCCGCTGCTGATCACCGTCGATGGGGCGGACAAGATCGTCTATGACCGCACCAAGCCGCGCAATGCCGTGCTGGACACGCTGGACGCCGAGATCGTCAAGGACGCCGCCCGTTTCTTCGAGGACGGCGAGAAGATGCAGCTGTCCTATGCGGTCCGCAACACCCACCGCACCATCGGGACGCGCACGTCGTCGCTGATCGTGCAGAAGTTCGGGATGCGCAACAACCTGCAGCCCGACCACCTGACGATCCGCCTGACCGGCAGCGCCGGGCAGTCGCTTGGCGCCTTCGCGGCCCCGGGGCTGAAGATCGAGGTCTCGGGTGATGCCAACGACTATGTCGGCAAGGGTCTGTCGGGCGGCACCATCGTGGTGCGGCCGCCGATGGCCAGCCCGCTGGTCGCGGCCGACAACACGATCATCGGCAACACGGTCCTCTACGGCGCGACGAACGGGCATCTGTTCGCGGCGGGCCGGGCGGGCGAACGCTTTGCGGTCCGCAACAGCGGTGCAAGCGTGGTGATCGAGGGCTGCGGGTCGAACGGCTGCGAATACATGACCGGCGGCGTGGCCGTCATTCTGGGCCGGATCGGCGCGAACTTCGGCGCGGGCATGACCGGGGGGATGGCCTATCTGTACGACCCCGAGGGGCTGGCGCGTGATTACATCAACCCGGAAACGCTGGTGATGTGCGCCGTGACCCAGGACCACTGGGAGGATCAGCTGAAGGGCCTGATCGAACGGCACCTCAAGGAGACCGGATCGCGTCGCGCCGACGAGATCCTGTCGAACTGGGACCGCGAGAAGGGCAACTTCCTGCAGGTCTGCCCCAAGGAGATGCTGCAGCACCTGTCCCACCCCATCGAGGCGGTGGACCAGACCCGCGCGGTTCCCGCGGAATGACATCCGGCGCGGCCCCCTTGCGGGGCCGTGCTGCGTTTCAGGGCCGGGCGGTACAGGTGACGGGGTCCGCGTCCGACATGGCGTCGGTGAACGTCACTTGGTCGCCCTTGGTCCACCATTCCAGCGCCCCGGAGACATAGCGCGCGCCCGATGCCGCGATCACGTTGACGAAGATCCGCGGGCCGTCCTCCAGCGTGACCAGCGCCAAGGCATCGTCCCCCGACGTCACATAGGTCACCGCCACCTGACGCCCGTCGTCGCAATCATGCGTGACGCTGGTCATGGTGGCATCGGGCGCCAGCGGCAGGGACAGCATCGGCTGTGCCAGCGCGGGGGCGGCAAGGGCCAGCAGCAGGGGCAGGATCGGCGCGGCATGTCGGGGCATGGCATCCTCGGGGCGGTTGTTCGCGGGCAGCGTGGCGCGGGGCCGCGCGGCTGGCAAGGTGCGCTTGACGCAAAGCGCCGCACCATGAGACATGCGGGCATGATCCTGCGCCGCGCCCACCCCTCCAAGACCGAACCGGCCCGATCCGCCCGCAGGCGCGGCAGGCCGATGTTCTGGCTGCGCTTTCTGGCGCTGCGGGCGGTGCTGGTGATGCTGGGGTCGGTGGCGATCTATGGCGTCGTGAACCCGCCGCTTACCTGGACGATGGTCGGCGCCGCGCGTCAGCACCCGTTGACCCCGCGCGAATGGACGCGGCTGGCGGACATCGCCCCCGTGATGCGCCGCTCGGTGGTCGCGGCCGAGGACGCGAATTTCTGCAGTCACTGGGGTTTCGACATGGTCGAGATCCGCAAGGTGGTCGCGTCGGGGTCGTCGCGGGGGGCGTCCACGATCACCCAGCAGACCGCCAAGAACGCGTTCCTGTGGCAGACGCGCAGCTGGCCGCGCAAGGCCGCCGAAACGATCCTGACGCCGCAGATCGAGGCCTTGTGGTCCAAGGCCCGCATTCTTGAAGTCTATCTGAACCTGGCCGAATTCGGGCCGGGCATCTTCGGCATCCATGCCGCGGCGCGCGACCATTTCGGCACCACCCCCGACCGGCTGACCCCGGTGCAGGCCGCGCGCCTGGCCGCCGTCCTGCCCAACCCGCGCCAGCGCAGCCCGTCGGGGCCGTCGGCGCGGTCGCGGGCCATCCTGGACGGGGCGGAGACGATCGCGCGGGACGGGCGGGCCGCCTGCTTCTGAGGGCTGCGGTTGAAAGCGGCGGGGTCGGGGCGTATCAACGGGGCGTTGCGACAATAAGAAGAAGGTCTCGAGCAGCCATGAACACCAACACGCAGACCACGCGACTGTACCACACCGCCCTGTCCCCGTTCTGCCGCAAGGTGCGGCTGGTTCTGGCCGAGAAAAAGATCGAGGTCGAACTGGTCGAGGAGCGGTACTGGGAGGGATCGCCCGATCTGAAGCGCCGCAATCCGGCGGGCAAGCTGCCGGTGCTGCGCTATCGCGGCAACCTGCTGGCGGAAAGCCAGGCGATCATCGAATACCTGGACGAGGCGGTGCCCGCCCCGTCGCTGATGCCGCAGACCCCGCTGGAGCGCCACGAGGTGCGCCGCCTGTGTGCCTGGTTCGACGACAAGTTCCATACCGAGGTCACCCAGCCCATCCTGAACGAGCGCGTCTGGAAGAAGATCACCCGGTCGGGGTATCCCGACAGCCGCGTGGTCAAGGACGGGCTGCGCGCGGTCAAGGACCACATCGACTATCTGTCGTCCCTGCTGGAGACGCGGCGCTGGCTGGCGGGCAACACGCTGAGCCTGGCGGATTTTACGGCGGCCGCGCATTTCTCGTGCCTGGATTACATCTCGGACGTGGATTGGGACCGGTCCGAGGGTCTGCGCGACTGGTATGCGACCATCAAGTCCCGCCCCGCGTTCCGGTCGGTCCTGGCTGACCAGGTGCCGGGCATCCATCCCGCTCCGCATTATGCCGAGCTTGACTTCGGCTGAGGGCGGGGGGGGCAGCCCCCCATCGCCTGACGGCGATCCCCCCCGGGGTATTTGGGCAAAGCAGAAGACCCGGATGCAGGCCGAGGCGCGCGCGGTGGGATTTGCCGCGATGGGCGTCATGCGCCCGGACGGCGTGCCGGAGCTGGCCGGGCGGCTGACGGATTTCGTGGCCCAGGGGCGGCACGGGCAGATGGGCTGGATGGCCGAACGCATGGGCTGGCGCGGCGATCCGGCGGCGCTGTGGCCCGAGGCGCGGTCGGTGGTGATGCTGGCCGAGCTGTACACCCCCGAGGGCGATCCGCTGGCGGTGCTGGATCAGCGCGACCGCGCCGCTGTCAGCGTCTATGCGCAGGGGCGCGATTATCACGACCTGGTCAAGAAGCGGCTGAAGCGGTTGGGGCGCTGGCTGCTGGAAACGGCGCCCGAGTCGGGGCACCAGATCAAGGTCTTTGTCGACACCGCGCCGGTGATGGAAAAGCCCCTGGCGCAGGCCGCGGGCCTGGGCTGGCAAGGCAAGCACACCAACCTTTTGTCGCGCGATCTGGGCAGCTGGTTCTTTCTGGGCGCGATCTTCACGACCATGCCGCTGCCACCGGACGCGCCGCAGGTCAGTCATTGCGGGTCCTGTCGCACCTGTCTGGACGTCTGTCCGACCGGGGCCTTTCCTGCGCCCTATCAGCTGGATGCGCGGCGCTGCATCTCCTACCTGACGATCGAGCACAAGGGGCCGGTGGACCCCGACCTGCGGGCGCTGATGGGCAACCGGATCTATGGCTGCGACGACTGCCTGGCGGTCTGTCCGTGGAACAAGTTCGCGCAGGCAGGCTCCGAGATGCGCTATCGCGGGATCATCGATGCGCCGCCGCTGGCGGAGCTGGCGGGACTGGACGACGCGGCGTTCCGGGCGCGGTTTTCGGGGTCGCCGATCAAGCGGATCGGGCGCGACCGCTTTGTCCGGAACGTGCTGTACGCGATCGGCAATTCCGGCGATGCCGCACTGGCACCCGTGGCGCGGGGACTGACCGGGGACGCCGATCCGGTCGTGGCCGAGGCCGCGTCCTGGGCCGCGGCGCGGCTGGCGCGCTAGAGCAGGAAGTCGTCGCCGTCCAGCGACAGCCGACCGTCCAGCCGGATCAGCATGTCGGCCTGTCGGTCGCCGTTCACGTCGATCAGCAGGTGCGTCTGCTGGCCCACATGCTCCCACCGCAGGGATCGCTGGCCCTGATGCCCGCCCGATCCGGCATAGGTCAGGTTCATCGCGCGCAGGTCCAGCAGATCCTCGCCCGTTCGGAAATCGGTGATCAGGTCGGGGGCACGGCGCGGGCTGTCCATCGCGCCGAAGAACCGGAACGTGTCGCGCCCCATGCCGCCCTGCATCACATCGCCGCCCGTCCCGCCGACCAGCACGTCGTTGCCCGGCCCGCCCAGCATCCGGTCCGCCCCTGGACCACCGCGCAGCAGGTCGTTGCCCGGCCCCCCGGACAGCCAGTCATTGCCCACACCCCCGTCCAGCGTGTCGTTGTGCCAGCCGCCGTTCAGGCGGTCGTTGCCCAGCCCGCCGACCAGCCAGTCCGCCCCAATGCCGCCATCCATGACGTCGTCGCCGGCATCCCCGAACATGCGGTCGTTGCCGGCCTCTCCGAACAGGCGGTCTGCCCCCGCGCCGCCGGACATGCGGTCGTTGCCGGCCCCGCCGCGAAGGATGTCATTGCCCAGATCGCCGTTCATCCAGTCGTTGCCGCCGCCGCCCAGCAGGGTGTCGTTGCCCATGCCGCCGGACATGACGTTGTTGCCGCCGCCCCCCATCAGCAGGTCGAACCCCGTGCCGCCGAACATGCGGTCATGCCCGGGGCCGCCGTTCATGCGGTCGTTGCCCGCCCCGCCATCCAGCGTGTCGTCGCCCGCTCCGCCCTGCAGGACGTCATTGCCAACACCGCCGATCAGGCGGTCGCGCCCGATCCCCGCGGTCAGCGTGTCATTGCCCGTGCCGCCGTCCAGCACGTTCCATCCGACCATCGAGATCAACAGGTCGTTGCCGTCCTCTCCGAACAGGCGGTCGTTGCCGGATCCGCCGAACAGGCGGTCGTCGCCCATGCCGCCGAACAGCATGTCATTGCCGCCCTCGCCGTTCAGGACGTCGTTGCCGCCATCGCCGTACAGCGTGTCCCAGCCCCAGCCGCCCCACAACGTGTCCTGGTCATCGCCGCCCCACAGCATGTCATTGCCGTCACCGCCCCACAGCACGTCATGCCCGGCACCGCCCAGCAGGCGGTCGCCCCCCGTCCCGCCGAACAGCGTGTCGTTGCCCTCGCCGCCGTCGAGCTGGTCGTCATCCTCGTTTCCCTCCAGGACATCGTCGCCGACCCCGCCCAGCAGGGTGTCGCGGCCGGTGCCGCCTGACAGGCGGTCTGTGCCGTCGCCCCCCTCCAGGTGGTCGTTGCCCACCCCGCCGATCAGCAGGTCATCGCCGCCATCGCCGAACAGCCGATCGTCGCCATCCCCGCCCAGAAGCGTGTCGCGCCCATCGCCCGCCTGCAGGCTGTCATGGCCTGCGCCGCCGTCCAGGTAGTCGATCCCGGCCCCGGCGATCAGCGTGTCATCACCGTTCCCGCCCAGAAGGCGGTTGTTGCCGGACAGATCCTCCAGCCAGTCGTTGCCCGCCTCTCCGGACAGCACGTCGTTGCCGTCGCCCCCCGACAGCCGATCGTTGCCTGATCCGCCATACAGCGTGTCGTTGCCCGAATCGCCATGCAGCGTGTCCGTTCCGTCGCCGCCATAGAGCAGGTCGTCGTCATCGTCGCCGTGCAGCAGGTCGTCGCCCGCATCCCCGAACAGCGTGTCGCGGCCCGGGCCGCCATGCAGGCTGTCATGGCCGTCGCCGCCGCGCAGATAGTCGTTGCCCGCCTCTCCGCGCAAGGTGTCGTCGCCCGCGCCGCCGGAGACGGTGTCGTTGCCCGCCCCGGCCATGATCTGTTCGCGCCGGGCCCCGCCGATCAGGTGATTGGCGTCCGCCGTACCGAAGATCCACAGCGCCTCGGTCGAGGGGGGCGGCACGGGGGGCGTCACCACGGGGTCGGTCTCGGGCGCCAGATAGTGGCCCACCGGGAACAGCGCGTTCGAGAAATCGGCCGCGGTCAGGCCGCGCCCGGTGCGGGTGGTGATGTCCAGGATGGTGTCGCCATAGATGATCATCACCCCGTTCGCCGTGGGGATGAAGCGCAGTTGCCAGACACTGCGGATGTTGCCCAGCATCGACATGTCCAGCCGGTCCACCGCGGGGTCATAGTCCAGGATGGTGATCCGCCCGGTCACCCGCGACGGCACGAAGATGTCGGCCCCCGCGCCGCCTACCAGGGTCACCGGGGCCGCGCCCGCGACCAGGATGTCGTTGCCGTCGCCCCCCTCGATCCGGGTGGTGGCGGCGCCGGCGACCAGCAGGTCGCCCCCGGTGCCGCCACGCGCGGTGCTCGCCCCCGCAGTGGCCGTGGCCCCGATCGGGCCGGGCTCGAAGACCAGTTGCGTCACGCCCGTCTCGGTCCCGGAACCGACGAACAGCAGGATGCGACCGTCGATCACCCGCGCCTCGATGTCGGTGACATCGGCCAGGGTCATCGCGTCGGTGTCGATGATGGTGGTCAGGTGCAGCAGCCGCCCGTCGGGCAGCATGGTGAACACGCTGATCCCGTCATCGGCCCCGCCTGCAAAGACGAAGGCCCGCCCGCCCAGGACCACGGTCTCCAGCGCGGTGGCGTTCTGGAACCGGGTCGACCCCTCGTCCAGGACGTGATCGACGGTGGTCAACCGCCCGTCGGCGGTCAGGCGGAACACGGTCAGCGTCCCGGACCCCGTCGCCGCCATCACCACATAGGTGCGGCCGCCGAACTGCACCGCGTCCACGTCGGATGGCACGTCATAGCCGGTGCCGCGGTCCGCCCCGTGCACCATGCCCGGCGTCAGCGCGCCCGACGCCGACACCAGATGCGTCGCGATGAAGTTCCCGTTCCCCGAGATCGAGATCAGGATCCGCTGCCCGTCCACGCTGACATCGGTGATCTTGTCCAGGTTCGCGTCGGTCGTGCCCGCCGGGGTGGCGATGGTGGCCTGGCCTGCCCGCACCAGCGCGCCGTCCGCGCCCATCCGGTGGGTAGTCAGCGTCAGCCCGCCGCCCTGCGCCGAATACAGCACCTGCGCCTGGCCCGTGTCCACCTGGCCCAGGGCCGTCACCTGCGGACCCAGGCTGGTGCCGAACAGCCAGCCAAAGGTCGACATCGCCCCGATGTCACCGCGCAGCGTCACGCCCAGGTTGCTGGCCCCACCCATCTGGCCCACGTGGATCAGCGTGTCGCCGCCCATGTGGATCGCGGTGATCTGCGGCGGTCCCTGATAGGTGAAGTCGGCCAGATAGGGGCGGGTGCGCAGCATGGTGATGGGGGCCGCGGGGTCGCTGATCGCATAGGTGCTGATCCCGCCCCGGACCTGGTTCGCCGCCACCAGCAGCAGGCGGCCGTCGGCCTCGACGATCTCGAGGTCGGTCAGATTGGACAGCCAGCGTTGTTCCGTGACGCCAAAGGTCGTCACGTGGCGATACACGATCATGGCAATACTGCGGGTTGTCCGGCCATCGGCGCCGGGAACAGGGGGCAGTTGTTAAGATGGTCTTAACCGCGCCGCCTGGCCAGTCTTGCTTGACGTGCATTTTAGGCAAAGGCCCGCGCCGGGGCGGGAACCCTCAGGCGGGCAGCGCCAGCGGCCCATAGAGGATCAGCCCCGGCTGGCTGGCCGGCCCGTCGCGCGACAGAAGATCGGCCAGCGACGCCACCGTTCCGGGCAGCAGGCGCTGGCCGGGATGGCCAACGGCCTCGGCCAGCAGGGCGGGGGTGTCGGGGGGCAGGCCGTGGTCGATCAGCCCCTGCGCCATCTTGGGAAAGCTGCGCTGGCCCATGAACACCACGGTCGTGGTCAGCGGGTCGGCCAGGGCGGCCCAGTTGATGTCGCCGGGCAGCTGGCCGGTGATGTCGGCACCGGTCACGAACTGCACCCGCCGCGCGGTCAGGCGCCGGGTCAGCGGCATGCCCATCGCCGCCGCCGCGGCACTGGCCGAGGTGACGCCGGGCACGATCTCCCACGGGATGCCGGCGGCGGTCAGGGCCACCAGTTCCTCCTCCAGCCGGCCGAAGATGCCGCTGTCGCCCGACTTCAGGCGCACGACGCGGCGCCCGGCCTGCGCATGCTGCACGATCAGTGCGTTCACGGCGTCCTGCTTGGCCGACGGGCGACCCGCGCGCTTGCCCACGGCGATCAGGTCGGCCTGCGGACCCGCATGGTCCAGCACCGGTCCCGATGCCAGGTCGTCGAACAGCACCACGTCGGCATGGGCCAGCCTGCGCGCGGCCTTCAGCGTCAGCAGGTCGGGATCGCCCGGACCCGCCGAGACAAGCGAGACGAAGCCGGGGGGAAAGCTGGGATCGGACAAGGGCTGTGGGCCTTATGGGCGGGCGGGGTTTCAGCTATACCACCCCGGCCCGGTGTGACAATGCCGCGCGTTTTCTTTGCCCGCGGCACGGGCGATGAAACCATATCGCCGCTGGCGCGTGATCATCCGGGCATCAAGGGAGAATGCGATGACGGTCATCTGTTGGTTCAGGCGGGTTCTGCGGCTGGACGACCACCCGGCGCTGGTCGCGGCCGCCGCCGCGGGCGCGGTGATCCCGCTGGTGATCCTGGACCCGCGCGAGGCAAGCGACCGGCCCGCCAGCGCGCAGCGCCAGGCGATGGCGCTGGGGCCGCTGGACCACGCGCTGCGCAAGATCGGCAGCCGGCTGATCGTGCGGCGGGGTGATCCGGCCAAGGTGCTGGAACAGGTCCTGCAGGAAACCGGGGCCGATGCGGTGCACACGACGGTGGGGTTTCCCTTCGCCTCAGACGACGGGCTGGCAGAGGTGGTGGAACGCGGCGGGGCGCGGCTGCATCTGCACGACCTGGCCGATCTGGTGCCGCGGGGGTCGGTGCTGACCGGGTCGGGCGGGGTCTACAAGGTCTTCTCTCCGTTCTGGAAGGCGGTGCGCCAGGTGGACATCGCGCCGCCCCTGGCGCCACCGTCGCTGTCCGCACCCGATGCCTGGCCCGACAGCGACGGCACCGACTGGCCCGAGGCCCGCGCTGCGATGGACCGGGGCTGGGATGTCATGGCCGCCCATGTCCGCGCCGGAGAGGAGGAGGCCCATGCCCGGCTGGAGGAGTTCATGTCGGGCGACGTCGCAGGCTACAAGCAGGACCGCAACCATCCCTGGCGTCCCCAAGCCACGTCGGGCCTGTCCGATGCGCTGGCCGTCGGAGAGATCAGCGCCCGGCGCATCTGGTCGCGCTGCCGCGGAGAGTTCGAGCAGGGCATTCCGGGGATCGAGCCGTTCCTGTCCGAGGTCTGCTGGCGCGAGTTCGCGCGCGAGCTGATGTTCGAGACGCCCGACATGGACCGCAGCTGCTGGCGCAAGGAGTGGAACGACTTTCCCTGGCGCGCCGACAATGACGACGCCGAGGCCTGGCGGCGGGGCCGCACCGGCGTGCCCATCGTCGATGCCGGGATGAGAGAGCTGTACGTCACGGGGCGGATGCACAACCGCGTGCGGATGATCACCGCCAGCTATCTGACGAAACATCTGCTGACCGACTGGCGCGTGGGGCTTGCGTGGTTCGAACATTGCCTGGCCGATTGGGACGCGGCGTCGAACGCCATGAACTGGCAATGGGTGGCGGGCTGCGGGCCGGATGCCTCGCCCTATTTCCGGATCTTCAATCCGGAGACGCAGGCCGAGAAGTTCGACGGCAAGAACCAGTACCAGGACCACTGGATGCGCCCCGACGCGCCCGGCGCGCGGGAATTCGCGGCGGCCATTCCGCGGGCCTGGGATCTGGACCTGACGAAACGTGCCATGCCGCGGATCTCGCTGGCCGAGGGCCGTGCCCGCGCCCTGACGGCCTATGAGGAGGTGAAATCGTGACGCGCGCGCTGATCCTGGGGGCGACGGGCGGCATCGGGCGGGCGCTGTCCGCGCGGTTGGAGGCGCAGGGGGCGCAGGTCACGGGCCTGTCGCGATCAGCCGACGGGATGGACCTGACACGGCCCGGAACGGTCGCGGAACACGCCGCGCGGCTGGCGGGGCAGTCCTTTGACCTGATCGTGAACACGACGGGCGCGCTGGTCATCGACGGGAACCAGCCGGAAAAGTCGCTGGACGCGGTCGATGCGGACGCCATGGCACGACAGTTCGCGCTGAACGCCACCGGGGTCGCGCTGGCGATCCAGGCCTTTGGTCCGCTGCTGGCGCGGGACCGGCGGGCGGTGTTCGCGTCGCTGTCGGCGCGCGTGGGCTCGATCGGCGATAACGATCTGGGCGGCTGGATCGGCTATCGCGCAGCCAAGGCGGCGCAGAACCAGATCATCCGCACCGCATCCATCGAATACCGCCGCCGGAACCGTCACGCGATCCTGGTTGCACTGCATCCGGGCACGGTCGAGACGCCGCTGACCGCGAAATACGCCTCCCGCTATCCAACCATCACCCCCGACCGCAGCGCCGAGGCGTTGCTGGCGGTGATCGACGGGCTGACGACCGACGATACCGGCAGCTTCTGGGACTGGAAGGGCGCGCGGGTGCCGTGGTGATCAGGTCAGATAGGGCGACGCGGCGCCCATGATCTGACGCCCGCCCGGCTTGACGAACGACCCCCAGGTGCCCGCGATGCGGCCCTGCGGGTCCAGCAGCACCTTGTTGAAGTTCCACTGCGGCACGAACCCCGTCTGGGCCCGCGCCCAGGCATAGAACGGGTGCACGTCCCCCTTGGCCACGTGCAGGATGTCGGTCATCGGCAGGGTCAGGCCGTATTGCAGCTCGCAATATTCCTTGGCCTCGGCCCCGCTGGCCAGTTCTTGGTTGAAATCGTCCGACGGCACGGCCAGCACCACCAGACCGCGTGGGGCATAGGCATCGTGCAGCGCCTGCATGTCGGCCAGCTGGCCCGCAAAGCCGCACATCGACGCGGTGTTGACGACCAGAACCGGGCTGCCGCGCCACTGCGCGGTGTCATAGCTGCCCCCGTCGACGGACGGAAAGGTGAAATGCGGCACGTCCTCTGCCCGCGCGCGGGTCAGGCCCAGGGCGGGCAGGGCGGTGGCAAGGGACAGGAAAAGGCGGCGTCTCATGGGCTTTCTCCTTGGGTGCGGGTCAACTCATCGGGCGGTGGCAAGGCGACCCGCCAGCGCGGCGGCGCCAAGGGTCGCGATCAGGATCACGGGCCAGTTTCCGGCGCCCCAGTTGGCGACGACGATCCCGGCCAGCGCCCAGATCACGGCCGCGGAATAGGCCCATTCGCGCGGACGCAGTGACTGGACCGCCAGCGCCAGCGCGCTGACCGCGATCAGGCATAGGATCGCGGCGGTCTGGGCCGACAGCCAGCCGTGACCGCCCAGCCAGATCCCCACCGACACGCCCGACGCCGCCGTCAACCAGCCCGCGTAAAGCGCGATGGGCCGCCCCTCCAGCCAGCGGTCGCGGCGACCGGCCCAGATCATCGCGACGATGGCGCTGACCAGCATCGCGATGATCATCAGCGTGGCCAGCCCCGGCAGGCGCTGCGCTACCGGCAACCAGAAGAACCCGATGACCAGGCTGACCAGCAGCGGCGCCCGCAGCGGCAGCCAGCCCTCGTCGTCGGCACGGCGCCACAGGCCGAAGGCGGCGCCGGCGATCAGCCACAGATAGATCAGTCCCCAGATCGAGAAGGCCCAGCCCGCGGGCTGGATCGGCGGGTCGGGCTGGGGAATCGGAAAGCGGTCGGGATCGTAGCCCGCAAAGCCCGGGAACAGCAGCGGAGAAACGGCAAAGCCCACCGCCGCCAGCAGGACCAGAAGGGCAAGGGTGCGGTTCGGCATGGGCAGGGCTTTCTGCTGGGGCGCGGGGTGCAGGTTGGCGCGTTGTGCGCGTTTGTCAACGTGCAGGGTGGCGCGGCGGTTGCCATGGGCGCGCGTTCGCGCCATGGATAGGGCCCCCGCATCCCGGCGCGACACCGCGCCGCAGCCCGATGGCCCGTGCAGACGATGAAGCTCAAGGATTTCGCCAAGCTGGTGGGCATGTCCGCGACCACGGTCAGCCGTGCCCTGAACGGCCACCCCGAGGTGAACGAGGCGACCCGCGCCCGCCTTGTCGCCGCCGCCCGCCAGCACGGCTATCAGCCCAACGCCCATGCGCGCTTTCTGGCGATGGGCCATGCCAGCACCATCGGCTGCGTGATCCCCATCGGCGGCCGGAACGAGATCGTGAACCCGATCTATGCCGATTTCCTGGCCGGGGTCGGCGAGGAATGCGCCCGCCGCCGGTTCGAAATCAACCTGACCGTCGTCCCCGAGGAGGATCAGCCCGACGCCTATCGCGCGCTGTCGTCCAAAGGTCTGATCGGGGGCGTGATCGTGCAGTTCCCGCGCCATGACGACCCGCGCCCCGCGCTGCTGGATCGGATCGGACTGCCTTATGTCGTGCATGGGCGGGTGACCGGGCATGACGGTCCCTACAGCTGGGTGGACGTGAACAACCTGCGAGCCTTTGAACGCGGGACGGGGTTCCTGCTGCAGCTTGGTCATCTGCGCATCGCGCTGCTGAACGGGGACGAACGGCTGGATTTCGCGCGCCGCCGCCGCGACGGATACCTGCGCGCGCTGCGCGATGCGGGCCATGCGCCGCGGCCCGCGCTGATGACCACCGGAGAGATGACGGCCGCCTATGGCTATGCCCAGGCCCGCGCGCTGCTGGCGGGCCCCGAGGCGCCGACCGCGTTCCTGTGCGCGGCCACGATGATCGCAACCGGCGTGCGCCAGGCGATCGAAGAGCGGGGGCTGGTCCTGGGCCGCGACGTGTCGGTGCTGACCTTCGATGACGACCTATCCTATTACGCGAACCGCGATGCGGTGCCGGTGTTCAGCGCCATGCGGTCGCCGGTGCGGGTGGCAGGGGCGCGCTGTGCGGCACTGCTGATCGACCGGATCACCGGCGGTCCCGGTGATCCGGTGCAGGAGCTGCTGGAGGCCGAACTGGTCGTCGGCCGGTCCACCGCGCCGCCGGCCTAGGGCATCGGCCCGTCGCCCGTCCGGGGCATCGCCGCGCGCAGGGCCGCGTCATGGCCGAACCCCAGGATCTGCCCCTCGGCCGCCAGATCGGTGATGCGGGGGTCGGGGGCCAGCATCGGCATCAGCGCGTCGCGGTCGTCCAGCGCGCGCAAGGTGCGGGCCAGCAGCCCCACCTGTGCCGCATCCAGGCAGGGCCAGCCCGCAACATCCAGCCGCCCCAGCATCGAGGGATAGACCTCGGCCAGCACCAGTTCCGCGTCCTGCCATGGCTGGAACGGCCAGACCGCCGTGCCCGCCCGCTGGCGCAGGCGGTTCAGCCAGGGGATGCCCGTCAGGCTCTGCGCGCCGACCGCACCCGCGCCGGCCAGTTGAAAGGGCGATTTTGGGCGCGGGCCTCCGGGAGCCGGGGTTTCCGTCACGCGGTGCGGTTTCAGGTCGGGATGGGGCGGGGGCCTCAGCCGCGGCAGGTCCGGCGTGGGCAGCCGCCGCCCGTCCCCCCAGAAGACCGGCGCATCCAGCGCCCGGTTCAGCCCCGCCGCCACATCACGATAGTTGCTGCAGTTGCGCGCGTCGTCGCTGTGCTGCGCGTCCAGGTGGTCCCACAGCGCCAGCGCATCGGCCCGCCCGGTGATCTGGCGCGCCAGCCCCGACGGATGGCCAAAGGCGAAATCCGCCCCGATCAACAGCCGGGTTCCCGGTTCGGCCAATCCCTGCAGCAGGTGGTGGGCCTCCATCCGGGTCGGCGGGTTGGCCAGCAGGCCGCGGTCGTCGCCGATCCAGATCGAATCGGCCCCTCGTGTCGGGCGTCCCGCCGCCGACCAGTCCAGGACCACGATCCGGTCAAAGCGCGGCAAGACGCGCCTCGGCCCGGGCCAGGTCGGCGGGGGTGTTGATGTTGGCAAAGACCGCGTCCGGCCAGACCGCACGCCCCGGCTGATGGCGTTCGGCAAAGCGGCGGACGCGGCGCTGATCCGCGGCCAGCGTCGCGGCCAGATCGTCGCGCAGCGCCACGGGCCACAGCCCGAAGGTCGGATGATCGCGCGGCCCCTGCGGATCGTCGCCCGCCGCCAGCGCAAGCCCCATGGGCCCCCGCGCCGCCCACAGCCGCGCCACCAGGTCCGGTGGCAGAAAGGGAGAATCGCCCGGCACGGTCAGCACATGTGCGGCCCCCAGGTCCCGCGCCCAATCCATCGCCACCAGCACCCCCGCCAACGGCCCGGGGCGGTCGGGCAGACTGTCGGGCAGCACGGGCAGACCGAACCGGGCAAAGCGCGCCGGATCGCCGTTGGCGTTCAGCGCCAGCGGCCCGGCCTGCGGGCGCAGGCGGTCCAGCACATGCGCCAGCATCGGCCGCCCGGCCAGCGCCATCAGGGGCTTGTCACCGCCGCCCATGCGGGTCGCGCGGCCTCCGGCAAGGATCAGGGCGGGGATGCGGGGGGGTGATGTCATGGCGCGACTGTGGCCCCGCCGCATCGGCGGCACAAGGCATCACCGCGTTTCCAATAGTTGACAGTTTTGCTTGGTGGGCCGATAACCCCCCGGACCGCCGCAGGCCCGACGCCCTTTCGCGCCCGCCTGCCCGACACCAACTGGATGCAAGGACCGCCATGACCCATCTGCCCAGACAGCCGCTTCGCGCGGGGCTTGCCGCACTTCTGGTCGCCGCGACGCTGGCCGGTGCAGGCCTGGCCCAGGACGTGCCGACAACCCAGAGCCAGCCAGAGGCTGCAGTTCCTGCCGCCCCGCAACCCGCCGCCGACGCGGCCGCACCGGCGGCTGCGCCCGACGCCGCGGCCGTCCCCAACGCCGCGACCCCGGATGACGCTGCAGCGGGTTTGCAAGCCCCGTTTCCGACGCAACCTGCCGCGCCGGGCCAGACCGCGACCCCTGCTGACCCTGCCGATGCGGCGCAACCGGTGCCGGTCGTGGCCGAACGCGACCCCGGCCTGCCGCATGACCTGTCGCCGATGGGCATGTTCCTGGCCGCGGACTGGGTCGTGAAGGGGGTCATGATCGGGCTGGCGGTGGCGTCGGTCATCACCTGGACGATCCTTCTGGTGAAGCTGATCGAGCTGTGGGCCGCCTCGCGCCGGGTCACGTCGGCCACGCGGCGCATCCAGGCCGCGCCGTCCCTGCCGGACGCCCTGGCCGGGATCGGGCGCCGCGGCGATCCGGTGTCGCGCATGATCCGCTCTGCCGCCGAGGAATACCGCCGGTCCGAACCGGCCCTGGCGCAGGCGGGCGATCACGGCATCAAGGAGCGCGTCGCCTCCCAGCTGGACCGGATCGAGGTCGCCGCCGGTCGCCGCATGGCGCGGGGCACGGGGGTGCTGGCCACCATCGGGTCGACCGCGCCCTTCGTGGGTCTGTTCGGCACCGTCTGGGGGATCATGAACAGCTTCATCGGTATTTCCGAATCGCAGACGACCAACCTGGCCGTCGTCGCGCCGGGCATCGCCGAGGCGCTGCTGGCCACCGCCATCGGCCTGGTCGCGGCGATCCCCGCCGTGGTGATCTACAACGTCTTTGCCCGCGCCGTCACCGGCTACCGGATGCGTCTGGGCCATGCCGCGGCGGGGGTCCAGCAGATGGTCAGCCGCGACCTGGACTTTCGCGGCCGCGGCCCTGCGGCGGGGGTCTAGGCCATGGCCGGAGGCATCCGCGACACCGACGACCTGGCCGACAACCACGAGATCAACGTCACGCCTTTCATCGACGTGATGCTGGTGCTGCTGATCATCTTCATGGTGGCCGCGCCCCTGGCGACCGTCGACGTGAACGTCGATCTGCCGGTGTCGAACGCGACCCAGGCCGAACGCCCCGAGCAGCCCGTCTATGTCAGCGTCAGGCCCGATCTGAGCCTGGCCGTGGGCGATGACGACGTGGCCCCCGGCGCGCTGGCCGCGGCCCTGACCGCGGCGACAGGCGGCGACCGCGAACAGCGCATCTTCCTGCGCGCGGACCGTGCGGTGGCCTATGGCGACCTGATGGGGGTGATGAACACGCTGCGCGACACCGGCTATCTGAAGATCGCCCTGGTGGGGCTGGACGCCGTGCAGGCCCCGCCCGAGGTCCCGGCCGTGCCTGCCGCGGGTGCCGCGCCATGAGCGGTCGCGCCCTGCGCATGCTGGGCGAGGGGGGGCTGTGGGCGGGTGCCTCGGTCCTGGTGCTGGCGGCGCATGTGGGGGCGGGGATCTGGATCATGGGGCGCGCGGATGCGGGCGCCCCGCCAGGCCTGCCCGATGCGGTCTTCGTCGACCTTGCCCCCGCGATGCCGCCTGCCGCCGACATGCCCCAGGGCGCGGAGGCTGCCGCCGGCTTGGACGCCCGTCCCGAAGTCGAGGCCGAGGAGGAGCCTTTGCCTGAGGAGCCGCAACCCGAACCCCAGGCCGAGCCCGAACCCGATCAGGTGGTCGAACCCATCGACCCGGCGACGCTGGACCTGCCCGATTTCCAGCAGTTCGCGCCCCCCGACATTCCGGTCCGGACGGCGCTTGCTCTGGACAGCTCGACCCGCCCGCAGCGGCGTCCCGAGCCGCAACCCGAACCCGAACCCCGCCGCGACCCGGAACCGGCGGCAGAGCGTCAGCCCGAACCGCAACGCCGGCAGGCGGCACAGGCCGCCGGGCAGCGCGGTCAGGCCGAGACCAGTCGCCCGGCGGGCAATGCCCAGGGCGGCGGGGCCTCACGGCAGGCTGCGGCCGATGCGGCATCGCTTTGGGGCGCGCAGGTCGGGGCCTGCATCCAGCGGCGCGCAACGCTGCCCCGGAACGTTCGTCAGGGGGGGCGGGTCAATCTGGCGCTGACGGTCTCGCGCAGCGGTGCCATCCAGGGTGTTGGCATCGCCGGATCGTCGGGAAGCCCGAATGTGGACCAGGCGGCGCTGACCGCCGCACAGCGCGCAGGCCGCTGTCCCGCAGCTCCTGCAGCGCTGACCGATCCGATCTATTCGTTTACGCTACCGATCCGCCTGGACGTCCCCTGATCGCAGGGCCGCGCAAGCCGCCCCCATCGAAGGGGCGTCTTGCGCCGGGGGCTGCGCCCCCGCGGTACGGTGCCGTGAGGATCGTCCCGTGCGATTCGTGGCCGGCGCGGGGGGGCCGGGGGGTGCAGCCCCCCGGGGCTCCGCCGGGCTGCAAGCCCGGCAGCGGCGCGTCAGACGTGGTGCAGGACCAGCGGGCGGCCCTGATGCGCGCCGACGCGGATGGGCGCGTCGTAGAGGTCCGACAGCACCGCCTCGGTCAGCACCTCGGCCGGGGTGCCTTCGGCAGACACGCGGCCGTCCTTCATGGCGATCACGTGATCGGCCCAGGCCGCGGCATAGTTGATCTCGTGCACCACCATCGCCACGCTGCGCCCGCCCTGATCGACCAGCCCGCGCAGCCGGCCCATCAGGGCGCGGGCATGGGCCATGTCCAGGTTGTTCAGCGGCTCGTCCAGAAGCAGCCAGTCGGTATCCTGCGCCCAGGCCATCGCGATATGCGCGCGCTGCGCCTGCCCGCCCGACACCTCGTCCAGGAACCGGTCGGCCAGATCGGCCAGGGCAAAGGTCTTCAGCGCCAGCCAGACCAGCGCGTGGTCCTGCGGACCCGGGCGGCCCTTGTGATGCGGCCAGCGGCCGAAGGCCACCAGCTCGGACAGGCGCAGGCGGCTGGCGATGGCGTTCTGCTGGCCCAGGATCGCCATGACCTGCGCCAGCCGGTCGGTCGGTGTCGTGGTCACGTCGTGGCTGGCCACGGTGACCCGGCCCTGCTGCAGCGGCTCCAGCCGTCCGATCAGGCGCAGAAGCGTCGACTTGCCCGCCCCGTTCGGGCCGATCAGCGCCGTCAGCCGACCCTTGGGCAGGGTCGTCGTGATGTCGTGCAGGATCGGCGTGTCGGCGATCGCGTGGCAGACCCCTTCGATCTGGATCATCGGATGCGCCCCTTCAGCAGCAGATACAGGAAGAACAGGCCGCCCGCGAATTCCACGACGACCGACAGGGTGGCGGCCTGGCCCAGCTGGCGTTCGAAGAGCCACTGTCCCCCCACCAGCAGGATCGCCGCCGACAGCGCCGCCGCGGGCAGCAGCGCCGCGTGGCGCGCGGTCCGCATCAGTCCATGCGCCAGCCCCGCCACGATGAGCCCGAAGAAGGCCACCGGCCCGACCAGCGCGGTCGAGACCGAGACCAGCACCGCGACCAGCCCCAGCACGCCCAGCACCATGGCGCGATGCGCCAGCCCCAGGGACACCGCCGGGTCGCGCCCAAGCGCCAGCACGTCCAGCCGCGCCGACAGTCGCCAGGCGACCAGCACGGCCGCTCCCGTGATCGCCGCCGCCCAGGGCAGCAGCGTGGCATCGACCCGGTTGAAGCTGGCAAAGCTGACCGATTGCACCACCGCGAATTCGTTCGGGTCCAGGATGCGGCCCAGAAACCCCGACAGCGACCGGAACAGCACGCCCAGGATCACCCCGGTCAGGATCATCCGCGGCAGGTCGCGCGCGCCGCGCAGCAGCAGCGTGCCGAACAGCAGGGCGGCCAGGGCGGTCATCACCGCGATCTCGGCCAGGAATTTCGGGCCCGCGGGCAGGGCGGTTAGGCCCGTGCTGCCCAAGGCCATCACAAAGCCCGTCTGCAGCAGCACATACAGCGCGTCGAAGCCCATGATCGACGGTGTCAGCACCCGGTTCGCGGCGACCGTCTGGAACAGGATCGTGGCGACCCCGATGGCGGTCGCCACGGTGACCAGCGCCGCCAGCTTGGTCCCGCGCAGGCCTAGGATGAAGCCGCGATTGCCGCCGCCCAGACCCTGCAGCATCCACAGCGCCGACAGCGCCGCCAGCAGCAGCGCCATCCCGCCCACCATGATCCGCGCCCGCCTATCCATGGGCGGGCTTCGACCGAGGGGGCCGGCGATGCAGCAGCCACAGGAACAGGACCGCGCCCAGCACGCCCAGGATGGTGCCGGCCGGCACCTCATAGGGGTGGATGACCAGGCGCCCCGCCAGATCGCAGCCCAGGACCAGCACCGCCCCGGCCAGCGCCACCACGGGCAGGGATGCGCGCAGGTTGTCGCCCATGATCCGCGCCACCAGGTTCGGCACGACCAGCCCCACGAAGGGGATCATCCCCACCGTGGTCACCACCATCGCCGTCACGACCGACACCACCGCCAGGCCCAACCGCATCACCGCGGCCGTGGACAGGCCCAGCCCCGTCGCCACCTGATCGCCCAGGCCCAGGATCGCGAAGCGGTCGGCCGAGAACCAGGCCAGCCCCGCCGCCGCGCCCGCGATCCACAAAAGCTCGTAGCGCCCCGAGATCACGCCCGAGAATTCGCCGCTCATCAGCCAGGTGCCGACATATTGCATCAGGTCGCTCTGCCAGCCGACGAAGGTCACGACCGAGCCCAGCACCCCCGACAGGACCAGCCCCGCGATGGGGACCAGCATCACCTCGCGCACGGGCAGGCGGCGGATGACGGCCAGGAACAGCGCGGTCGTGACCATGGCCGACAGGCTGGCCGCGACCATGCGCAGCCACAGCGGGCTGGTCGGCCAGAGGATGGTGATGGCCAGAAGGCCAAGCGCCGCGCCCTCGGCCGTGCCCGAGGTGTCGGGGCCGACGAAGCGGTTCCTGACCAGCGCCTGGATCAGCACCCCCGCCACCGACAGCGCGGCCCCGGTCAGCACCACCGACAGCGTGCGCGGCAGGCGCGATTCCAGCAGGACCAGCAGGGCCTGCGGATCGCTGAACGCCTGCGTCACGCGGATGTCGGCAGCGCCGACCGTCAGGCTGGCCAGCATCAGCGCGACCAGCGCCGATGCCAGGGCGGGCAGGGGGCGCATCAGTCCGCGAAGGCCTGGGTCAGCTGATCCAGCACCGCCATGGTCGAGCCGTAGCCCCCGGCCGAGATATAGGTCGCCGCCGGGTCCAGCTGGATCACGTGATCCTGCTGCCAGGCGGTCGTGCCCGCCACCAGGTCCGAGCGCAGCGTCTCCATCGCGCCCTGGCCGTCCTCGCCGATGGCGGCGCCGCGGTCGACGACCAGCAGCCAGTCGGGATCGGCCTGGGCGATGAACTCATGGCTGATCGCCTGGCCGTGGGTGGCGTCGTCCAGCCCCGGCACAGCCTCCTCCAGCCCGGTCGCGTCGAAGATCCAGCCAAAGCGCGACCCTGCGCCATAGGCGGACATCTTGGGGCCGTTGGTCATCACGATCAGCGCGGTGCCCTGGCCATCGGCGGCGGCACGCAGTTCGGCCAGCCTGGCGTCCAGGGTGGCGGTCATTTCCTCGGCTTGGGTGGTCTTGGCGAACAGCGCGCCATAGGCGTCGATCCGGGCGCGGGCATCGGCCAGAAGATCCGGGCCGAAGGTCATGTCGATGGCCGGCGCCACCTGCGACACCGCCGCCAGCTGGGTCGAGGAGCGGCCGCCGACGATGACCAGGTCGGGCGCCAGCCCCGCCAGCGCCTCCAGATCGGGTTCGAATAGGGTGCCGACGGGGGTGGCGCCCGCCGCCGCATCGCGCAGGGCGGGGACCAGGATGTTGTCGATGCTGCCCGTGGGCGTCACGCCCAGGGCGGTGATCGTGTCCAGCGCGGCCATGTCATAGACCGCGACGCTGTCGGGATTGTCCTGCAGGGTCACGGGTCCCTGGGCGGTATCGACGGTGACCTGGGCCAGGGCCGCGACCGGCGCGGTCATCAGGGCGGTGGCCAACAGGGCGGGCGATGCGATGCGGCGCATGGCGATCCTTTCGATCAAGGTTGCGCGTGGTGGCTGGATCCTGGCTGCACGCCGGGCGGGCTTAGCGCCGTCGCGCGCGCCGCGCAAGAATGTCAGGGTCTTTTTGTCGGAATATCGCGGCGAATTGTTGACTCAATCGCTTTGGCATCCTAGCTGCGGGGCATTCGCGAAAGGACATCCCATGCGCATGACTGCCGATTTTCCCACCGCCCGCGCCGCCGCGCTGACCGGCACGATGGCCAAGCATTTCGGTCACAAGATCCCGGTGACCCATGACAACCGCCTGGCGGTGCTGACCTTCGAGATGGGCGTGGCCCAGATCGAGGCGCAGGACGCGTCCCTGCGCCTGACGCTGGAAGCCGCGGATACTGAATCGCTGGAGGGTCTGCGCGCGGTGATCGAAAGCCACCTGATGCGGTTTGCGCATCGCGAGGAGCCCGCGCCCCCGGCCTGGACGCCCCCTGCCTGACCGGTCACGCGATTTTCGCTGGATTGGCGGGCCGGTTTCTGGTCGAAGGGGCGCCAAGCCGCGGGTCCGGGGACGGGCCGGGCGGCGCGCAATTCAGGCAGGACCGGCGATGAGCATCCATCTGTACCCGAACGACCTTCCCGACGATCTGGTGCTGGGCCCGGTCGTGGCCATCGACACCGAGACGATGGGCCTTGACCCGCGCCGCGACCGGCTGTGCCTGGTGCAGCTGTCGTCGGGCGACGGCGAGGCGCATCTGGTCCAGATCGACCGGGGCCAGACCGAGGCTCCGAACCTGACCAAGCTGCTGACCGACCCCAAGGTGGTCAAGCTGTTCCATTTCGGCCGTTTCGACATCGCCGCGCTGGAGAACGCGTTCGGGGTGGTCACCTCGCCCGTCTGGTGCACCAAGATTGCCTCGCGGCTGGTGCGGACGTTTACCGACCGGCACGGGCTGAAATACCTGCTGCAGGAGCTGGTGGGCGTCGATGTCAGCAAGCAGCAGCAGACCAGCGACTGGGGCGCGGCCGACCTGTCGGACGCGCAGCTGGAATATGCCGCGTCGGACGTTCTGCACCTGCACAAGCTAAAGGATGCCCTGGAAGAGCGGCTGAAGCGCGAGAACAGGCTGGGCCTGGCGCAGGCCTGCTTTGACTTTCTGCCCGCGCGTGCCCATCTGGACCTGCTGGGCTGGGGCGAAGAGGGCGACATCTTTCGCCACTGAGCGGGCAACGGGTATTTGAACAAAGAAGAAGGGTAGGGCGTGGCGGATTACATCGAGACGGCGCGACGGGTGATCGGGGTCGAGATCGCAGGGCTGGAGGCCCTGTCGGCGGGTCTGGGCCACGAGTTCTCGCGCGCGGTCGAGATGATCCTGGCGGTGCGCGGCCGGGTGGTCGTGTCGGGCATGGGCAAGTCGGGCCATGTGGGCCGCAAGATCGCGGCGACCTTCGCCTCCACCGGGACGCCCGCGCAGTTCGTGCACCCGGCCGAGGCCAGCCACGGCGATCTGGGCATGGTCACCGAATCCGACCTGGCGCTGGTCCTGTCCAACAGCGGCGAGACGCCCGAGCTGGCCGACCTGATCGCGCATACGCGGCGGTTCTCGATCCCGCTGATCGGGGTTGCGGCGCGGCCGCAATCGACGCTGATGCGGCAGGCGGACCTGGGGCTGGTGCTGCCCGCCGCACAGGAGGCCTGCGGCAACGGGATCGTGCCCACGACGTCGACCACGATGACGCTGGCCTTGGGCGATGCGCTGGCCATCGCGTTGATGGAGCATCGCAAGTTCACGCCCGAGCATTTCCGCACCTTTCATCCCGGCGGCAAGCTGGGCGCGCTGCTGGCGAAGGTGGGCGACCTGATGCACACCGACCTGCCGCTGGTCGGGCTTGATGCCCCCATGTCCGAGGCGCTGCTGGTGATCAGTCAGAAGGGCTATGGCGTGACCGGGGTCGTGGACGGGGACGGTGCGCTGGCGGGGATCATCACCGACGGCGACCTGCGCCGCCACATGCAGGGCCTGCTGGACCTGGACGCGCGCGCCGTGATGACGCCCGCGCCGCGCACCATCGGGCCCGGCGCCTTGGCCGAGGCCGCCCTGGCGCAGATGCAGGAGCGCAAGATCACCTGCCTGTTCGCGGTCGAGGACGGGCGCCCCCGCGGCATCCTGCACATCCACGACTGCCTGCGTGCGGGGCTGGTCTGACAATGTCGCGGACCCGCATCGTCCGCTGGCTGCGCGTGCTGCTGCCGCTGGTGGCGCTGGCGATGTTGTCGACGATGTTCCTGTTCAGCCGCGGTTCTGACGTGGAATCGCGCATTCCCTATGCCGAAGTCGATGCCCAGGCTGCGGCGCGTGACAACCGGATCGTCGCGCCCGAATACAGCGGGGTGACCGGCGACGGGGCGCAGCTGACCCTGCGCGCGGCGCAGGTCACGCCGGGCGGGTCCGGCGGGGCGGCGGGAGACGTGGCGCTGGACTGGCTGCGCCCCGACGGGCTGCGTGCCGATCTGACCGCGCCGCAGGGCGGGTTGCTGGACGGGCTGGTACGGCTGGAGGGCGGCGTGCGCATGACCACCAGCAGCGGCTGGCAGCTGGACACGCCGCAGATCGACGCGCGGACCGATACGTCGGTCCTCCAGGCCGACCGCGGGGTCGAGGCGCAGGCGCCCTTTGGCCGCATCACGGCGGGCCGCATGCGGCTGGCCCCTGCTGCGACCGATGCCGATGCCGGGGCCGCTGCGGTCGATTCGGCGGGCGACGGGGCTGCAGTCTTGAATTTCTCGGACGGCGTGCGTCTGATATACCAACCCTGACACCGGGCCGCTTTCCGCCCGAAGCCCTATCGAGGACCCGATGACCCTTCGCCCCCTGCTGATCGCGCTGGCGCTGGCCGCGCCGCTGCCCGCCTTGGCGCAGACCACCTTCGGGGGGATGCAGGCCGACACCTCGGCCCCGGTCGAGGTGTCGGCCGACAATCTGGACGTCAACCAGGCCGACGGCACCGCGCTGTTCACCGGCAACGTGGTCATCGGTCAGGGAGAGATGCGCCTGTCGGCAGACCGCGTCGCCGTGCAGTACGCATCCGGCGACCAGCAGCGCATCGACAGCCTGACCGCGACCGGCAACGTGACCCTGGTGTCTGGGGAGGACGCAGCCGAGGCCGCCGAGGCGGTCTATGACGTCGCCGCGGGGTCGGTCCTGCTGACTGGGGACGTGCTGCTGACCCAGGGGAGCAATGTGCTGGCCGGAGAGCGCATGACGGTCGACCTGGCGACGGGCGCGGCGCAGGTCCAGGGGCGCGTGCGGTCCGTCCTGCAGCCGGGGTCCAACTGATGACCGACCGTTCCGGGCTGGACGTGCGCGGCCTGCGCAAGTCCTATCGCAACCGCCCCGTAATCCGCGACGTGTCCGTCAGCCTGCAGCGCGGAGAAGT
Source organism: Paracoccus marcusii (assembly GCF_028621715.1). Classification (NCBI taxonomy): domain Bacteria; kingdom Pseudomonadati; phylum Pseudomonadota; class Alphaproteobacteria; order Rhodobacterales; family Paracoccaceae; genus Paracoccus; species Paracoccus marcusii. The sequence goes on along the minus strand of NZ_CP117466.1, from coordinate 608,156 downwards.
GGTGGCCCTGCTGGGCCCGAACGGGTCGGGCAAGACGACGTGCTTCTACTGCATCGCGGGGCTGGTCACGGCCGATGCCGGGCAGGTGCTGATCGACGGTCGCGACGTCACGCGCCTGCCGATGTTCCGCCGCGCGCGCATGGGCATCGGCTATCTGCCGCAGGAGATGTCGATCTTTCGCGGCCTGACGGTCGAGCAGAACATCATGGCGGTGCTGGAGGTGGCAGTCGACGACCCCCGCCACAGGCGCGACCGGCTGGAGGAGCTGCTGGCCGATTTCTCGATCACGCATCTGCGCGGGGCGCCGGCGCTGGCCCTGTCGGGCGGCGAACGCAGGCGGGCCGAGATCGCCCGCTGCCTGGCGTCCGATCCGGGCTTCCTGCTGCTGGACGAACCCTTTGCGGGCGTCGATCCCATCGCCGTGGGCGAGATCCGAACCCTGGTCCATGCGCTGAAGTCGCGCGGGATCGGCGTCCTGATCACCGATCACAACGTGCGCGAGACCCTGGGCATCGTCGACCGGGCCTATATCCTGCATGACGGGCATGTGCTGATGTCGGGCACGACCGACCAGATCGTGGCCGATCCGCGCGTGCGCGAGGTCTATCTGGGCGACAGCTTCTCGCTGTCCTGAGCGCGCGGAAATCCGATTCAGGGTCACGCCCCCGTGTGGGCCGTTGACAGTCGGCGCGCGCTGTCACCAAATTGAGATATGCGGGTGCGGAGATGCCGCCCCGTTCAACCCGTTCGCGCCCTTGCCGGCACCAGTGGCGGGCAGGCGCCGCGACGACGGGCAACCGGAGAGGAGTGACGATGCGCTATACCATCAGCGGAAAACACATCGATGTGGGTGATGCCCTCAGCACGCATGTAAAGACCGAACTGGGCGCCACGATCGAGAAGTACTCTCAGCGTCCGACCGATGCGGCGGTGACCTTTTCCAAGGACGCGCATCAGTTCATGTGCGATTCGGTCGTGCACCTGTCCACCGGCCTGAACGTGGCCGCGCGCGGGACGGATACCGACATCTATGCCGCCTTCGAGGCCTGCCGCGAGAAGATGGACAAGCAGCTGCGCCGCTACAAGCGCCGCCTGAAGGACCACCACAAGGAACGGCCCGAACCGGTTGTCTTCGGCGAGGCAGGCAGCTATGTGCTGGCCGCCGACGAGGATGCGTGGGAATCGCAGGATGACAGCCTGCAGCCGATCATCATCGCCGAAATGCAAAGCCGCGTGCCCACCCTGTCGGTCGGCGATGCGGTGATGCAGATGGAACTGTCGGGCACCCCTCTGCTGGTGTTCCGCAACGAGAAACACGGCGGCGTCAATGTCGTCCACCGCCGCGACGACGGCAACGTCGGTTGGATCGATCCGCGCGGAAACGGCTGACCGCACGTCCGCGTCCAGACGACGCGGGACGACGGCCGCACTGGATGCCGCCCCCCTGACAGCCATGTCCGGGGGGCGGACAGCTTGGGAAAGACAAAGGCGCCATGCAACTTGCTGAAATCCTCCGGCCCGGGGCGGTCCGTTCCTTGGGACAGGTCACCTCGAAGAAGCGGCTGTTCCAGGAGCTGGCCGATCTGGCCCATGCGGAATACGGGCTGAACGCCTCCGAGGTGCTGGATGCGCTGCAGGAACGCGAAAGCCTGGGGCCGACCGGGGTGGGGCAGGGCGTGGCGCTGCCGCATGCGCGGCTGCACGGGCTGGACAAGGTCGCGGGGCTGTTCCTGCGGCTGGACAAGCCGCTGGATTTCGACGCGGTGGACCGCCAGCCGGTCGATCTGATCTTTGCGCTGCTGGCCCCCGAAAGCAGCGGCGTGGACCACCTCAAGGCGCTGGCGCTGGTGTCGCGCACGCTGCGCGATCAGGACCTGCGCGCCAAGCTGCGCGCCAATGACGACCCCGTCGCGCTGCACGCGGTCCTGTCGGCGGCACAGGGGATCAAGGCCGCCTGAGCCTGCCTTTCGAACAACACTGTTCAAATCGCACCGGATCGGCCCTATAGTCCAGGGGGTGACACCCACGGGAGGGCTGACCATGACCAGACATCATGCCGACAAGCCGCGGATGCAGGGGGCGGCGCGCCTGCGCGAATTCCTGCGCCTGGATCGCGAGGGCGGGATGCACGGCGCCATCCGCGCCCTGCACGCGCGCCCCCACGCCCGGGCCGAGGACAGCCGCAAGGCCGCCGAATACGCCCGCATCGCGCGGGGTCACCTGACGTGACCCCGAGGGGGACCGCCCGCCGGGGCGGTCCCGCATTCAGGCCTCAGGCGCGGACCAGCGCCTCATAGCTTTCGGCCACGTCGCGGGTGATCTGGCCCACCTGGAAATGCCAGTCGCCGATCTGGCCCACGGGCGTCACCTCGGCCGCGGTGCCGGTCAGCCAGCATTCCTGGAACCCCTCCAGCTCGTCGGGGGTGATGCGGCGTTCGTGGACCGTATAGCCCTTGTCCTTCAGCATCTGCACGATGGTCTGACGGGTGATGCCGTTCAGGAAGCGATCGGCCAGCGGCGTGTGGACCTCTCCGTCCTTGACGAAGAAGATGTTGGCGCCGGTCGCCTCGGCCACGTAGCCCTCCCAGTCCATGAACAGCGCGTCCGAACAGCCCTTGGCCTCGGCCGCGTGCTTGGACATGGTGCAGATCATGTAGAGGCCCGCGGCCTTGGCGGCGGTGGGGATGGTCTCGGGGCTGGGGCGTTTCCACTTGGCCACGTCCAGTTTCGCGCCCTGCCATTTCGCGTCGCCATAATAGCTGCCCCATTCCCAGGCCGCGACGGCCATGCGGACCGGGTTGCGCGCCGCGGACACGCCCATGTCCAGGCCCGACCCGCGCCATGCGACGACGCGGACATAGGCGTTCTCGAAGCCGTTGGCCTTCAGCACGGCCTCCTTGGCGGCGTCGATCTCCTCGGCGGAATAGGGGATCGGCATGTCCAGCAGGCGGCCCGATTCGATCAGGCGCAGCGAATGTTCGTGGCCCTTGAAGATCTTGCCGTCATAGCACCGCTCACCCTCGAAGACCGAGCTGGCATAGTGCATCGCATGGGTCAGGATGTGTACCTTGGCGTCACGCCAGTCCACCAGATCCCCGTCCATCCAGATCTTGCCGTCGCGATCGTCGTAAGCCAGCATCATATGTCTCCATCCGCCGCCCGGTTTTTCGATTCTTGCGCCTGTCAGGGCGGATTTGGCATGTTTGTTACGCAAGATGCTTGACGGCTAGCAATCACGGATTAGAAAGTCAACAACGCTGCCATATCCGGGGCAGGTGACGAACAGAGGGTGCAGATGCAGGAAAAAGCGCGGATCCAGGCGATGATGGGCGAGGACCTGCTGTTCCTGACCGACGACCAGCTGCGCCGCGGGATCGAGGCGATGTTCTTTGCCTATCGCGCCTTCACCGCCGATCCGGACCTGATCCTGGCCGAGCTGGATTACGGCCGCGCCCATCACCGCGCGCTGCATTTCGTCAACCGCGATCCGGGGCTGACGGTCACCTCGCTGCTGGCGGTGCTGGGCGTGACCAAGCAGTCGCTGAACCGCGTGCTGCGCACCCTGATCGAGGACGGGCTGGTCGACAGCCGCATCGGCCGGCGCGACCGGCGCGAACGCCAGCTGCACCTGACGGCCAAGGGCACCGCCCTGGAACGCCGCCTGTCCGAGGCGCAGCGGGCACGGATGCGCGCCGCCTATCGCAATGCCGGGCCCCAGGCCGTGTCGGGGTTCCGCCAGGTTCTGGAGGCGATGATGGACCCCGAGACCCGGGCGCAGTATCAGGCGCTGAAGGATCTTCCCGAAGACCGCTGAGGCCGCCATGACGCATACCGACTGCCACCTGCTGATCGTCGACGACGACGAACGCATCCGCGCGCTGCTGGGGCGGTTCCTGCGCAAGAACGGATACATGGTCACCATGGCCCGTGACGCGGTCCAGGCGCGCCGCCTGCTGGCGGGGCTGGAATTCGATCTGATCGTCATGGACGTGATGATGCCCGGAGAGGACGGCCTGGCCCTGACGCGGGCGCTGCGCGAGCGCATCGACACGCCGATCCTGCTGCTGACCGCCAAGGGCGAGACCGAGGACCGGATCAGCGGGCTGGAAAGCGGCGCCGACGATTACCTGCCCAAGCCCTTCGAGCCGCGCGAACTGCTGCTGCGCATCGGTGCGATCCTGCGCCGGGTGCCGGTGGTCGAGGTGGCGCAGCCGAAATACCTGACGCTTGGCGCGCTGCGCTATGACACGGACAAGGGCGAGTTGTGGAACGGCGACGCGCCGCTGCGCCTGACGGGCACGGAAACCGCGCTGCTGCGCCGTCTTGCGGCCAGCAGGGGCCAGCCGGTCAGCCGCGCCGACCTGATCGACGACCTGGGCCGGGGCGGCGGCGAGGACGAGAACGGAGAGCGCGCCATCGACGTGCAGATCACCCGCCTGCGCCGCAAGATCGAGCCCGACCCGCGCGAGCCGCGCTTCCTGCAGACGGTGCGGGGCACCGGTTACATGCTGGTGGTGGACTAGGGCGGTCCGCGGCCCTAGCGTGCGGCGATGAACGATCAGGCCACATATCGGGGAATCACGCTGGACGGGGACAGCGCGCTGGCGCTGCTGGACTGGCAGCTGGAGATGGGCTGCGACGTGCCCATGCTAGATGCGCCGGTCGACCGGTTCGACCTGCCGACCCGCGTGGCGCCCGCGGCTCCTGTGCCCCAGGCCCCGCCGCCGCCCGCCGACGACGATCTGGCCGGCCGCGTGGCCCTGGCGCAGGCACTGGCCGACGGGGCCGGCACCCTGGCCGCGCTGGCCGAGGCCCAGCAGGGGTTTGACGGGATCGAGCTGAAGAAGGGCGCCCGCAATTTCTGCTTTGCCGATGGCAATCCCAAGGCCCGCGTCCTGATCCTCGGAGAGGCGCCGGGCGACGAGGAGGACCGGCAGGGCCGCCCCTTCGTGGGGCGCGCGGGACAGATGCTGGACCGCATGTTCGCGGCCATCGGGCTGTCGCGCGACGGGGTCGATGCGGAACGCGTTTTCTATGTCACGAACGTCCTGACATGGCGCCCGCCCGGCAACCGCGACCCCGAGCCCGATGAAATTGCCGTGAGCCTGCCGTTCCTGCGCCGCCATGTCGATCTGGTGGCGCCCGACCTGATCGTGCTGATGGGCAACATCGCCTGTCAGGCGGCGATCGAGAAACGCGGCATCCTGCGCCTGCGCGGCCAGTGGGTGCAGGCGTTCGGGCGGCCCGCGCTGCCCATGACGCACCCGTCCTATCTGCTGCGCAACCCTGCCGCCAAGCGCGAGGCCTGGGCGGACCTTCTGTCGCTGCAGGCGCGGCTGGAATCGCTTTCCGTTTAGGTTTCGTTTGCCCATCATGCGCTATCCCGGCCATCCCATAGATGGACCATCCGCATGCGTTTCCTGTCCCGCAGCCTTCTGGGGCTGTTCCTGACCTTCCTGACGCTGGCCCTGCTGATACTGGCCGCGGGGATCCTGTGGCGTGCGGTGACGCCGGACGGGGACGGACCCGCGGTGCGCGCCCCTGCCGAACAGGTCTATGCCGCGCGGCTGGTCACGGTCGCGCCGGGGGTGGTCCAGCCGCAGATGCAGGTGTTCGGCCAGGTCCTGTCGCGACGCAATCTGCAACTGCGCGCGGGTGCCGGGGGCCGCATCGTCCAGCTGGACCCCGCCTTGCAGGAGGGCGGCACGGTCGTCGCGGGCCAGCTGCTGGCGCGCATCGACCCGTCCGCCGCACAGGCGGCGCTGGACAGCAGCCAGGCCGAACGCGCCGACGCCCAGGGCGTGCTGGAGGATGCGCGCCGCCGCGTCGACATCGCGGCCCAGGACGTGGCCGCGGCGGACCGCCAGGCCGAACTGCGCGCCGCCGCGGTGACGCGGCAGGAGCAGCTGGCCGACCGCGGCCTGGGCACCAGCCTGGACCGCGAGACCGCCGAACTGGCCGCATCCACCGCCAGCCAGACCGTGATCGCCGCCCGCGCCGCCCAGGCCGACGCGCAAAGCGCCGTGACCGCGGCCGAGAACGCCCTGCGCAGGGCCGAGATCGCCGTGACCGAGGCCCGCCGCGCGCTGGCCGACACGGAACTGCGCGCGGGCTTCGACGGGCGCGTCACCGCCGTCACCGCGGTCGAGGGCGCGCTGGTCGGCGTGAACGAACAGCTGGCCACGATCATCGACCCCGCGGCGCTGGAACTGCAGATCCCGCTGTCGCTGGACCAGTTTGGGCGCCTGCTGGGCCCGGACGGTGCCCTGCTGGACCGCGAGGTGACGGTGACGCTGGACGGCAGCGCCGGCGCGGTGGTCGCGCAGGCGCGGCTGGACCGGGCGGCGGCCTCGGTCGCGGAAGGGACGGCGGGGCGGGTGGTCTATGCCCGGCTGGTCCAGGGTGCGCAGGCGCTGCGCCCGGGCGATTTCGTGACCGCGCGCATCGCCGAACCGGCGCTGTCCGACGCGGCGATCATCCCGGCGGCGGCCCTGGGGTCGGATGGCGGCGTGCTTGTCGCGGGGGCGGACGGCCGCCTGCAGGCGACGCCCGTGACGGTGCTGCGCCGGCAGGGCGACGATCTGATCATCGCGGTGCCGGCCGACCTGGCAGGGGCGCGCATCGTGGCAGAACGCGCGCCGCAGCTGGGCACCGGCATCCGCGTCCGCGACGCCGCCGCCCCCGTGCCCGCGCAGGGGCCCGATCAGCGGGCGCAGGGCCGGGGCCCCACCCGTGGATAGGCGCCCGGGCCTGATCGGCACCTTCGTGCGCCATGCCACGCTGGCCAACCTGCTGCTGGCGGTGATGGTGGTGGCGGGCCTTTATTCCGCGCCGCGCCTCAGGGCGCAGTTCTTTCCCGACACGGTCGTCCAGCAGATCCAGGTGGCCGTCCGCTGGGACGGGGCCGGGGCGGATGATGTCGACCGCTCGGTGGTCGGCGTGCTGGAACCCGCGCTGATCGCGGTTGAGGGCGTGTCCCTGACCGAAAGCCAGTCCAGCCAAGGCAGCGCCCGCATCACCCTGGAGTTCGAGCCGGGCTGGGACATGTCCCGCGCCACCGGCGAGGTCGAAGCCGCCATCGCCGCCGCGGGCGACCTGCCCGAGGGCGCCGAGGACCCCGAGGTCACGCGCCGCGCCTGGCGCGACGCGGTCACCGACGTGGTGATCTCGGGCCCTGTGGGCCTGGACCAGCTGGGCCGCATCGCGGACGACCTGACCAACCGCCTGTACGCCCGTGGGGTGACGCGGCTGTCCGTCACCGGCCTGTCCGCCCCCGAAACCCTGGTCGAGTTGCGCATGGCCGACCTGGTGCAGCACGACATCACGTTGGACCAGATCGCGGCGACCATCGCCGCCGCCGCCGCGCCCACGCCTGCGGGCGACGTGGCATCGGGCATATCGCGCGTGCGCACGGGGGCCGAGACGCGCACCCCCGAACAGGTCTCGGCTCTGGTCCTGACCGCGCTGCCCGACGGGACGCAGCTGACCATCGGTGACGTGGCGCAGGTGCGCGACACGGGCATCGACCGGGGCGTGGCCTATTTCGTCGACGGCAACCCGGCGGTCACGGTGTCCGTCCAGCGCAGCGCATCGGGCGACGCGATCGGCATGCAGCAGGACGTGCAGGCGGCCGTCGACGCGCTGGCGCCGACCCTGCCGCAGGGGGTCACGGTGGAACTGGTGCGGGCGCGGGCCGAACAGATCTCGGCCCGGCTGTCGCTGCTTTTGGACAATGCGCTGATGGGGCTGGGGCTGGTCCTGGGCCTGCTGTTCCTGTTTCTGAACGCCCGCACCGCGATCTGGGTCGCGGCGGGCATCCCGGCGGCGCTGCTGGCGGCGGTGGCGATGATGTACGCGGTCGGCATGACGATCAACATGATCTCTCTTTTCGCGCTGATCCTGACACTGGGCATCATCGTGGACGACGCCATCGTGGTGGGCGAACATGCCGACTATCGCGCCCGCAAGCTGGGCGAGCCGCCGCTGATCGCCGCCGAACGGGCGGCGGGTGCGATGGGCGCGCCGGTGATCGCATCGACCCTGACCACGATCATCGCCTTTGCCGGGCTGGTGCTGATCGGCGGACAGTTCGGGTCGCTGGTGTCGGACATCCCGCTGACGGTGATCCTGGTGCTGGCGGCTTCGCTGATCGAATGTTTCCTGATCCTGCCCAACCACATGGCCCATGCGCTGGCCCATCACGGCAAGGACCGCTGGTACGACCGGCCGTCGGTCGTCGTGAACCGCTGGCTGGACCGGTTCGTGACGGGCGTTCTGCGCCCGCTGGCGCGTCTGGTGCTTGTCGCCCGCTATCCGGTGCTGGCGCTGGTCATGGTGGGCTTTTCCTGGTCCACGGCGGCGCTGATCAGCGGGTCGGTGCCTTGGCGGTTCTTCGATTCGCCCGAACAGGGCAGCGTGTCGGGCAATTTCGCCATGCTGGAGGGTGCCACCCGCGACGACACCCTGCGCGTCATGGGACTGGTGCAGGACGCGGTGGACCGGGTCGCGGCCGAATATGAGGCAGAATACGGCATCAGCCCGCTGACCCATGTGATGACCCAGGTCGGCGGCAATGCGGGCCGTCCCCTGCCGGGGGCCGAGACCAAGGACGCCGACCTGCTGGGCGCCGTCCAGATGGAGCTGATCGACCCCGATTTCCGCCCCTATTCCAGCTTCGAGCTGGTCGCCGCCTTGCAGGAGGCCATGCCCACCGACCCCCAGCTGGAGACGATCAGCTTTCGCGGCGGGCGGTCGGGGCCGGGGGGCGATGCCATCTCGGTGCTGATGACCGGTGCGGATGCCGCAACGCTGAAGGCCGCCGCCGAGGCGCTGAAGGCGCGGCTGGCCGAGGCGCCCGAGGTCTCGGCGCTGGAGGACAGCCTGGATTACGACAAGGACGAGCTGGCGCTGCGCCTGACGCCCCAGGGCGAGGCCCTGGGCTTCACCACCGACGGGCTTGCGCGCGAGCTGCGCCAGCGCCTTGGCGGGATCGAGGCCGCAACCTGGCCCGAGGGCACCCGCACCGGCGCCATTACCGTGGAACTGGCCGAGGATGACCGCCGCGCCGATTTCCTGGACCGGATGCAGATGCGCACCGCGTCCGGGGCCTGGGTGCCCTTGGGCGACATCGTGTCGGTCAGCACAGAGGCGGGCTTCTCGGTCGTCCGCCGCGAGAACGGCGAGCGGATGATCGAGGTCACCGGCGACATCTCGGGCGACGATCCGGCGCGGGCGGCGGCGATCACCGCCGACCTGCAGACCCGCCTGCTGCCCGACATCGCCGCGCAGTTCGGTGTGACCTATGACGTCACCGGCCTGGCCCAGCAGGAGCGCGCGTTCCTGTCAGAAGCTCTGATCGGATTCGCGCTGGCGCTGACCGGCATCTACATGGTGCTGGCGTGGATTTTTGCCAGCTGGACGCGGCCCCTGGTGGTGATGTCGGTCATCCCCTTCGGGCTGATCGGCGCGGTCTGGGGGCATGCGGCCTGGGGCCTGCCGCTGAGCCTGTTTTCCGTGGTGGGCCTGATCGGCATGTCGGGGATCATCATCAACGATTCCATCGTGCTGATCTCGACCATCGACGAATACCGGGCCACCCGGGCCCTGCGGCCCGCGATCGTCGATGCGGTCGCCGACCGGTTCCGCCCCGTGCTGCTGACCACGGCCACCACGGTCCTGGGCCTGGCCCCGCTGTTGTACGAACGTTCGTCGCAGGCGCTGTTCCTCAAGCCCACGGTGGTCACGCTGGCCTATGGGCTGGGGTTCGGGATGGTGCTGGTGCTGCTGGTGGTGCCGGCCGTGCTGGTCGCGGGCGACGATCTGGCCCGCGCCCGCCGGGCCTTTCGCCGCAGCCTGCGGGCCGGGCCGGTGCGTGGCGTGATGCGCGGCGCGGTGGTCGCGGCCGTTGCGGGGCTGGTGCTGATCCTGGGGCCGGTGACGGTGCTGCCCGCGATGGGCCTGGCCGCGCCCGGCTGGTGGCCGGGGGCGGGGGGCGCGCTGCTGGCCTATCTGGCGACGCTGGCGGCGATCATGGCGGGGGCAACCCTGGCGCAGGTCCGGCGGGGGCGCTGCGCGGGGACCTAGTCCGCGGCGCACCCGGTGGTTTCGGTCGCCCGTCCCCCATCGGCGGGGATCACCGTCAGGCGCAGCGCGTCATGGTCCAGATCGAAGGGCTTGCCCGAGGGGGCGACCATCTCGACAACCGCCTGGGGGCCCGTGGGTCCGGGCAGGATGTCCGCCGCCGAGACCCAGACCTGCGGATTGTCGGTCAGTTCCACCGCGGCCAGCGTGGCCGGGCCCTGCGGCAGGTCCATCGCGACGCGCAGCCCGTCTGCCAAGGGCGTCACCTCGCAGGCAGGGTTGCCGTCCAGGCGCTGCGGCTCCGCCGCAAGGGCGCTGGCGATCACCGGGTCCGACTGCGTGCCCACGGGCGGCGCCCGCAGTTCAAGGTGAACCGGGACGCAAATGTTCTCGCACAGGCCCAGATCGATCTGGGCGGCGATGTCGACGGGCTTGCCGGGGTCCTGCGGATGGGCGGTCAGCGGCAGCACGAGGCGGTCGTGATAGCCCATCTCCAGCGTCTCTCCGGACCGGATGGCCTGGGGCGCGGGCCAGTGCAGGGTGACATGGGACAGGTTCCGTGACCCCGCCCAGTCCAACTGGGGCGGCAGGCCGGTGTCGCCGGGGCTGCGCCAGTAGGTCTTCCAGCCCGGCTCCAGCAGCAATTCCAGCGCCAGGATGCGGGCGCCGCCGGGCTCGGTCCATCCGGGCAGCAGCTGTGCGCCGCGCAGGCCGGGCGGCAGGTCGTCCTGGGCGATGGCGGGTCCGGTCAGGACAAGCGCCAGGGCGGTGGCAAGAAGCGGGCGGGGGAAATGTGTCATGCCCTTGTCCTAGCGCCCGCGCAGCGGGGGCGGAAAGTCACAATTCCGCGCAAGCCTTGCAACATCCCGCCCCAGTGCCGATCTGTCATGAAAAGGAGACATGATGACCAGCATCACCGGTGATTCCGCCCAAGACCGCAACCTGACCGGCAAGATCCTGATCGCCATGCCCGGCATGAGCGATCCGCGTTTCGAGCGGTCCGTGGTGCTGGTCTGCGCGCATTCCGACGAGGGGGCGATGGGGCTGGTGCTGAATCGCCCGCTGCCCGAGATCGGCTTTGGCGATCTGCTGGACCAGCTGGGCATCGAGGCCGAGGAGGATGCGCGGCCGATCGAGGTACGCTTTGGCGGCCCGGTCGAGCCGGGCCGGGGATTCGTGCTGCACAAGGTGGCCGAGCACGGGCAGGACCCCGAGGGTCGCTTGCGGATCGGTCAGGCGCTGGCGATGACCACGACGCGCGACATCCTGGTGGAACTGGCGCAGGGCTATGGTCCGGACCCTGCGGTTCTGGCGCTTGGCTATGCAGGCTGGGGGCCGGGGCAGCTGGAGACCGAGATGCTGGCCAATGGCTGGTTGACCGGAGATGGCGCCGAGGACCTGATCTTCGATCTGTCGCACGAGGACAAGTGGCAGCGCGCGCTGCGGGCGCAGGGGATCGATCCGTCGCTTTTGTCGGCGGCGTCCGGCCGCGCCTGAGCTTTGCGTCCCGCGCGGTGCCGGGGGGTTCAACCCCCCGGACCCCCTGGGGCGGAGGACGCCTTGCGGTGTTTTCGTAACCAATGAATGATTGCGACCTCCGGGGGGTCCGGGGGGCGGAGCGCCCCCGGCCACCGCGGGACGCAATCGATCACGCCAGTTCGGGGAAGAACCGGTCGGAAGGGGTAAAGATCTCGCATCCGTCGGCCGTCACGCCGATCGAATGTTCGAACTGCGCCGAGAGCGACTTGTCGCGCGTCACCGCCGTCCAGTCATCGGCCAGGACCTTGGTTTCCGGGCGGCCCAGGTTGATCATCGGCTCGATCGTGAAGAACATGCCCTCCTCCAGCACCGGCCCTTTTCCCGGGCGTCCGAAATGCAGCACGTTGGGCGGCGAATGGAACACCCGCCCGATCCCGTGCCCACAGAAGTCGCGCACCACCGACATTCGCCGTTCCTCCGCATAGGTCTGGATGGCCGCGCCGATGTCGCCGAAGGTCGCGCCGGGGCGCACGGCCTCGATCCCCTTCATCAGCGCGTCATGGGTCACCTGCAGCAGCCGCTGCGCCTTGAGCGACGGCTTGCCCGCCACATACATCCGGCTGGTGTCGCCGAACCAGCCGTCCAGGATGACCGTCACGTCGATGTTCAGGATATCGCCGTCCTTGAGGCTCTTGTCGCCGGGGATGCCGTGACAGACCACGTGGTTCACGCTGATGCAGCTGGCGTGCTGGTACCCGCGATAGCCGATCGTGGCCGAGGTCGCGCCCAGCTCCGTCACCCGGCCCCGGATGAAATCGTCCAGCGCGCCGGTGGTGACGCCCGGTGCGACCATCGGCCCCACCTCGTCCAGGATCCGTGCGGCCAGGGCGCCCGCCGCCCGCATGCCTGCGAAATCCCCGGGCATGTGCAGGCGGATGCCTTCCCTCGTGATACGGCCTTCGTCCATCGCTGATCCTTTCTGTCTGCCGCCCTAGATAGAGACGCGCGCCCACTTGTTCCAGCCCCGGCTGCGGGCATAGATGAGGCGCGACACCCAAGGGAGAGCCTGATGCAGTCCGACAACCCCACAGCCGCCATCCTGGTCATCGGCGACGAGATCCTGTCCGGCCGCACCCGCGAAGGGAACGCCCATCACCTGGCCCAGGTGCTGACCGCGACCGGCATCGACCTCCAGGAGATCCGCGTCGTGGCCGACGACACCGACCGCATCGTGGATGCGATCCGCGCACTGGACCGGACCCTGGGCGGGGCGTACGACCTGCTGTTCACCTCCGGCGGCATCGGGCCCACGCATGACGACATCACCGCCGATGCCGTGGCCGCCGCCCATGGCACCACGGTCGAGGTCAACCCCACCGCCCGCGCCCTGCTGCAGGAGCGCTGCGACCGCATGGGGGTCGAGCTGAACGAGAACCGCCTGCGCATGGCCCGCATCCCCGTAAGCGCGACGCTGATCGACAATGCCGTGTCGGCCGCGCCCGGCTTCTCCATCGGCGCGACCCATGTGATGGCGGGCGTCCCCGAGGTCTTCCGCGCCATGGTCGCCTGGTTGATCCCGCAGCTGCCCGTGGGCCGCCCGGTGCAATCCCTGACCGTCGAGGTCCGCCGCGGCGAAAGCGAGGTGGCCGAGGACCTGAAGGCCGTCGCCGCCGAATACGCCGACCTATCCCTGGGGTCGTATCCGTTCCGCGACGATACGGGCTGGGGGACGAACCTGGTCGTGCGGGGCCTGGATGCCGCCCGCGTCGATCAGGCCATGGCCGCTCTGCGCGGACGCATCGGGTTGTGAGGCCCGACCCCGATCTGGCCGCCGCCTTCGAGGCGACGTGGCCCGCGTTTGACACCGTCCGCTGCGGCGGCTTCCTGGTCGGGCGGGGCGCAGGGGCGGGCGGGCGCGTCAGCTCGGCCATCGCGGTCGGTCCGTGGGGCGATGCCGACATCGACGCCGCCTGTGCGCAGCACGCCGCATGGGGCCAGCCGCCGCTGTTCCGTGCGTGGGACGATGAGACTGACCTGATCGCCGCCCTGACCGCGCGGGGCTTGGGCGCGCATATCCCGACCCAGGTCATGGCCGCACCCATCGCCGCGCTGACCCACCGGCCAATCCCGCCCGTGACCGCCTTTGCCATCTGGCCCCCCTTGGCGATCCAGCGCCAGATCTGGGGCGCGGGCAACATCACTCCCGCAAGACAGGCCGTGATCGACCGCGTGCCCCTGCCCAAGGCCGCACTTTTGGGCCGCATCCGGGACCGCGCCGCAGGCGCAGGCTTCGTCGCGTTGCATGACCGCACCGCCATGGTCCACGCCGTCGAAGTCCTGCCTGCCTTCCGCCGCCAGGGTCTCGCCGGCTGGATGATGCGCCAAGCCGCCGCTTGGGCCCAGGATCTCGGTGCCACACGCATCGGCCTGGCCGTCAGCCGCGCGAATACCGCAGCCCATGCCACTTATGCCAGCCTCGGCTTCACCGCCGCCGGCAGCTACGCCTATTACGGCCCCGCCGCCTGAGCCACCGGACCGACCGCGCCCGGACCGCAGGTCCGGGCGCCACCGACGGCCGCGACCCCGGCCCGTCAGGGCCGGTCAGGCGAGGCCGTCCGCCCCGCTCACAGTTCGGTCCGCAGCTCCCACAGGTCGGGGAACAGCACCACGTCCAGCATCCGCCGCAGATAATTCACCCCCGACGTGCCCCCGGATCCGCGCTTGAAGCCGATGATCCGCTCCACCGTCGTCACATGGTTGAACCGCCAGCGGCGGAAGTAATCCTCGAAATCCACCAGCTTCTCGGCCAGCTCATACAGCTCCCAATAGCGGCCCGGATCGCGATAGACCTCGGCCCAGGCCGCCCGCGCCGCCGCGTCCGGCGCATGGGGCGCGTCCAGCACGGTGCGCGCCGCCACGTCGAACCCCGCCGCCCTCAGCCGCCCCAGAACTTCGTCATAAAGCGACGGCCGCGCGGCCTCCGCCCGCAGCGCCTCGGCCAGGTCGGGACGATGCGCATGGGGCGCGATCATCGCCATGTTGCGGTTGCCCGCGACGAACTCGATCATCCGGTACTGATGCGACTGAAACCCGCTGCTTTCGGCCAGCGCGGGGCGAAAGGTCGAATATTCCGACGGCGTCATGGTGCGCAGCACGTCCCAGGCCGAATTTAGCTGCTCCATGATCCGCGCCACGCGGGTCAGCATCTTGAAGGCGGGCCGCAGATCGCCCGCGGCAATCCGTTCCCGCGCCGCCCCCATCTCCAGCAAGGCCAGCTTCATCCACAATTCGGACGTCTGGTGCTGGATGATGAACAGCATTTCGTCATGCGCATCCGACAGCGGGTGCTGCGATGTCAGCAGCCGGTCCAGCCCCAGATAATCGCCATAGGACATGCGCCCGTCGAACGACATGCGCGCGCCTTCCTGTGCAGGGTCGATACTCATTGCTTCAGCCTGAACCTCTGGATCTTGCCGGTCTGGGTCTTGGGCAGGGCCGCGCAGAAGACCACCCGGCGGGGATATTTGAAGGGCGCGATCACGTCCTTCACATGCCGCTGCAACCGCTCCGCGGTCGCGGTGTCGGGCGCGACGCCGGGGGCCAGCACCACATGCGCCTCGACGATCTGGCCGCGCTCCGGGTCCGGCACCCCGATCACCGCGCATTCCAGCACGTCCGCGTGCGCCAGCAGCGCCGCCTCCACATCCGGCCCGGCGATGTTGTAGCCCGACGACACGATGATGTCGTCGCAGCGCGCCGCGAAATGGAACCGCCCGTCTTCATCCTGCCAGAAGGTGTCGCCGGTCAGGTTCCAGCCGCCCTGCACATACTCTGCCTGCCGCGCATCGTTCAGATAGCGGCAGCCGGTCGGCCCGATCACCGCCAGCCGCCCCATCTCTCCGCGCGGCACCTCCTGGCCCGCATCGTCCACGATCCGCGCGCGATAGCCTTGGACGGGCCGCCCGGTGCAGCCCGGATGGCTGTCGTCCAGCCGGTTGGTCAGGAAGATGTGCAGCATCTCGGTCGCGCCGATCCCGTCCAGCATCGGCTTGCCCGTGCGGTCGTGCCAATCCTGCCAGATGGGCGCGGGCAGGGTCTCTCCGGCGCTGATCGCCACGCGCAGGCTGGACAGGTCCGCCCCATGATCCATCGCGCGCAGCATCACCCGGTACGCCGTGGGCGCGGTCACGCAGATCGTTGCGCGGTGGCGTTCGATGATCTCGATCATGTTCGGGGGCGAGGCGTTCTCCAGCAGCACCGCACTGGCCCCGAAACGCAGCGGGAACACCGCCAGCCCGCCCAGACCAAACGTAAATGCCAGCGGCGGCGACCCCACGAAGACATCGTCCGGCGTTACCCCCAGAACCTCGCGCGCATAGCCGTCGGCGATGATCAGCAGGTCGCGGTGGAAATGCATCGTGGCCTTGGGTTCGCCCGTCGACCCCGAGGTCATCCCCAGCAGAGCCACGTCATCCCGCCCGGTCCGCACCGCCTCGAACCGCACGGGCTTGGTCAGCGCCGCCCGGTCCAGCTCCGCATCATGGTTCGCGGTGCCGTCGAACCCCACCACCGTGGTCAGCGTGGCCGAGCCCTTGGCCGCCGCCACCAGCTCATCCATCAGCCGCGTGTCGCACAGCGCATGCGTCACCTGTGCCTTGTTGATGATCTGGGACAGCTCCTTGGCGCGCAGCATGGGCATGGTGTTCACGACCACCGCCCCCGCCTTGGTCGCGGCCAGCCAGCAGGCGACCATCGCGGGGTTGTTGGCCGACCGGATCAGCACCCGGTTGCCCGGCCGCAGCCCGTAATCCGCGACCAGCGCATGGGCCAGCCGGTTGGTCCAGTCCGACAGCTCCTTGTAGGTCCGCGCCCGCCCGTTGCCGACCAGCGCGACCCTGTCCCCGAAGCCGCGATCGACCATGCGGTCGGTCAGTTCCGCACCTGCGTTCAGCCAGTCGGGATAGTCGTATCCGGACAGGTCGATCCGCGGCCAGGCCTCCTGCGGGGGCAGGTTGTCGCGCGTGAAGCTGTCCTCGTGCCCGCTTGGTCCCAGCATGATCATCCCCCTATTCCGGCACCACGGCCGTGGCCTCGATCTCGACCTTGGCGCGGTCCTCGACCAGCGCCACGACCTGCACCAGCGCCATGGCCGGATAATGCCGCCCGATCACGTCGCGATAGGCCGCCCCGACCTCGCGCAGCGCGCCCAGGTATTCGTGCTTGTCGGTGACGTACCAGGTCAGCCGCACCAGATGCTCGGGCCCCGCGCCGCCTTCCGCCAGGACCGCCACGATGTTTTCCAGCACCTGCCGGACCTGCCCCGCGAAATCGTCGGTCTGAAAGACCTGATCGGCGTCCCAGCCCACCAGCCCGCCGGTAAAGATCATCCGCCCCCGCGCCATCACACCGTTTGAATAGCCCGAGGCGCGCTTCCACGTCGCCGGATGCAGGGGTTCATGCATGATGCGCCTCCAGGGTCTGTCGCATGGCGTCGGGCCAGGGCGAGGGGGTGAAATCGCGGTCCATCCAGACCACCGTGGTCCGCGCCTCGACCCGGTCCTCGCCGCGCACCAGGAAACGCGCGCTGGACCGGCCGAGATGCTCGACCACCAGCGTCCAGTCCAGCCGGTCGCCAAGCTGCGCGGGCTTGCGGAACGCCATTTCCAGCGCGACGGTGGGCATCCCCTGGCCCGCCGCCATCATCGGGCCAAAGCCATGCCCCACGACCTCCAGAAAGAAGTTCTCCACCATGTGGTTCACCATCTCCGCATAGCGGGGATAGAAGACGATTCCGGCCGGGTCGCAGTGGCAGAACTCGATGGGAATGGTACGGGTATAGGTCATGCGCCCTCCAGGATGCTGCGGGCGATGACGACGCGCTGCACGTCGCTGGCCCCCTCGTAGATGCGCAGGGCGCGGATCTCACGGTACAGGCTCTCGACCGTGCTGCCCGTCCGCACGCCGTCGCCGCCATGCAGCTGCACGGCCTGGTCGATGACCTCCTGCGCGATCTCGGTGGCGTACAGCTTGGCCATTGCCGCCTCCCGCGTGATGCGGGGCGCGCCCTGGTCCTTGGCCCAGGCCGCGCGATAGATCAGCAGGGCGGCGGCGTCGATCTTCAGCGCCATATCGGCCAGATGCCCCTGGACCATCTGCAGCTCGGCCATCGGCGCGCCCTGGATCTGGCGCGAGCGCACGCGGGCCAAAGCCTCGTCCAGCGCCCGACGCGCGAAGCCCAACGCCGCGGCCCCCACCGTGGGGCGGAAATGATCCAGCACCGTCATGGCGATGCGGAACCCCTGTCCCGACTGCCCGATCAGCGCATCCCCCGGCAGCCGCACCCCCGTCAGGCGCAGATGCGCCAGCGGATGCGGGGCCATCACGTCGATGCGGCTGACCACCTCCAGCCCCGGTGTCTCCACAGGCAGCAGAAAGGCCGACAGCCCCCGCGCGCCCGGGGCCTCCCCGGTCCGCGCGACGATCACATAGACATCCGCGATCCCGCCGTTGGAGATATAGGTCTTTTCCCCGTCCAGAACCCACCCGTCGCCATCCCGGCGCGCCGTGGTCGCCAGCCGCGCGACGTCCGACCCGGACGCAGGCTCGGTCAGCGCGAACCCCGAAATCGCCCGGCCCGCCCGCGTCCGCTCCAGCCATTCTCGCTGAACCGGGCTGCCGAACAGCGTCACCGCCCCCATGCCCAGGCCCTGCATGGCAAAGGCGAAATCCGCCAACCCGTCATGGCGCGCCAAGGTCTCGCGGATCAGGCACAGCGCGCGCACGTCCAGCGCCTCGCCCCCCGAATGCGCCAGCCAGCCGCCATCGCCAAGCGCCCGCACCAGCCCCCGGCAGGCCCCGTCCACATCGCCGTGATCCACCGGCAGCGCGCCTGCGGCCCAATCCTCCAGCCCCTGGGCCAGCACGCGATGCCTGTCCTCGAAGAACGGCCAGTCCAGAAAGCTGCGATCCATCTTCTTCTTCACCCAAATATCCCGGGGTCCGGGGCAGAGCCCCGGTTCCCTCAATTGCCCTCGAAGACCGGCGTCTGTTTGGCGACGAAGGCCCGATAGGCCCGCTCGAAATCGCGCGTGGTCATGCAGATGGCCTGGGCCTGCGCCTCGGCCTCGATCGCCTGATCCAACCCCATGGTCCATTCCTGCAACAGCTGCGTCTTGGTGATGCCATGCGCCCAGACAGGCCCCGCCGCGATGCTTCGCGCCAGATCCATCGCCGCGGCAAAGACGTCGTCATGCAGGCTGTTCCAGAACCCCCACCGCTCGCCCTCCTCGGCGCGCAGCACGCGGCCCGTATACAGCAGCTCCGCCGCCCGCCCCTGACCCACGATCCGCGGCAGCATCGCGCAGGCGCCCATGTCGCAACCCGCCAGCCCCACCTTGGTGAACAGGAACGCAGCCTTGGCCGAGGGCGCGGCCAGTCGCAGGTCGCTGGCCATGGCCATGATCGCGCCCGCGCCCACGCAGATCCCCTCGACCGCGGCGATCACCGGCTTGCCGCAATGGATCATCGCGCGCACCAGCTCCCCGGTCATGCGGGTGAAGGCCAGAAGCTGCGGCATCTCCATGCCGACCAGCGGGCCGATGATCTCGTGCACGTCGCCGCCCGAACAGAAATTGCCGCCATTGGAGGCCAGCACCACCACATCCACGTCCGACGCATGGGCCAGCTGCCGAAAGCAGGCGCCCAGTTCGGCATAGCTGTCGAACGTCAGGGGGTTCTTGCGCTCGGGGCGGTTCAGGCGGATCACCGCGATGCGGTCCGTGACCTCCCACAGGAAATGTTCGGGCGCCAGATCGGCCATGGGGACGGGTTTCATTCGGGCCTCCCGGCGCGGGACAGGATGTCGCGCAGCGCCTCCAGATCGGTTTCGGACAATCGGCCCAGGATCGCGTCGACCTCGGCCTCATGGCCCAGGGCCATGATCTCGAACGCCTCCAGGCCTTCGGGCGTCAGGCGCACGCGAATGCGGCGTCGGTCGCCGTTCTCGGCCTCGCGGCGGACCATGCCGTCGGCCTCCAGTCGGTCGACGACCGCCGTGGCATTGCCGTTCGACACCAGCAGCAGGCGCGACAACTCGGACATGGTCACGCCCTCGCGCCTGCGCCACAGCGCCGCCATCACGTCGAAGCGGGGCAGGGTCGTGCCATGCGCGCGGCGCAGATAGTCGCGCAGATGGTTCTCGGCCCCCCGCGTCACGCCCAGAAGGCGGATCCAGGTCTTCAGCCGCCGCTTGGACAGGTCGGTCATGCGCTCTCGCCTCCGTCCAGGACGATGGCCTGGCCGTTCACCCCCGCCGCCGCGTCCGAGGCCAACCACAGCGCCGCGCCGGTCACCTCGGCGGGCGCGATCAGGCGGCCCTGCGGGTTGCGGGCGGTCAGCGCAGCCAGTGCCGCGTCGCGGTCGCGCCCCGTCTTGGCCATGATCCCGTCCAGCGTGCGGCCGGTCATCTCGGTGTCCAGATAGCTGGGGCAGATGGCGTTGGCGGTGATCTGTTTGGCAGCCACCTCCAGCGCGATCGACCGCACCAGCCCCATCACCCCATGCTTGCTGGCCGCATAGGCCGAGGCATAGGCCGCCCCCCGCAGCCCCGCCGCCGAGGATACCGCAATCAACCGCCCCCCCGGTCCCATCTGCGACAGCGCCTGCCGAAAGGTCAGGAAGACCCCCGTCAGGTTGACCGCCATGATGCGGCTGAACTGGTCCAGAGTGGTGCGAGCAAAGGGCGCGGCCTCGGCGATGCCGGCATTGGCGATGACCACCTGGCAGGGGCCGGCCGCATCGAAGATGCGCCGCACCTGATCCTCGTCGCTGACATCGCCCGGCACGGCGCGGATCAACCCGCCCGCCACGGCCTCCAGTTTCGCGGTGTCGCGGCCGGTGATGACGACCTCATGACCTTGGGCGGCAAAGGCCCGGGCCATGTCGGCGCCGGTGCCGCTGCCGCCGCCGGTGATCAGGACGCGGGTCATGCGCGGATCTCCTCGGCCTGCTTGGCGGCCAGTCGCCGCGCCTGATCGCGGCCCGCGTGATAGGGCAGGGGCCAGTCCGCCCCGTCGCCAAGCGCCGTCGCCGCATGCAGCGTCCAATAGGGATCGGCCAGATGCGGTCGCCCGATGGCCACCAGATCGGCGCGCCCGGCCAGCAGGATGCCGTTGGCCTGATCTGCATCGGTGATGTTGCCCACCGCCATCGTGGCCAGCCCCGCCTGGTTGCGGATGCGGTCCGAGAACGGCGTCTGGAACATCCGCCCATAGACCGGCCGCGCCTCGGGCGTCGTCTGCCCGGCCGACACGTCGATGATATCCGCCCCCGCCGCATGGAAGGCCTGCGCGATGGCGACCGATTCGTCAGGCGTCACGCCGTCCTCGGTCCAGTCCGTGGCCGAGATGCGCACCGACATCGGCCTGTCTTGGGGCCAGACGGCGCGCATGGCGGTGAACACCTCCAACGGCCAGCGCAGGCGGTTCTCCAGGCTGCCGCCATAATCATCCGTGCGCCGGTTCGACACCGGCGACAGGAAGCCCGACAGCAGATAGCCATGCGCCGCATGCAGCTCGATCATGTCGAAGCCCGCGGCATCCGCCATGCGGGTCGCGGCCACGAACTGTTCGGTCACTGCCTCCATATCAGCGCGGGTCATCTCCTGCGGCACGGCATTGTCGTCGGACCACGGCAGGGCGGAGGCCGCCATGATCGGCCAGTTGCCCTCCGCCAGCGGCTGGTCCATCCCCTCCCACCCGATGCGGGTGGAGCCCTTGCGGCCCGAATGGCCGATCTGGCAGCAGATCCTGGCATCCGTCTCGGCATGGATGAAATCGGTGATCCGCCGCCAGGCCGCCTGATGCTCGGGCGCGTAGAGGCCCGGACAGCCCGGCGTGATGCGGCCTTCGGGGCTGACACAGGTCATCTCGGTAAAGACCAGGCCCGCGCCGCCCTTGGCGCGTTCGCCGTAATGGACCAGGTGCCAGTCGGTCGGGCAGCCGTCCTGCGCCTTGTACTGCGCCATGGGCGAGACGACGATGCGGTTCTTCAGCGCCATGTCGCGCAGGCGGAAGGGCGCGAAGATCGGCGCGCGGCCCGGCTGGCCGCCGGCCTGCCGTTGGAACCAGTCCTCGGCCTCGCGCACCCAACCCGGGTCGCGCAGGCGCAGGTTCTCATGGCCGATGCGCTGGCTGCGGGTCAGCAGGGAATAGGTGAACTGGATCGGGTCCAGGTCCAGGTAACGCTCGACCTCCTCGAACCATTCCAGGCTGTTTCGGGCGGCCGATTGCAGGCGCAGAACCTCGACGCGCCGCTCCTCCTGATAGCGTTCGAAGGCGCGGGGCAGGTCGGGTTCGGAATGCAGGTAATCGGCCAGCGCGATGGCGCTGTCCAAGGCCAGCCGCGTGCCGGACCCGATCGAGAAATGCCCCGTCGCCGCCGCATCGCCCATCAGCACCACATTCTCATGATACCAGCGGTCGCAGATGACGCGGGGAAAGTTCATCCAGACGGCCGAGCCGCGCAAATGCGCCGCGTTCGACATCAGGTCATGCCCGCCCAGATGGTCCTTGAAGACGTCGCGGCAGGTCTCGACGATCTGCTCTTTCGTCATGCCCTCGAAGCCCATCGCGTCCCAGGTCTCCTGCGAACATTCCACGATGAAGGTCGCGGTGTCGGCGTCGAAGGAATAGACATGCGCCCATAGCCAGCCCTGCGGCCTCTTTTCGAAGATGAAGGTGAAGGCGTCGTCGAATTTCTGTTTCGTGCCCAGCCAGACGAACTTGCAGCGGCGCATGTCGATGTCGGGGCGGAACACGTCCGCATATTCCGTGCGGACCTTGCTGTTCAGCCCGTCGCAGGCGACGACCAGGTCATAGTCGTGGCGATAGGTTTCGGCGGTCTGGAACTCGGTCTGGAATTGCAGGGTGACGCCCAGCTCCCGGGCCCGCTCCTGCAGCAGGATCAGCAGCTGCCGCCGCCCGATCCCCGCGAAACCATGCCCGCCCGAGACCTGCCGGTGGCCGTCGCGGATGACGGCGATGTCGTCCCAATAGATGAAATGGTCGCGGATCGCCTGGGCCGAGGGCGGGTCGTTGCGTTCCAGCCGCGACAGGGCGTCGTCGGAGAGCACCACGCCCCATCCGAAGGTGTCGCCTGCGCCGTTGCGCTCCAGCACGGTCACGTCATGCGACGGATCGCGCAGCTTCATCGAGATCGCGAAGTAAAGGCCCGCAGGCCCGCCACCCAGACAGAGAATCTTCATCCCGTGCCACCTCCTGCGCTGCAGGCTGGCACGGGTCCGAAATCATTTCAAGCTTGAAACTTCTCTGGCGATGGAGGCTGCGATCATCGCGGGCACTTCGGGCGCGAGGCCCACCGGGTCCAGACGCGGGCCGGTGAAGCCCGCCTGATCCAGCGCCTGCGGCAGGTCGTCCAGCACATGCTCCGCGCGCAGCGCGAACATCGGCAGGCTGATGGCACGATCCAAGCCGCGGGCGGCGTCGGCGATGAAGGGCTCCTGTTCGACGAAGCCCGCGACGACGCGGGCGAAATGCGGCGCGATGCGGGCGGCCAGTGCCATGGTGATGTCGTGGCTAGCCTGCCCACGCTGCGATCCATGCGCGGAGAGGAGCAGGGTCGTATCTGACAGCGCCCAGCCCTGGGCGTCCGCCGCCTGGCGCGCCTTTTCGACGACCAGCGCGTCGAGGCCGGGATCGGTGCCGAAGGGGCGCATGATATGCGCGCCCGGTGCGCCGGCCTGGGTCAGGCGGCGGGGCAGTTCGACGCCGGTGAACCAGCCCTCGGCCATGAACATCGGATAGATGATGCAGTCGCTGCGGCAGGTGCGGGGCAGGGCGTCGGGGTCGGCGAGCGTCGCGCCCAGGACCTCGACGCCGGGGGCGTGGGCCGCGACCTGGGCGGCCAGCGCCTCGATGGCGGCCTGCTGGGGTGCGGGGTCGCCGGGCTGGCCATGCGAGACGATGACGGCGCGCGACAGGGTCTGCGGCTGATCGGCGTCATGGAAATACTGGGCCAACGCCTCGGGCATGGGGAATTCGGCCAGGGCGCGGGCGCGGGCCTCGGCCGACATCTTGCGGGCGGTCTTCTCGATGATGCGGGGGATCTTGTGGTCGGGCTGTTCGGCCATGAAATCGCCCAGATACCAGCGGATGAAGGTGAAGCAGATCACGTCCTCCAGCGCCTGCACCTGGGGGTCGCGCTTGAGGCCCTGTTTGGTCAGCATCTTGCGGGCGCGGTCGATGTCATCGGCGTCATAGCCCGCATCGGCCATGATGCCGGCGATGCGATCCGCGTGACGGCGGCCCTGTTCCTGGCGCCAGGCCAGATAGCCGGGGCGGTTCATCGGATAGTCGGCCCGCGGCAGCAGCCAGCGTTCGACATGCTGGCCGCGGCAGGCGATGCGCAGAACGTCGTCGGCGTCTGGGAACAGGCGCTGCTGTTCCGCCGTCATGCGCTGGCCATAGAGGAGGTTCGCAGGCTTGCCGTCGTCCAGGTTCGGGTCCTGGGCATTGGCGGCATCAATGGCGGTGAAGGCATGGTCGAGGCGGGTCATCGCGGGCTCCGGCTGGTTCGGGGGGAGTGTGCGCGGGGCGCGCGCGGGTGGCAAGCGGGCAGGGGGGCGCTGCCCCCCGTCCTGTGGACTCCCCCCGGGGTATTTGGGCAAAGGAGAAATCTCAGGGCAGGGCGAAGAGGTCGGGGATGTCCCGACGGTCGCCCAGAAGGATCTGTGCGGTCAGGTCGGCGATCAGCGGGGCCATGCCGAAGCCGATCTTAAAGCCGCCATTGACGATCAGGTGGCCGGGGCGGCCGGGCCACGGGGCCAGCACCGGCGCGCGCGAGCGGGCGCGGGGGCGCAGGCCGGCCCAGATGTCGAGGACGGGTGCATCGGCCAGCGCCGGGCAGATCGCGACGGCGCGGGCCAGCAGGTCCTGGGCCTGATGGTCGGGGTGTACGGTGTCGTAGGTGTTTTCCGAGGTCGAGCCTATGGCCGTGGTGCCGTCCGCATGGGGCACGATATGCAGCCCGTCGGCAAAGATTTGAGGGCTGTCAGGGGCGGCGTGGGAGAGGAGCAACGACTGACCCTTGACCCCTTGGCCGATCTTGCGGTCCAGCGCGCTGTTCAGCGCCACAAGTCCCGGCGTGCCCGTGGCCCAGATCGTGGGGGTGTGGCCATCGGGGGCCGGCGTATGTTCATGGATCTGGCCGCCCCCGGCGCGGATCGCAGCGGCCAGGGCCTGCAGGGCGGCGCGGGGGTTCAGGCGGGCCGTCAGCCCGTCGGTCAGCCACAGGCCGGTGGGGCTGGGCGGGATCAGCGGGCCGTGCGGATCGCGGGTCAGCGCCATGCCCATGGCAGCAGGCCACTGGCGCGCGGCGGCCGCGATGCGGTCGGGCAGGCGGGCGGCGGTATCCATGTCGGGAACGGGTTGCAGGCGGCAGGTGCGGGCGTAACCCGTAGGCAGGCGGGAGGCCTGTTCGACGCTGGCCCAGAAGGCGGGGGCGGCCAGAAGGCTGTCCAGCTGCAGCTGTTTCTTGATGTTCCAGGGGTCGGGCGCATGGGGGGCCAGGGCGCCCACATGGCCGCCCGAGGATCCTGCGCCGATGGTCGCGGCCTCGAACACGGTGACCTGCGCGCCGCGCTGGACCAGCGCCCAGGCACAGGCCAGCCCGAAGACGCCGGCCCCCGCCACATGGATCACCCTTGCCAAAGCCGCGTCCTTTCCCGACAGATGCGTCATGAGCGACCTAACCCATCCCCGCCCCGATGACGAGCCTGCGCTGGACTGGCGCGATGGGGGCGTTCCCGTGTCACAGCAGTTCGACGACCCCTATTTCAGCTTGGGCGGCGGGCTGGAGGAGACGCGGCACGTCTTCCTTGCAGGCAACGACCTGCCCGCACGGCTGAGGCCGGGGTTCCACGTGGCCGAGACGGGGTTCGGCACCGGTCTGAACGCATTGGCGCTGGCGCAGGTGGCGACGGTGCCCGTGCGGATGACCAGCTTCGAGGCCTTTCCGATGAGCCGCGCCCAGCTGGAGCAGGCGCATGCCGCCTTTCCCGACCTGTCGGCGCTGGCGGCGCAGCTGCGCGACGGATGGGGGCAGGGGGTGATCCGCGTGGGACAGGTCGCGCTGACCGTGGTCCTGGGCGATGTGCGCCGGACCTTGCCCGCGTGGCGGGACGCGGCGGATGCGTGGTTCCTGGACGGGTTCTCTCCGGCCAAGAACCCGCAGATGTGGGGCGCGGACGTGATGGCCGAGGTGGGCGCGCATACCGCGCCGGGGGGCACGTTCGCCACCTATACCGCCGCGGGCCATGTCCGCCAGGCGCTGTCGGATGCCGGGTTCGAGGTCCTCCGCAGCCCCGGTTTCGGGCGCAAGCGCCACATGAGCCGGGGGCGGCTGAGGACGTCGGACGGCTGAATCCGCGGTCCCGCACTGGCAATCGGGGCGGGCAGGGCCTATCTGCGGGACCGGACAGCTGTGCGCGAGGCGCGCCAAGGTCCCCGAACTCACCTACAGGAGAGGCGCATGGGCGCGATCATCGACATCGACCACCTGTCCAAGGAATATGGCAGCGGCACCAAGGCGCTGGACGACGTGACCCTGTCCATCGACGAGGGAGAGATCATCGCCCTGCTGGGCCCCAACGGGGCGGGCAAGACCACGCTGATTTCGATCATCTGCGGGTTGGTGGTGCCGACCGGCGGCACGGTCCGCGTGGGCGGGCACGACATCCGCACCGACTGGCGCGCCGCGCGCAAGCTGATCGGCCTGGTCCCCCAGGAGATCGCGCTGGAACCGTTCGAGAAGGTCATCAACTGCGTCCGCTTCACCCGCGGGCTGTACGGCATGCCCCCGGACGAGGCCTATATCGAGCGCATCCTGCGGTCGCTGTCGCTGTGGGACAAGCGCGACGCCGCCACGCGGGAACTGTCGGGCGGCATGAAGCGCCGCGTGCTGATCGCCAAGGCGCTGTCGCACCAGCCCAAGGTGCTGTTCCTGGACGAACCCACGGCGGGCGTCGACGTCGCCCTGCGCCGCGAGATGTGGCAGGTCGTGGGCGATCTGCGCCGCGAGGGCGTGACGATCATCCTGACCACCCATTACCTGGAGGAGGCCGAGGAGATGGCCGACCGCATCGGCGTCATCGCCAAGGGCAGCCTGCTGCTGGTCAAGCCGACCAGCGAGCTGATGGGAGAGTTCGGCAAGAAGACCCTGTCGATCGAGCTGGACCAGCCTTTGGCCGCGATCCCCGGCGATCTGTCCGGGCGCGGGCTGTCGCTGTCGGATGACGGGCGGCGGCTGTCCTTCGAATACGACACGCGGGCCGAACGCACCGGCATCGCGCGCCTTCTGGGCGATCTGGCCGCGCGCGGCATCACCGTGCGCGACGTGTCCACGCGGCAATCCAGCCTCGAGGACGTCTTCCTTTCCCTGGTCTCCGAGGACGCGGCATGAGCATCAACTGGTTTGGCGTCTGGTCCATCTTTCACCACGAGATGATGCGGTTCTTCCGCACCATCTGGCAATCGCTGGCCTCGCCCGTTCTGTCCACGGTGCTGTACTTCGTCGTCTTCGGCGCGGCCATCGGCGGGCGCATCCAGTCGGTCGAGGGGGTCGAATACGCGGCCTTCATCGTGCCCGGCCTGATGATGCTGACCGTGCTGCAGCAGGCCGTCAGCAACGCAAGCTTCGGCATCTATTTTCCCAAGTTCAGCGGCACGATCTATGAATACCTGGTGTCGCCCGTCGGCTGGATCGAGGTGACGATGGGCTTCGTCGGCGCGGCGGCGGTCAAGTCGATCCTGATCGCGCTGGTGATCCTGCTGACCAGCTTCGTCTTCGTCGGCGTCCACATCCTGCACCCGTTCTGGATGGTGGCCTTCCTGGTCCTGTCGTCGATCGGCTTCAGCCTGCTGGGCTTCATCATCGGGCTGTGGGCCAAGTCGTTCGAACAGCTGCAGATCGTGCCGATGATGGTCATCATGCCGCTGGTCTTCCTGGGCGGCGCCTTCTATTCGGCCAGCATGCTGCCGCCCTTCTGGGAGGGCGTGGCCAAGCTGAACCCGGTCCTCTACCTGATCTCGGGGTTCCGCTGGTCGTTCTTCGGACTGGCCGACGTGCCGGTGGGGGTGTCGCTGGTGGCGGTGGGGATCATGGTCGTGATCTGCCTGGCCATCATCCGCTGGATCTTTGCCACCGGCTGGCGCCTGCGCGACTAGGGGCGCAGGCTGCCGCAGATCCGCGCCTGCGGGTCCAGGCGCACGTATTCGCGGGCCGAGATGATCTTCATCTCCATCGAGCGGTTCCAGCCCCCGAACCACCGCTCGCGGATGCCGCCACGATAGAAGTTGCCCATGATCTGATCGACATAGGGCGGGATGATCTGGGTGCCCTGGATGCGCGGCGCGTGAAACCCGATCCGCGCCTGCGGCCCCAGGCAGGCATTGGGCATCGTCGTCAGGATCGTGCAGGCCGACCGGCAATATCCGCGGATGCGCACCGTGCGGCCCGACGATGCCAGCTCCTGCCGGGTCTGCACCATCTCCAGCACGTTGCCGCCGCGGTTGTTCCACACGTCGATGAACTCTCCCGCGCGCTGGATGCCTTGCGGCTGCTGGGCCAAAGCGGGGGTCGCGACCGTCAGGGCGGCGGCAAGGATCAGGGCAAGGCGGCGGGGTTTCATCATGGCGACATCTGGTCCTTTTTTCGGGCGGTGGTGAAATCACGTTCCGGCGACGACGGGCATCGGGAACGCGCATTGCCGTGAACCGGTTGCCCGCGGGGGACGTTGGGCCCGCGAACCCATATCGGAGAAGCCTATGTTCCGCCTGCTCAAGCTGTTTGCCATCTTCAAGATGATCCGTCGTTTCATGGGCCGCCGCTGACCGCGGAACGGACTTTCCCCGCGATCCAGAATCGCTTATGTGCGGCGGATGCAGCAGAACCCGCCCGAACTTCGCCCCGACCTTGCGCGTGCGCGCATCCCGGATGACCGCCGTGACGGTCAGCCGACCATCGGCATGGTCAGCCTTGGCTGCCCCAAGGCCTTGGTGGACAGCGAACGCATCCTGACGCGCCTGCGGGCCGAAGGCTATGCGATCAGCGCCGATTACCATGGTGCGGATGCCGTGGTGGTCAACACCTGCGGGTTCCTGGACAGCGCCAAGGCCGAGAGCCTGGATGCCATCGGCGAGGCGCTGCGCGAGAATGGCCGCGTCATCGTCACAGGCTGCCTGGGGGCGGAACCGGATTACATCACCGGCGCGCATCCCAAGGTGCTGGCCGTGACCGGTCCGCATCAATATGAACAGGTGCTGGACGCGGTCCATGCCGCCGTGCCGCCGCAGCCCGATCCGTTCATCGACCTGCTGCCCGCCAGCGGGGTCAGCCTGACGCCGCGCCATTACAGCTATCTGAAGATCTCGGAAGGCTGCAATCACAAGTGCAAGTTCTGCATCATCCCCGACATGCGCGGCCGTCTGGTCAGCCGCCCGGCCCATGCGGTGGTGCGCGAGGCCGAGCGCCTGGTGCAGGCCGGGGTGCGGGAACTGCTGGTCATCAGCCAGGACACCAGCGCCTATGGGCTGGACCTGAAGCACGCGACCGACCGGGGGCACCGCGCCCACATCACCGATCTGGCGCGCGATCTGGGCAGCCTTGGGGCCTGGGTGCGGCTGCATTACGTCTATCCCTATCCGCATGTGCGCGACCTGATCCCGCTGATGGCGGATGGCCTGGTGCTGCCCTATCTGGACATCCCGTTCCAGCACGCCCACCCCGACGTCCTGCGCCGCATGGCGCGCCCGGCGGCGGCGGCCAAGACCTTGGACGAGATCGCCGCCTGGCGCGACATCTGCCCCGACATCACCCTGCGCTCGACCTTCATCGTGGGCTATCCCGGGGAGACCGAGGCAGAGTTCCAGACCCTGCTGGACTGGCTGGACGAGGCGCAGCTGGACCGCGTAGGCGCGTTCCAGTACGAAAACGTCAAGGGCGCGCGGGCCAACGACCTGCCCGACCACGTGCCTGCCGAGGTCAAGCAGGACCGCTTTGCGCGGTTCATGGAGAAGGCCCAGGCCATCAGCGCCGCCAAGCTGGAGGCCAAGGTCGACCAGCGCATCCAGGTGATCGTCGACGAGGTCGACGAGCGCGGCGCCACCTGCCGCACCAAGGCCGACGCCCCCGAGATTGACGGAAACCTGTTCATCGACGAGGGGTTTGACGCCCTGTCGCCGGGCGATATTGTGACCGTGACGGTGGACGAGGCGGGTGATTATGACCTTTGGGGAACACTTGAGCGCTGACGCCCTGTCGCGCCTGGTCACCACGCTGACGATCAGCCCGGCCTTCGATCCCCAGGGCCAGCCCCGCAAGCCTGGAGCGCTGTGCATCGGTGCGCAGAAGGCCGGGACCAGCTGGCTGGCCCAGATGCTCGGCCAGCATCCGCAGGTCTGGATCCCGCCGTTCAAGGAGGTGCAGTATTTCAACCATCTGCACATCCCCGAACACCGCCGCTGGATCGCCTGGCATTACCGCAACAAGCCGCAGGAGATCCGCGACCGCCACAAGGCGCGCAAGGTCGAGCTGCAGCCCGAGCTGGACGCCTATCTGACGGCCATCACCAGCGGCAAGATGTTCCACAACCAGTGGTACAAGCGCGTCTTCGCCCCCGCGCCCGAACACGCGATGCCGATGGATTTCACCCCGGAATATTCCGGCCTGCCGGACGAGGGGGTGCAGGCGGTCCGCGACCTGCTGCCCAAGGCGCGCGTGATCTATCTGATCCGCCACCCCGTCGATCGCGCCATATCGCAGCTGCGCATGAACCTGCGCCGGGAAAAACGCGTGCCCGTGACCGAGGCCGACTGGCTGGCCGAGGTCGCGAACCCGGTCCTGGACGAACGCGGCGACTATGCCGCCTATCTGCCGCGCTGGCTTAGGCGCTATCCCGACATGCTGGTCCTGCCCTTCGGTCGGATCGCGCGCGCGCCGCACCGGGTGATGGACGCGGTCGAGGCGCATCTGGGGCTGGGCCCCTGCTTCTACGCCAACCTGACGCAGAAGGTGTTCGCAAATCCCGACGGCCCGATGCCGCCCCCCGCGGCCATCGCCGCGCTGGTGGCGCGCCTGGCCCCCCAGATGGACGCCCTGCGCGACATCATGGGCGGCGATTTCGTGGACGAGGTGCGCTGATCTTCCATCGGACGCCCGTTTCCCTTACAAAGCGGCAAATTCACAGGAGTTTCCGATGGCGTCCTATCAGTTCGTCTACCACATGGACGGCGTGTCCAAGACCTATCCCGGCGGCAAGAAGGTGTTTGAGAACATCAAGCTGAACTTCCTGCCGGGCGTCAAGATCGGCGTCGTCGGCGTCAACGGATCGGGCAAATCCAGCCTGATGCGCGTGATGGCCGGCATCGACAAGGATTTCACCGGAGAGGCCTGGGCCGCCAAGGGTGCGACCGTCGGCTATCTGCCGCAGGAGCCGCATCTGGACGAAAGCCTCGACGTGCGCGGCAACGTCATGCTGGGGGTCGCGGCCAAGCAGGCCAAGCTGGACCGCTATAACGAGCTGGCGATGAACTACTCGGACGAGACCGCCGAGGAGATGTCCGCCCTGCAGGACCAGATCGACGCCGAGAACCTGTGGGACCTGGACAGCCAGGTCGATGTCGCGATGGAGGCCCTGCGCTGCCCGCCCGACGACGCCGATGTCAGCACCCTGTCGGGTGGCGAACGCCGCCGAGTCGCGCTGTGCAAGCTGCTGCTTGAGGCGCCGGACATGTTGCTGCTGGACGAACCGACCAACCACCTGGACGCCGAGACCATCGCCTGGCTGCAGAAGCACCTGATCGAATACAAGGGCACGATCCTGATCGTCACCCACGACCGCTATTTCCTGGACGACATCACGACCTGGATCCTGGAGCTGGAGCGCGGCCGCGGCATCCCGCACGAGGGGAACTATTCCTCGTGGCTGGACGCCAAGGCCAAGCGCGTGGCGCAGGAGGCCCGCGAGGACAAGTCCAAGCAGAAGGTCCTTGAGAAGGAACTGGAATGGATCCGCGCCGGCGCCAAGGCCCGTCAGGCCAAGCAGAAGGCCCGCGTCAACGCCTATAACGAGATGGCCAACAAGACCGAGAAGGAGCGCATCACCAGCGCCCAGATCATCATCCCGAACGGCGAGCGCCTGGGCGGCAAGGTGATCGAGGTCATCGGCCTGAAGAAGGCGATGGGCGACAAGCTGCTGATCGAGAACCTGGACTTCACCATCCCGCCCGGCGGCATCGTCGGCGTGATCGGTCCGAACGGCGCGGGCAAGTCGACGCTGTTCCGCATGCTGACCGGCCAGGAGCAGCCCGACGAGGGCACGATCACCCTGGGCGAGACGGTGCAGCTGTCCTATGTCGACCAGTCGCGCGACGCGCTGGGCGACAACCACAACGTCTGGGAGGAGATCAGCGGCGGTGCCGAGCTGATCGCCCTGGGCGACGCGACGATGAACAGCCGCGCCTATTGCAGCGCCTTCAACTTCAAGGGCAGCGACCAGCAGAAGAAGGTCGGCACCCTGTCGGGCGGCGAACGCAACCGCGTGCACATGGCCAAGCTGCTGAAATCGGGCGGCAACGTGCTGCTGCTGGACGAACCGACCAACGACCTGGACGTCGAGACGCTGCAGGCGCTGGAGGCGGCGCTGGACGATTTCGCGGGCTGCGCGGTGATCATCAGCCACGACCGCTTTTTCCTGGACCGTCTGTGCACGCATATCCTGGCATTCGAGGGCGACGCGCATGTCGAATGGTTCGAAGGCAACTTCGAGGCCTATGAGGAGGACAAGATCCGCCGCCTGGGCCCTGATTCGGTGAACCCCAAGCGCGTGAAGTACAAGAAGTTCACGCGCTGATCGCACCTGTTGTGGCAATGAAAAAGGCGGCCCCCGCGGGGGCCGCCTTTCGCATTCGAACCGTTTCGATCAGAACCGGAACGAGGCGCGCACCTGCACCATGTCGGAATCGATGTCGAAACCCGACACGTCGTTGACGTCGTCGAAGTCCTGGCGGGTGTATTCCGCGCCCAGGGTCATGCGCTCGGTGACCTTGAAGTCGGCGCCGATGCCATAGGTGAAGGCGGTTTCGGACAGGTCGTCCGTTTCGACGTGCGCAGCGCCCAGAGAGACGTAGGGCATGAAGCGGCCCAGGTCATAGCCCGCGCGGCCGCGCAGCCGGACCAGGTCGCCTTCGCCGGCCTCGTCCAGGTCGATGCGGTTGTAGTCCAGCTCGCCGCCCAGGACGAACTGGCCGAAATCGCGGTTGTAGCCGCCGTGGACGCCGTAGGCATCGAAGTCCAGCGAGTCGGCGTCGCTCAGGTCGGCATCGCCCTGGCCGTACTGCAGACCGGCATAGAAGCCGGTCCAGTCGGACACGGGTGCCGCGACGGGGGCGACGACGGGTGCGGGGGCGGGCTCGACCACGGGGGCGACATAGCCGCCGGCATGGGCGGTGACGGCGAACAGGCTTGCGCCCAGGGTTGCGAATGCAAGTTTCATGATGGGGGTCCTTCTCAGTCTGATGACGGGGCAGACCTAACCGTCTGACCCTGCTGCCGAAAGGTTGACGCCCGGAATGCCCGTGGGCGGCGTTGCATGGTCGCAACCACAGGCTTGTGAACCCGCGTGAGCGACGCCAGCCGAACCCGGGCGTGGGGCCGCACAGGGGGCCTGTGCCGATCACGACCTGCCGCCAAAGCCAGGGCGCTCAGGCCGAGACGCGCGGTTCACCGCCTGCGCGGACCTTGTCGAGGCAGTGCGCCTGTCAGGATGTGACCTGCCGGGCCCCGCCGCAGGACCGCTTGCCGGTCATGGCCGGATTGGTCGGAAGGGGGGCATCGGGGGTGCGGGCGTCCTGGGGGGAGGGGATCACGATGGGCGCGGGCGCCGGGGCCTGGGGCGGTCCGGTCTGGGCCAAGGCCGCAGGGGCGGTCAGGGCACCCAAGAGCAGCGCGGTCAGGAACGATCGGGGCATGGGACAGTCCTTTCGCAGGGGACGACTGTCTCAGGGTGCGCCCGAATCACGCTTCCGCAAAGCGGAAAAACCGATGGTATCAGCGCGTCTTTCCGGAAAAACCCGGCGGGCGGCGGGCGATCCAGGCCCAGAACGGGGCCAGGTCGGGATGGGTGCGCAGCGCCTCGACCGTGTTCACGTTTCGCGCCAGCTCCGTCTCGCGCAGGGTCTTGTGGATCGTCTTGTGGCAGATGTGGTGCAGCAGCACCGTAGGGCCCCCCTTGCCGCCGCGCAGCTTGGGGATCAGGTGATGGCGGCTTTGCGGCACGTCGGGCGGGATCGGGCGCAGGCACAGCGGGCAGACCGGGTCGGGGTCTGACGCCATCGTGACCTCTGGTTCGGTATATCTGGATTTACGCATCTGTCCGCCGTCGGTTAGGCCGAAGGACATCTGACCCCGGACCCGCCGAAAGGACAAGCCATGCCGACCCGCCGCTTTCTTCTGGCCTCTGCCGGCGCCTTCGCGGCGATGCCCGCCTTTGCGCAGGACCGCCCCAACCCGATGCCCGATGAGTTGCGCCAAGCGCTGGAACGCGACCCGACCGCACCGGTGCTGGGCAATCCCGACGGCAACATCACCCTGACCGAGTTCTTCGATTACAACTGTCCGCACTGCAAGACGATGCTGCCGCTGATGTCGGAACTGGTCCGGTCGGACCCACAGCTGCGGGTGGTGCTGCGCGAATGGCCGGTCTTCGGTCCCGGATCGGAATTCGCGGCGCGCGCGTCGCTGGCGACGCTGCCCACGGGCAACTACTGGCGGCTGCACGCCGCCCTGCTGGGCATGCGCGCCCGCGCCGAGGAGGCGACCGTGATGCGCGCCGTCCGCGATCTGGGCCTGGACGAGGCCGCGATCCGCACAGGCATGCAGGCCGATACCGTCGAGCGCCACATCACCTACAGCCACCTGCTGGGCGACCACATGGGGCTGATGGGCACGCCAAGCTTCATCTGCGGGGACGAGGCCGCGTTCGGCGCGATGACGCTGGAGGAGCTGCGCGCCCTGGTCCAGCGCGGACGGCGGACGATGGGGGTCTAGTCCCCCGCCGGGTCGCGCCGCCCCCACGCGGCGTCCTGCATCTCGCGCAGGCGGGATGCGGTGCGTTCGAACTCGAAGCTGCCTTCGCCCTCGTTGTACAGCTGTTCGGGCTGGTCCGCGCCGCTGGCGATCAGCCGGACCCGCGCCTCGTAAAGCGCGTCGATCAGCGTCACGAAGCGCTTGGCCTCGTTATAGTTCGACGCCGACAGCCGCGGCACGCCGTCGATCAGCAGCACGTCGACCGCGCGTGCCACTGCCAGGTAATCCGCGGGCCCAAGCGGCTTGCCGCACAGGTCCCAGAAGCTGGACCGCGCCGCGCGCCCGACATGGGCGGGCAGGGTGACCTGGCGCCCCTGCACGGTCAGGACCAGCGGTTCGGGCGTAGCGTCGCCGGTCAACTCGGCCCAGACGGCGTCCAGTTCGGCCCGTGCCGCCGCATCGGCGGGGGCGAACCAGACCTGACCGCCCTGGCGGTTCTGGCGATAGTCGGTGCGGCTGTCCAGGCAGACCACCTCCATCCGCTGGCGGATCAGCGCGATGAAGGGCAGGAACAGCTGGCGGTTCAGCCCATGCTTGTACAGGTCGTCCGGTTCGCGGTTCGACGTTGTGACCACCGTCACCCCCTGGTCGAACAGAACCTGGAACAGCCGCCCCACGATCATCGCGTCGGCGATGTCGGTGATCTGCATCTCGTCAAAGCACAGCAGGCGGACCTGCGCCGCCACGGCCTCGGCCACGGGGCGGACGGTGTCCTGCTCGCCGCGCTTGCGCGCCTCGTTCAGGCCGGCCTGGATCTCCTGCATGAATTCGTGGAAATGCACCCGCCGGGTGGGAATGTCGCCGGCCGCGTCGGCCATCAGGTCCATCAGCATGGACTTGCCACGCCCCACGCCGCCCCACAGATACGACCCCTGCACCGCGGGCACCGGATCGGGGCTGCCCACGCCCAGAAAGGCCCGCCACGCCGATCGCGGCTTCTGCGGCGGTGCCGCCTGCAGCTGATCCAGAACGCGGTCCATGTGCGGCAGCACCGCTGCCTGCGCGTCGTCGTGGCGCAGCGCGCCCGATGCGATGCGCTGGCGGTAAAGATCGCTGACCTTGCCCATGGCGTGCCCCTGTCCTGTGACCGATGCACCCCTGCCACGGCGCGGCCCGTGCCCGCAAGGGTCTGCGGCCTTGACCACCGCGGCGTCCCCGTGCGACGCCCGACGCGATCCCCGCTGACGAAGGTGCGCCGATGACCGACCTGCCGATCCTGTTCGTGATGGCCGCCCAGCCCGAATACGGCCCGGCCCTGCGCGCGCGCATCCAGCCGCTGATGACCGGCATCGGCCCGATCGAGGCCGCGGTCCAGCTGACCGCCGCGCTGGCCCGCATGGACCGGCTGCCCCGGCTGATCGTGTCGCTGGGGTCGGCCGGGTCCGCGCGTCTGGCCCAGACCGAGGTCTATCAGGTGGGCGCCGTCGCCTGGCGCGACATGGATGCCAGCGCGCTGGGGTTCGCGCGGGGCTGCACGCCGCTTCTGGACCTGCCGCGGGTGATCGACCTGCCGCACCGCATCCCCGGCCTGCCGGTGGCCAGCCTGTCCACCGGCGCCGACATCGTCAGCGGCCCCGCCTATGCCGCGATCGAGGAGGACATGGTCGACATGGAGACCTTTGCCCACCTGCGCGCCGCCCAGAATTTCGGCGTGCCGCTGATCGGGCTGCGCGGCATCTCCGACGGGGCGGCCGATCTGGGCGGGATGGACGACTGGACCCGCTATCTTCAGGTGATCGACGGCAAGCTGGCCGCGGCGGTGGACCTGCTGCACAAGGCGCTGGCGCAGGGGCGGCTGGTCCTGTGACAGGGCGCACGCTTGTCCTTGGGGCGGCGGCCCCCTAAACCGGGGCGGCAACGGACAAAGACGGGCAAGCATGGCACGCGGCGCAAGCAATCTGGAAGACCGGCCCACCAGCCGGCGGGTGGGGGCGCTTGGCGCGCTGTGGCCGTTCGTCCGGCCCTATCGCGGGCAGATGGTGCTGGCGCTGGTGGCGCTGGTGCTGACATCGGCGATCAGCCTGATCCTGCCACTGGCCGCACGCCGGGTGGTCGACAATTTCGACGACGGCGCGGGCCTTCTGGACAAGTATTTCGGCGCGGCCCTGATGATTGTGGCGCTGCTGGCCCTGGGCACGGCGGCGCGGTACTTCTTCGTGACACGGCTGGGCGAACGGGTCGTGGCCGACATCCGCAAGGCCGTCTATGCCCGCGTGATCACCCTGTCGCCCGCTTTCTTCGAACGCGTGATGACAGGGGAAATCCTGTCGCGCATCACCACCGACACCACGCTGATCCAGTCGGTCGTGGGGTCGTCGCTGTCCATCGCGCTGCGCAACATGCTGATCCTGGCGGGGGGCATGGCGATGCTGGCCTGGACCTCGGTCAAGCTGATGGGACTGGTGCTGCTGATCGTGCCCGCCATCCTGATCCCGATCATCGTGCTGGGACGCCGCCTGCGCGCCCTGTCGCGCGCCAACCAGGACTGGATCGCCGCATCCTCGGGCACAGCGTCCGAAACCCTGCTGGCCGCCCAGACCATCCAGGCCTATACCGCCGAGGCGCGCAGCATGGTGCGTTTTGACGACGTGACCGAACAGTCCTATGTCGTGGCCCGCACCCGTATCGGCACCCGCGCGGTGATGACCGCCATCGTGATCTTCCTGATCTTTGCGGGCGTGATCGGCGTGCTGTGGGTCGGTGCCCGCGACGTCCAAGACGGGGTGATGACCGCGGGCCAGCTGGTGCAGTTCGTCATCTATGCGATCCTGGTCGCGGGCGCGGCTGGCGCCCTGTCCGACATCTGGGGCGAACTGCAACGCGCCGCCGGGGCGACCGAACGCCTGGCCGAACTGCTGTCCGCGACGGACACGCTGACCGATCCGGCGCGCCCGGTGCCCCTGCTGCTGCCCGTGCGCGGAGAGATCGTGCTGGAGGGGGTGGCCTTCAGCTTTCCCTCGCGTCCCGACGCCCCGGCCCTGCACGGGATCGACCTGACCATCCGGCCGGGGGAGACCGTGGCGCTGGTCGGCCCGTCTGGGGCGGGCAAGACGACCGTGATCCAGCTGATCCAGCGGTTCTGGGACCCGCAATCGGGTCGCGTGACGATGGACGGCACCGACCTGCGCCAGCTGGCGCGCGTCGATCTGCGCAGCCATATCGCGCTGGTTCCCCAGGACCCGGTGATCTTTGCCGCATCCGCCGCCGACAACATCCGCCTTGGCCGCCCCGACGCGACCGACGCGCAGGTGCAGGCCGCGGCGCGCGCGGCGCATGCGCATGACTTCATCGAGGCCCTGCCGCAGGGATATGACACCGCATTGGGCGAACGCGGCGTGATGCTGTCCGGCGGTCAGCGCCAGCGCGTGGCCATCGCCCGCGCGATCCTGCGCGACGCGCCGGTCCTGCTGCTGGACGAGGCGACCAGCGCGCTGGACGCGGAATCCGAATCGCTGGTCCAGGCCGCCGTCAGCCGCCTGGCCGAGGGGCGCACGACCGTCGTCGTGGCGCACCGCCTGGCGACGGTCAAGAAGGCCGACCGGATCGTGGTCCTGGATCAGGGCCGGATCGTGGCCACCGGCAGCCATGACGAACTGGTCGCGCAGGGCGGGCTCTATGCGCGCCTGGCGCGGATGCAGTTCACCGACGGGCCGGGCGACAGGCCGGCCGACCCCGCCTAGCGCGGGGCGGCCAGCACCATCGCCCAGAACACCGTCCGCCCGTCCGCCGCCAGCGCCTGGCCGATGCCCACATGGCGCACCCGCGCATGCAGCATGTTCGACCGGTGCCCCGCCGACCGCGCCCAGCTGCGCATCGCAGCGCCCGCGTCGCGCTGGCCCGCTGCGATGTTCTCGGCCACGACAGAGGCGGCATAGCCCGCCGACCGGGCGCGCGCCTTGACGCCCCCGCCGCCCCGATGGCTGAGCCTGCCGCGGGCGGCCATCTCGCACGCCTGGCGGGTCGCCGCGGCCGTCAACGCGGGATCGACCGTCACCGCGCCCAGCCCGGCCTGGGCCCGCATCTGGCTGACGGAGGACGCAATGGCCTGGCTGGCCCGGGGCGGGGGCGTGGCGCAGGATGTCGACGCATGGGCCGGCCATGCGCCGGCCACGATCAGCGCCAGCGCGGCGATGCGGTTGAAATGTCGGGTCATCCGATCCTCGTCTTTGTGGTCATCCGAACGGGTCGGGCCGCAGGTCATGCCCGCGGCCTAACGGGGGGCCGCATAGACGGCGGCCCAATAGGTCGTGCGCCCGTCCTGGGACGTCGCCTGTCCCACGCCGAAATCGCGCACCTGCGGCAGCATGATGTTGGCGTGATGACCCGGCGAGGCCGTCCATTCCGACAGCACCCGCGGCAGCGAGAATGGCCCCGCGGCGATATTCTCGGCCGAGACGGTGGGCTGATAGCCCGCCTGCTTCAGGCGCACGGCGGGTCCGGTGGTGGTGCTGCCCAGATGGGTCATTCGCCCGCGCTGCGCCATGTCGCAGGCATGGCGCGCCGCGACCCGGGCCAGCCGGGCGTCGGCGCGCAGTGGCGTCAGGCCGGCGCGGGCCCGCGCGCGGTTGCTCACCTGCGCGGCCATCGCGTTCCGGTCCGGCGCCGTCACGCCGCATTGCGCGGGTCCGGGCGGGCCGACTTGGACCGCGTGGGGGTCGTGTCCCACCGGCGCCTGCGGGGTGGCCGCGCATCCCGCCAGCAGCGCCGCGCCCAGGATCATCAGCGATCCCCGTCCGTATCCTGTCCAGTTCGTCATGCCCTGCGGTGACCCCGTTTCCAAGCGCGCCTTGGTTCTTATAGCCGCCCCGGGTTAACAAGCGCTTTCGCCCCGATGCGGCCCTGGCGCCCCGGTTTGGCGGAACCGTGCCGACATGGCGGTCGTTCGGTGGCGGAACATCACAAGGACCTTTGCACATGGCCATCTGGGATTTCGTGAAAGACGCGGGCAAGTCGGTCTTCGGCAAGGCCGAGGCCGCCACGCCCAAGCCCGCCGCCGCGGCCCCTGCCGCAGCCCCCGCCGCCGCGCAGCCCGCGGCCCAGGACGACACCCAGTGCAAGGTCGCGGCGTTGAAGGCCGAACTGCGCGCCCTGAACCTGGACGGCGACGACGTGCACCTTCGCCTGCGCGGCGACACGGTGGTCGTCGAATCCAAGGGCGCCGACCGCGAGACGCTGGAAAAGCTGATCCTGGCCGTCGGCAACATCGAGGGCATCGCCAAGGTCGAGGCCGACCTGCCCGCCGACGCCCCCCAACCCGTCTTCCACACCGTGAAGAAGGGAGAGACCCTGTCCGCCATCGCCAAGGAGCACTTGGGCAACGCGAACAAGTACGCCGCGATCTTCGAGGCGAACCGCCCGATGCTAAGCGATCCCGACAAGATCTATCCG
This sequence comes from Paracoccus marcusii, assembly GCF_028621715.1. Lineage (NCBI taxonomy): Bacteria > Pseudomonadati > Pseudomonadota > Alphaproteobacteria > Rhodobacterales > Paracoccaceae > Paracoccus > Paracoccus marcusii. Next base: position 568,049 of record NZ_CP117466.1, on the reverse strand, counting down.
GGCCAGGTCCTGCGCATTCCCGCCGCGGACTGACCACCCCGGTCGGACCGTCATGACGCCGCGTCGGCCATCGGTTGACGCGGCGTTTTCACATGCGGCGGACCGGTCGGGACTTGCCCCGCCCGGCCTTGTCGGACCATCCTTACCCGCAGGGAGGGGCCGCAGCCGATGCGGCCCGACAGCAGGGGGACCAGATGGGCAAGTTCGGCAGCTATGCGGACCGCGACAGGATCGAACAGGAAGGCAGCTTTGACGCGCGCGGCCTGCCGGTCACGATCTATGAATTCCTGTCGCGCACGGCCGAGCGGTTTCCGCAGCGGCCCGCGATCTCGTTCCAGCTGCTGTCGGGGCCCAAGGATCACGCCGTTACCCTGTCCTGGCAGGACCTGCTGGAACGCGTGACCGAAACCGCCAACCTGTTCCGCAGTCTGGGCGTGGGGCCGACCGACACCGTCGCGTACCTTCTGCCCAACAGCATAGAGACGCCGGTGGTCCTGCTGGCCGGGGCCACGGCGGGGATCGTGAACCCGATCAACCCGCTGCTGGACGCCACCCAGATCGCCGGCATCCTGCGCGAGGCGAATGCCAAGGTGCTGGTCACGCTGAAGGCCTTCCCCAAGACCGACGTGGCGCAGAAGGCCGCCGAGGCGGTGGCCCAGGCCCCGAACGTCACCCATGTGGTCGAGGTTGACCTGAACCGCCATCTGCGCGGCCTGAAACGCTTTATCGTGCCGCTGATCCGCCCCAAGGTGAAGGTCCGGCACAAGGCCAAGGTCCTGGATTTCGAGGCCGCCACCAGCGCACGCAAGCACACCGCCCTGGAATTCGACGACCCCAAGGCCGACCGCGTCGCGGCCTATTTCCACACCGGCGGCACCACCGGCACGCCCAAGGTGGCCCAGCACAAGTACAGCGGCATGATCTATAACGGCTGGCTTGGGGGGACGCTGCTGTTCGACGAGACCGACGTGCTGATGTGCCCGCTGCCGATGTTCCATGTCTTTGCGGCCTATCCGGTGCTGATGTCCTGCATCGCGTCCGGCGCGCATGTGGTGATGCCCACGCCTGCCGGATACCGGGGCGATGGGGTCTTCGACAACTTCTGGAAGCTGATCGAACGCTGGCAGGCGACGTTCCTGATCACCGTGCCCACGGCCATCGCCGCGCTGATGCAGCGTCCGGTCAACGCCGATGTGGGCAGCCTGAAGACCGCCATCTCGGGTTCGGCGCCGCTGCCGATCGAGCTGTATAACCGCTTCAAGGCGGCCACCGGGGTGGAGATCGCCGAAGGCTACGGCCTGACCGAGGCCACCTGCCTGGTCAGCTGCAACCCGGTGGACGGGCTGAAGAAGGTGGGCTCGGTGGGCATCCCGCTGCCGCACACGCATGTCCGCATCCTGAACCACGACGATGCGGGCCGGGTGCACGAATGCCCCACCGATGTCGTCGGAGAGATCTGCGTCGCCAATCCCGGCGTCTTCCCCGGCTCGACCTATACCGAGGCAGACAAGAACCATAAGCTGTTCGCCGACGATCGGTACCTGCGCACGGGCGATCTGGGCCGGATCGACGCGGACGGCTATCTGTGGATCACCGGGCGGGCCAAGGACCTGATCATCCGCGGCGGCCACAACATCGACCCCGCCGAGATCGAGGAGGGGATGCTGTCGCACCCCGCCGTCGCGTTCGCCGGCGCCATCGGCCAGCCCGACGCCTTCGCGGGCGAACTGCCCTGCGTCTATGTGGAACTGGTTGGCGGAGCCACGGTGACCGTGGACGAACTGGCGGCCCATGCCCGCGACCACATCCATGAACGCGCCGCCGTCCCCAAGCATATCGAGATCCTGTCGGAGCTGCCCAAGACCGCGGTCGGCAAGATCTTCAAGCCGGACCTGCGCCGCCTGGCCATCAGCCGCGTCTATGACGCCGCCCTGCAGGGCACCGGCGCCCGCGTGGTCGAGGTGCGCGAGGACAAGAAGCGCGGGTTGGTCGCCCGCCTGTCGCGCGAGGGCAACGTCGCCGAGGATCAGGTCCGCGAGAGGCTGGGCCAGTTCACGACGCCCTGGGACTGGGCGTGACGGCGGGGACCGGGGGCCGTCAGGCGCCCCGGTCCTGTTCGTCCTTTGCCCACAGATAGCCGATGAAGGCGCCCTTGATCAGGCGCAGCAGCACAAGTGTCATCACCGTGGTGATCAGCCCGGTGACCGCCAGCAGCGTCGCGGGTTCGGGGCGCCAGACGTTCCAGATGATGCCGAACAGCGGGATCAGCACCAGCAGCATCACCGTCATGGTGAAGAAGGCCGGCCCGTCCGCCGCCGGATAGCGGGACAGGGGCGCCTGGCAATGCGCGCAGACCGGGTTCACCTTCAGATAGCCCTGCATCAGCTGCCCCTCTCCGCAGGAAGGGCAGCGGTTCATGACGCCCCGCAGGATGGCGGCGCGGCTGTCTCGGATCTGGGTCATGGGCTGTCCTTGGGTTCGGGCGTGGCCTAGCCGTTGTCGCGTAGGATGCGCCCGGCCAGATACAGGGATCCACAGATCAGGATACGCGCGCCGGGGTGGCGGCTCACCAGCTGTTCCACCGCCTGCGCGGCATCCTGGGCCACATGCGCGGTCATGCCGATCTGGCGCGCGGCGGCGGCGGTCTGGGTGGCAGGCAGGGTGTTCGGCTCTCCGGGGATGTCGATGGCGGTCAGGCTGGCGGCGTGGTCGGCCAGCGGACGCAGATAGCCCGCGACATCCTTGGTGTTCAGCATGCCGCAGACCAGATGCGTGGGGCGCGCGGGCATCGCGGCCAGGGTCGCGGCCAGCGCCTGCCCGCCCGCCGGGTTGTGCCCGCCGTCCAGCCACAGCTCTGCCCCCTGGGCCAGATCGACCAGCGGACCGTGGCGCAGGCGCTGCATCCGGGCGGGCCATTCGGCCTGCGTGACGGCGGCGCGGGCCTGCGCGTCGGTGGCACCAAGCGCGCGCAGGGCGGCCAGCGCGGTGCCCGCGTTCTGGACCTGGTGCGGGCCGATCAGCTTCGGGCGGGGCAGGTCCCACAGCCCGTGATCGTCCTGGAACACCATGCCGTCGCGTTCGGGCTGGATCATCCAGTGCTGGCCATGTGCGACGATGGGCGCGGACAGGCCCATGGCGCGCGCCTCGATCACGCGCAGGGCATCGTCGTCCTGGGGGCCGACGATGACGGGGACGCGGGGCTTGATGATGCCGGCCTTTTCGGCGGCGATCAGGGGCAGCGTCTCTCCCAGGTACTGGGTGTGGTCGATCGAGACCGGCGTGATGACCGTCAGGCGCGGTGCGTCGATGACGTTGGTCGCGTCCAGGCGCCCGCCCAGTCCGACCTCCAGCAGGGTGAAGTCTGCGGGGGTGCGGGCGAAGGCCAGGAAGGCCGCGGCGGTGGTGATCTCGAAGAAGGTGATGGGCTGGCCGTCATTCGCGGCCTCGACCTGGGCCAGCAGGTCGGCCAAGGCGTCGTCCTCGATCAGGGTGCCCGCCAGGCGGATGCGTTCGCGAAACTGCGCCAGGTGCGGCGAGGTATAGGCATGGACCCGCGCCCCCCCGGCTTCGAGCCCCGCGCGGATCATCGCTTGCGTGCTGCCCTTGCCGTTGGTGCCCGCGATGTGGATCACCGGGGGGATGGCACGTTCGGGGTTGCCCAAGGCCGCCAGAAGGCGGTGCATTCGGTCGAGCGACAGGTCGATCACCTTGGGGTGCAGCGCCATGAGGCGCGACAGGATCGCATCGGATGTGGTCATGTCATGCACCGGGGGCCAGCCCCCGGACCCCCGGGGTATTTCGACAAAGAAGAATTACTCGGCCGGGGCCGGCGCAGGCGTGGGAGCCGGCGCCGGGATCGGGTCGTTGACCGGTTCGGGCGCTGGCAGGTCGGCGCGGGTGGGGGCGGGCAGGCCGCCCAGCATCCGCAGGATCGAGACCAGTTCGTCGCGCAGCTTGCCGCGATGGGTCACGCGGTCCAGCATGCCGTGTTCCAGCAGGTATTCGGCGCGCTGGAACCCTTCGGGCAGCTTCTCGCGGATCGTCTGTTCAATCACGCGCGGGCCGGCAAAGCAGATCAGCGCGTTGGGTTCGGCGATGTGGATGTCGCCTAGCATGGCATAGCTGGCGGTGACGCCGCCCGTGGTCGGGTGGGTCAGCACGACGATGTAGGGGATGCCGGCCTCGCGCAGCATCTCGACCGCGACGGTGGTGCGGGGCATCTGCATCAGGGACAGGATCCCCTCCTGCATGCGGGCGCCGCCCGCTGCGGAGAAGAGGATCATCGGCTTTCGAACCTTGATCGCCCGTTCGGCGGCCGCCACGATCGCATTGCCCACATACATGCCCATGGACCCGCCCATGAAGCTGAAGTCCTGGCCCACGGCGATGACCGGGGTGCGGCCGATCTCTCCCTCGGCGACCAGCATGGCCTCCTTTTCGCCGGTGGATTTCTGCGCAGCCTTCATGCGGTCGGGGTATTTCTTCTGGTCGCGGAACTGCAGCGGGTCTGCGATGGGCTCGGGGACCTTGACCTCGACGAAGGCGCCGCCGTCGAACAGCGCACCGAAGCGGTCGCGCGGCGTGATCGCCATGTGGTGATCGCAGTTCGTGCAGACGTTCAGGTTGTCCGACAATTCGCGGTGGAACAGCATCGTCCCGCATTCGGGGCATTTCGTCCACAGGTTCTCGGGGACTTCGCGCCGCGAGAACAGCGAGTTGATGCGCGGGCGGACGTAGTTCGTGATCCAGTTCATCGCGAATGGCCTTGGCTGTTTCAGGCCCCCAGATAGGGCCCCACGCGGGGAATTGCAATTGCCGGGGGGGCGGCTGATGATGCCGGGCATGTGGACGACCCTGTTCTTTTTCACGCACACGACCCTGTCGCTGGTGATCATCGCCCGCGTGCTGCTGCGTCCCAGGGTCGAGCCCTCGGTGCGGCTGGCCTGGATCATGGTCGTCGAGGCAGTGCCGCTCTTGGGGATCGCGGCCTATCTGCTGTTCGGAGAGGTCCGCATGAAGCAAGCCGAGGTCCAGCGCATGTCCGACGTGCGCGACCGCCTGACCGGCCTGCGCACCGCCGTGCCCGCCGTCCGCGCCGACCGGTCCGACCCCGCGGGCCCGATCATCGCCGCGAACGAGGCGGTGGGCGGCATGCAGGCCGTCCAAGGCAACAGCCTGCAGCTGCTGGAGGAGAGCGACGGGGCGATCGACGAGCTGGTCGCGGCCATCGATGCGGCGACCGACCACGTGCATCTGCTGTTCTACATCTGGCTGCCCGATGCCAGCGGCACCAAGGTCGCCCAGGCCCTGTGCCGCGCCGAGGATCGCGGCGTGCAATGCCGTGTCATCGTCGACGCCCTTGGGTCGCGGTCGCTGGTCCGGTCGGAGCTGTGGGACCGGATGAGCCAGGCGGGCGTGGAATGCGTCACCGCCTTTCCCTGGGGCCTGCCCTTCATCAGCATCCTGTTCCAGCGTCTGGACCTGCGCAACCACCGCAAGATCCTGGTGATCGACAATGCCGTGGCCTTCACCGGCAGCCGCAACTGCGCGGACATGGCGTTCGCGATCAAGGCGCGCTTTGCCCCTTGGGTCGACATCCTGGTTCGGGTCGAGGGACCGGCGGTGCGCCAGCTGCAGGGCGTCTTCCTGTCGGACTGGATGAGCTATACCGGCCGCGATCTGGGCCCCATGCTGCAGCCGGTGGCGCCGGTTGCCGATCCCGGCGTCGCGGCGCAGGTGGTGGCCACCGGCCCCGACCTGCGCGCGGGCAGCGTGTCGGACTGCCTGTCCGCGATGCTGCATGCGGCGCGCGACCGGGTGGTGATCACCACGCCGTATTATGTCCCCGACGATGCGCTGGACGCGGCGATCCGGGCGGCGGCGCGGCGCGGGGTGCAGGTCACCATGATCCTGCCCGCCCGCAACGACAGCCTGATCGTGGGGGCGACCAGCCAGGGCTTCTATTACGGGCTGCTGGCCGCCGGGGTCCGGCTGATGCTGTTCCGCGACGGCCTGCTGCATTCCAAGATCCTGACCGTGGACGGGCGCATGGCGATGATCGGCAGCGCGAACCTGGACCGTCGCAGCTTCGAGCTGAACTATGAGGTCAACATGGCGGTCTATGATCCGGAATTCGTCGGGCTGCTGGATGCGCGGCAGGCCAGCTATGTCGCGCGGGCCGACGCGATCACGCTGGACCAGGTGCGCGCCTGGTCGCCGTGGCGGCGCATCCGCAACAACGCGCTGGCGCTGGCATCGCCGCTGCTGTGATCACAGGGGCAGGGCGGTCGTGTATTTCGTCTGACGCAGCACGAAATGCGTCACCGTGCTGCGGATGATGCCCAAGGACAGCATCCGGCGCATCAGGAAATGTTCCAGCCCCTCGGGGTCGGTCGCTACGATCTTCAGCTGATAGTCGAAGGTGCCGGTGATGGTCGCGCATTCCAGGATCTGCGCCTCGGTCTGCACGAAGCGGTCGAACCGCGCCAGCGTCGCCTCGGTATGGTCCAGCAGCGACACCTGGACATAGGCCAGGGCATGCAGCCCGGCCTTGGCCGGCGGGACCAGCGCCACCTGCCGGTCGATCACCCCGGTTTCGATCAGCCGCCGCAGCCGCCGCCACGCGGGCGATGTCGACAGGCCCGCCGCATCGGCCAGCCCCTGGGTCGACAGGGTCGCGTCCTGCTGCATCAGGCGCAGGATGCGGCGGTCGGCGTCGTCCAGATCGGGCATCGGTTTCCCCTGTTTCGACAGTCTGCGAAATGATGTGCCGCCAAAGCCGGATGGACAACCCATTCCGGCAAGGTTTTTCCCCCGCATCCGGTAATCTGGACCGCAGAGGAGGACGTGCCATGCCGAAATCGACCGAATACGCCGCCAAGGTCGCCGATGACCGGGGTTTCATCGCCTATGATGCCGAGGAGGATGCCGTCTGGCGCGACCTGATGGCCCAGCAGTTGCCCGCCGTGCGGGACCGGATGGCCTCGCCCTATCTGCGGGGTCTGGACCTGCTGGACCTGCCGCAGGACCGCGTGCCGCAATGCCCCGAGGTGTCGGCCAAGCTGGGCGCGCTGACCGGGTGGCGGGTGGAACCCGTGCCGGCGCTGATCGGGTTCGGGCGGTTCTTCGGCATGCTGGCCGACCGGACGTTCCCGGCCGCCAGCTTCATCCGCAAGCGCAAGCATTTCAACTATATCGAAGAGCCGGACATCTTCCACGAGATTTTCGGCCACACCCCGCTGCTGACCGATCCGGCCTTTGCCGCCTTCAGCCAGGCCATCGGCGCGGCGGGAACGCGCTGCGACAAGGCCGATTATGCCTGGCTGATCCGCCTGTATTGGTTCTCGATCGAATTCGGGCTGATGCGCGAGGATGGCCAGCTGAAGGCCCTGGGGTCGGGGCTGGCCAGTTCGGTCACCGAACTGCCATGGGCCATTTCCGGACAGGCGGAACAGCGGCCCTTCGACGTGATCGACATCCTGCGCACGCCGTATCGGATCGATATCCACCAGCCGGTCTATTTCGTGATAGACGATCTGGACGACCTGTTCGCCGCCGCCCGGCGCGACCTGTTGGCCGACATCGCCCAGGCCCGCGCCCTGGGGCTGCACGCACCGAAATACCCGCCCAAGACCGCCGCCTGAAAGGACCGATGCCATGACCACCTGCGATCTTGCCGCCCGCGACTGCGAACCCTGCAAGGGGGGCGTGGCACCGCACGACCCGGCGACCGCCGCCACCATGCTGACCCGGCTGACGGACTGGACCCTGTCGGACGATGGCACCGCCATCACCCGGCGCTTCACCTTCAAGGGATTCGCCAAGGCGGTGGAGATGGCGAACCTGGCCGCATGGCTGGGCAACAAGCAGGGCCACCATCCCGACATCGCCTTCGGCTGGGGCTATTGCACGGTGACCTTCACCACGCACGAGGCCGGCGGGCTGACCGACAACGACTTCATCTGCGCCGCCCGGCTGGACGCGCTGGTGGCCTGAACGGCACGCGTCAGGGTTGTCCGGCGGCCCGTCACGGTCTATCCCCAAGGCCAGGGGTTTCCAGCATACGGGCCGTGCCGCATGACGAATCGTCGCCTTGTCCGGGATGACCGGCACCAGACCGGGGGTCGCGTCCATGTCGCGCCATGAGACCAGCTGGCTGTCGCGCCGCCGGCGCGGCCACGCGGCCCGGCAATGGTCGCGGATGCTGAAATCGGTCACGCGCCGCGACCGGCCCCTGGATCCCGACCTGCGCGACGAGGCCCGCGACCTGCATCAGGTGCTGTCGCGTCTGCTGCACGCGGCCGACGCGCGCAGCGTGGGCGCCCGCGATTCCCTGTCGCGCATCGATCTGCCGGCGGGCACCGACTGGCGCTGGCGGCCCCAGATCCTGCAGGCGCGCCATGCCGCCCCCGCGCTGATCGCCCCGGAAGCGGGCCGATGGCTGTCCCCCGAGGTGGCGCTGTTCCACGACTGCGCCGAACGTGCGCTGATCCTGCGGCAGGTGCGCAACCGCCGCGCCACCGACCTGTCCGATTACGGGCTGGCGCTGGAGGTGATGGGGTTTTCCGGCAGCTTCCTGTCGTTCTCGCTGTCGCTGCCGGTCGAGGCGCTGCGTGATCTGGGCGGGCATCACATCATCCGGCTGGACGCGACACTGCAGGCGGAACGCCCCATCGCGGTCTATGCCCGGCTGAACATCCAGCAGGGTCCGAACACCGAAACCATGCTGCGCAAGATGGGCGAGCCGATCGAGGGCCGCCACTGCGACCGCATCGTTGAGTTCGACCTGGGCTATGCCGAACTGTCCGCCCGGTCGGTCGAGAAGGCATGGCTGGACCTGATCTTCGAGGCGCCCTTCATGAACGCGGTCGGCCTGCGCGACGTGATCCTGTCGCGCCATCCCCGCGCCCAGATCTGAGGATATGGCCATGCCGCATTTCGACAATCACGGTCTGAAGGGCGGCGTCTGGCGCGGCGCGCTGACGGGCATCGACGCACCCGGCATCCGGGTCGTACTGATCCAGCACGCCGAGGTCCTGGCCGAGGCGCGCGTGACCGCCGACGGCCCCGGCCGCTGGCTGGTCGAGGCGGACCTGCCGGCCCAGGTCCTGTCGGACGGGGTGCAGACGCTGCTGCTGAAGACGGCGGCGGGGCCGGGACCGGACAGCGGGCCGGACGGGCATGTCCTGGCGCGGCTGTCGCTGATGGCGGGCCAGCCCCTGGACGAGGATCTGACCGCCGAGATCGCCGCCCTGCGGGCCGAGCTGGAACTGGTCAAGCGAGAGCTGCGCCGCTTTGCCGCCGACCTGACGGGGCGCTAGGTCCCGTCACTCGGCCGTCATGGTTCCTTGCGAAAAGCGGGGGGCGTGGCTATATCGCGGCTTCGCGACCCGCCCCCCGTGTTTCTTGACGTAAGGTTGACCATGACCCTGCCGCAGACGCCGCATTACCTGATCGACATGGCCCGTCTGCGCGCCAACATGGAAAAGGTCGCCCATCTACGCGAGGCGTCGGGCGCCAAGGCACTTCTGGCGCTGAAATGCTTTGCCACCTGGTCGGTCTTCGACCTGATGCGCGACTACATGGACGGGACCACGTCCTCGTCGCTCTATGAGCTGCGCCTGGGGCATGAGACCTTCGGCAAGGAGACCCACGCCTATTCCGTGGCCTGGGCCGATCACGAGATCGACGAGGCGGTGGGTTACGCCGACAAGATCATCTTCAACAGCCTGTCGCAGCTGGATCGCTTCGGCGCCAAGGCCGCGGGCATCGCGACCGGCCTGCGGCTGAACCCGCGCTTTTCGACCAGCGGCTTCGATCTGGCCGACCCGGCGCGGCCGTTTTCCCGCCTGGGCGAAGGCGAAGTGGAGCGGCTGGAATCCGCGCTGGACCGCATCAGCGGCGTGATGATCCACTACAATTGCGAGAACGGCGACTTCGACCTGTTCGACCGCCAGCTGACCCGGATCGAGGACGAGTTCGGTGCCATCCTGAAGCGTCTGGACTGGGTGTCTTTGGGCGGCGGCATCCACTTCACCGGCGAGGGCTATCCGCTGGACCGGCTGGCCGACCGCCTGAAGGCATTCCAGGACCGCTTCGGCGTGCAGGCCTATCTGGAGCCCGGCGAGGCCAGCATTACCAACACCACCACGCTGGAGGTCAGCGTCCTGGACATCATCGACACCGGCCGTCAGGTGGCGATCGTGGACAGCTCGACCGAGGCGCATATGCTGGACCTCCTGATCTATCGCCAGGACGCCCGCCTACCGCAGGAGGGTGACCACCGGTACCAGATCGCGGGCAAGACCTGTCTGGCGGGCGACATCTTCGGAGAGGCGGGCTTTGACCGGCCCCTGCAGATCGGTGACCGCGTTAGCATCCAGGATGCGGCCGGATACACGATGGTCAAGAAAAACTGGTTCAACGGCGTCGCCATGCCCGCCATCGCGCGCCGCGAGGAGGACGGAACGATCCGCACCGTCCGCAGCTTCGGTTACGACGAATACAAAGGCAGCCTGTCCTAAGGCCACCCATCCTCTGCCACCTGAAGGAGACAGAATTGGCGAAGAAGAACGTGCTCATCATCGGTGCGGGCGGCGTGGCGCAGGTCACGGCCCACAAGGTCGCGCAATGGGCGGCCGAGTTCGGCGACCTGCACATCGCGAACCGCACGCAGGCCAAGGCCGACGCGATCATCCAGTCCTTGCGCGAGAAGGGTCATGACATGGCCTGGACCAGCCACGCGCTGGACGCCATGGACGCGGACGCGGTCGAGGCGATGATCCGGCAGGTGGATGCGGGCATCGTCATCAATGTGGGCACGGCCTTCATCAACATGACCGTCCTCGAGGGCTGCATCCGCGCGGGCGCCGCCTATATCGACACGGCGATCCACGAGGATCCGGCCAAGATCTGCGAGACGCCGCCTTGGTACGGCAACTACGAATGGAAGCGCCGCGAGGACGTGGCCAAGGCGGGCATCACCGCCATCCTGGGCGCGGGCTTTGATCCGGGCGTGGTCAACGCCTATGCGCGCCTGGCTGAGGACGAGTATTTCGACAAGGTCGACAGCATCGACATCGTGGACATCAACGCCGGATCACACGGCCGCTGGTTCGCCACGAATTTCGACCCCGAGATCAATTTCCGCGAGTTTACCGGCACGGTCTATTCCTGGCAGAAGGGTGCCTGGCAGGAGAACCGCATGTTCGAGGTCGGCCGCGAATGGGACCTGCCCGTGGTGGGCAAGCGCACCGCCTATCTGTCCGGCCATGACGAGGTCCACAGCCTGTCGGCCCGCTATCCGCAGGCCGACGTGCGGTTTTGGATGGGGTTCGGAGAGCATTACATCAACGTCTTCACCGTCCTGCAGAAGCTGGGCCTGCTGTCGGAACAGCCGGTGAAGCTGGCCGACGGCACCGATGTGGTGCCGCTGAAGGTGGTCAAGGCCGTGCTGCCCGACCCGGCAAGCCTTGCCCCCGACTATGAGGGCAAGACCTGCATCGGCGACCTGGTCCGCGGTACCCGCGACGGCAAGGAGGCCGAGGTCTTCATCTACAACGTCGCCGACCACAAGGAGGCCTTCGAGGAGGTCGGAAGCCAAGGCATCAGCTATACCGCGGGCGTGCCGCCGGTCGCGGCGGCGATCCTGATCGCGCGCGGTCCGTGGGACGCGGGCAAGATGGCCAATGTCGAGGATCTGCCCGCGCGACCCTTCCTGGAACTGCTGGGAGAGATGGGCCTTCCCACCCGCGTCATCGACGCATCGGGCGATCATCCGGTCTGATCCAGGCCGATCCGGAATAACGTGAACGCGGCGGTTCGGAACATCCGGGCCGCCGCCTGCGTTTGCGCAGCACACGGGTGCCACCGGCGTTGGGGAACGCGGCGCCCGCATCGGGGGTTCGACATGCCAGGTCCTGAAGGACATCTTTTTCCACGGTTTTCACAACGTGCCGACAGCAAGGTCCCGGTTCTGGCGAACTGGGCCGTTATCGGCATCTTTCTGGTCATGGCCTTCGCCGCCATCGCCGCGGGGCGCGATTTCCTGATGCCCGTCACCATGGCGATGCTGCTGTTCTTCGTCTTCACGCCCCTGCGCCGATTTGCCGAACGCCGCGGCATCCCGGATGCGGCGACCGCTGCGGGCATCACCCTGTCGATCCTGCTGGCCGTGGGGGTCATCGCCTATGCCGCCAGCGGCCCGCTGAGCCGGGCGATGAGCAACATGCCCATCATCAGCGCGCAGCTTGAGCAGAAGTTCGACAGCGTCCGCGACAGCCTGTCGGACCTGCGCGAGGCCGCCGCACGCATCGACGAGGCGCAAAATACCGATCCCGGCCCCGAGGAACCCCCCGCCATCCGCATCCAGCAGGAGGGCGAGACGACCCTGGGCACCGTCATGCACATGGCGCCGCTGCTGATGGGGCAGGTGCTCTTCACGCTGATCCTGCTGTTCTTCCTGATCGCGTCCGGCGACCTGCTGTATCTGAAGATCGTTCAAAGCTTCGACCGCATGCGCGACAAGCGCGGCGCCTATCTGGCCCTGCGCCAGATCGAGGATTCGCTTGGCAACTATCTGGGCGCCATCACCATCATCAATGCGGGTCTTGGCCTGGCGGTGGGGCTGACGATGTGGGCCTGGGGGATGCCGGGCCCGCTTCTGTTCGGGATCGGGGCGTTCCTACTGAACTTCATCCCCTATCTGGGGGCGATCACCGGGGTCGCCATATCGGGCATCGTGGCGCTGGTGGTTATGCCGGGGCTGTTCTGGCCGGCGATGGTCGCCGCAAGCTATCTGGGCCTGACATCGCTGGAGGGGCAGATCATCACGCCTTACTTCGTGTCGCGGCGACTGCAGATGAACACGGTCGTGGTGTTCCTGGGCGTCGCGCTGTGGGCCTGGCTGTGGTCGGTCATCGGGATGATCATCGCGGTGCCCGTGCTGGTGGTGATCCGCGTGCTGGCCGAACACATCCCCGGGTGGGAGAAGTTCGGCAACTTCCTGGCCGGCGACGAACCCCCGGCCCTGACCGACGAGGACGAGGACGAGGCCCGCGAACTGGTCGAGGCGGGTGCCGCCGCCGAGGATGGCCCCGCCGCCCGCGCGGTCACGGCCGAACTGGTCGCGACCCACGACGCCACCGATGCGCCATAGAAAAACGGGCCGGCGATCGCCGGCCCGTTTTCAATTGTCGTGGGCGTAAGGCTCAGCCTGCGGGCAGGGTGGGCGCGATCTCGTTGACGGCGGCCTCGATCTGTTGGCAGGTCGCCTCGACGGTGCTGCCGCGCTCTTCGACGGCGTCGGCCAGGGACACCTCGGTTCCGCCGACGGACACGGTGCCTTGGGCGCCCTTCTCCTCGGCGGCGCTGCCGACGGCCTCGTCACCGCCCTGCAGCAGACCGACCAGCTTGCCCTGGGCCTCGACGGCCTCGGCACCGGTGAAGCCCTGCTCCTGGCAATACTGCAGGATGCCCAACTGATTGCGCGCGGCCTCGTAGGTGGTGCCGGGATCGGCGGGGGCGGCCTGCGCGGGGGCGTCCTGTGCGGGCGCTGCGGCATCCTGGGCGACAACGGCGGCGGGCAGCAGGCCCAGACCCATGGCGAATGCGATCTTGCGGATCATGTCGTTTCCTTTTTTTGCGTACCCGGTGGTGATCCGGGCAACGTCGGCAGGACGCTAGACCGAGCGATCGGGAATGACCCGATCCGCACCGTCCATGGCCGCCATACCGGCAAGACCCTGCCTGAAACCCGCCCTGGGATCGCCGGATCTGGGCAGGTTCCGGCGCAGGCTGTCGGCTGCCGATCACATCGGCACACGAAATCATCAGCAGCCCCCGTGACACGGGCGTGATTGAACCGTTCGTCCGCCCAGAGGTTGGGTCCGTGACAGCGGCATCGACCGCAGCGAATCACAGGAGAGTACGATGACCAATCCGATCGCATCCTTGAGGCTGGGCGGCGCGGCCGCCGTCCTGACCGCCCTGATGGCGACGGCGTCCCTGGCCCAGACCGCCGTGCCGACCGAGGGGATGACCACCATGGAGGAGGTCCAGTTCCCGACCCTTGACGGTTTCGCGACCGATCAGGAGGTCATCGACAGCCTGTCCGCCCAGGGCTACGAGAATGTCGTCGTCCTGCGCGGCCCCGAGACGCTGATCGTCAGCGGGGAACGCGGCGGCCTGCCGACCGAGCTGATCTTCAGCGCCACGGACGGGACGCTGCTGATGGTCGACGGGATCGAGCCGGTGACCGACGGCTGATCCGATGATCCCTTTTTGAACAGGCCGGGCCATGTGCCCGGCCTTTTTCATGGGTCACGATGCGTCGGGATCCTGCGCCAGCCGGTCCAGCGCCGCGGACAGGGCGGCCGCGTCCGGTCCAAGCTCCTGCAGCAGGCGATCCTGGAACGCTTGCGCGACCTGGCCCAACCGGTCCATCAGATCACGCCCCTGCGGAGTCAGTTCCAATGCGATCAGGCGGCGGTCGCCCGCATGGTCAGATTTAGCGACCAAACCCGCCTGTTCCAGCCGCGTCGCCGCCCGGCTGACGACCGACTTGTCCAGGCTGACGCGGGTATGGATGTCGCGGACGCTGACGGAACCGGAATGGTTCAGATGCGCCAGCACCCGCCATTCGGGAATCGTCAGCCCGGCCTCGGCCGCATAGAGGCGGGCGAAGCGGCGGCTGACCTGCTGGGCCGCGACGGCCAGGCGATAGGGCAGAAAGTCGTCCAAGTGAAAGGCCATGATCCCCTCCGGTCCGGATCAGATGGCCCGAAAGCGGGGCAGGGGGCAACCGCCCGTCACACCAGTCCCAGCATCAGCGGCACCGCGATCAGCGTGGCGAGGGCGGCGGTCTGGACCAGCAGCATGGCGATGGCGGCGGCGCCGACCTGCGCCATGCGCGCCAGCGCGGTCTTCATGCCGACGGCGGCCACGGCGGCGACCAGCAGGGCCCGCGACAGGGTCGAGGCGGCATCGGTCACAGGCAGCGGCACCAGATGTGCCGAATTCGCCGCCGCCAACACCAGAAACACCAGCACGAAGCCCGGCAGCAGCGGCGGGCGCGCGGCCCCCGCGGGCGCGGCACGGCGCAGGACCAGCGCCGCGATCAGCACGACGGGCGCCAAGAGCGTCACGCGGATCAGCTTGACCACGGTGGCGATGTCGCCTGTCTCCTCGGAGACGGAATAGCCCGCGCCCACGACCTGGGCCACGTCATGGATCGTGGCACCCAGGAACAGGCCGGTCTGGTGCTGGTCCAGGCCCAGGCCCGCCGCCAGCATCGGATAGACGATCATCGCGAAGGTCGACATGACCGTGACGGTGATCACGGTAAAGGACAGGTCGCGTTCCGCGCTGTCGCGCGCGGGCAGGACGGATGCGATGGCCATCGCCGCCGATGCCCCGCAGATCGCCACCGACCCGCCGGTCAACAGGCCAAAGGCGCGGTCCTGGCCCAGCCTGCGCGCCAGCGCGACCGATCCCAGGATCACCGCCGCGACCGATCCCGCGACCAATGCCACGAAGGGCCAGCCGATCGCGGCGACCATGTCCAGCGACACCCGCAGGCCCAGCAGCGCGACCCCCGCGCGCAGCAGGGTGCGGGCGGCAAAGTCGATGCCGGGACCGGCGCGGTCGTCCTCGGCCAGGAAATGCAGCGGCATGCCCAGCAGGATCGCCATCAGCATCACCGGCACGCCGTAATGGCCGGACAGGAACTGCGCCGCCATGGCGACGGTGACGGCCAGCATCAGGCCGGGCGCCAGGGCGCGCGCGCGGGCGGCAAGGGGGATGGCGGTGCGGGTCATGGGCGTCCAAGGGGGCCGGGTCGCGGCCCCCGGCAGGGGTTACTGGATGTCGCGGGCGCGTTCCTCGGCCAGCGCGGTCTCGGCCTGGGACACGGCCTCGCGGAAGCTGGCCAGGATCTCCTCGCCGCCGTCGACATTGCTGGTGAACCAGTCATAGACCGGGGCCGCGGCCTCGGTGAAGGCGGCCTTCTCCTCGGCCGTGGGGACATAGACCTCGCCGCCGCCGGCGCGGAACTCCTCATAGGCCGCGATGGACTTGCGTTTGGGCGAGGCGAAGGTCGCCTGCTGCAGCTGGGCGAACCCGTCGACCACGATGGCGCGCATGTCCTCGGGCATCTCCATGAAGCGTTCGTTCGACATCCACCACATCGCGCCCATGTAGGCGTGGCCGTCCAGCGTCAGGTATTGCAGCCCGGCTTCGGGGAAACGCATCGACATGATGTCGGTGATGCCGTTCGCGGTGCCCTCGACCACGTTGGTCTGCAGCGAGGTGAACAGTTCCGCCCAGGGGATCGGCGTGGGCGAGGCGTCCAGCGCGCGCACCAGCTCTTGCGGCAGGTCGGCCACCACGGTGCGCATCTTCAGGCCCGACAGGTCGGCGGGCGTCTGGATGCGGCGCTTGGTGTTGGCGAAGTTGCGCCAGCCGCCGGTGTTGCCGATCGTCATCAGCCGCAGCATCCCGCCCGAATCCTCCAGCGTCATGTCGCGCAGCTGGCGGGTGAAATCGCCCGTCAGGACGCGTTCGGCCACCCGGTCGTCGGCCATGATGTAGGGCAGGTCCAGGACCTGCAGATAGGGAAACAGCCCCGCCGCCCCGTCCGAGGTCGAGATGTAGACGTCGATCGAGCCGTCGGCCACGCCCTGTAGGCATTCCGCGCCGTTCGAGCAGAGCTGCGTTCCCATGAAGATCTCGACCGCGATGGCGCCGTTGGAGGCCGCCTCGACATGCGACTTGAAGACCTGCAGGCCGTCGAAATCCTCGTCGTTCTCGTTCGAGTTGGCCACGGCGCGCAGGGTATAGTCCTGGGCCATGACGGGGGTGGCCAGCGCCAGGGCGGCGGCCAGGGTCAGTGCGGGTTTCAGCATGGTATCCTCCCTTGGTGGTCTCAGTCCGCAAAGCCGGTCAGGCGCGGGATGGTCATGGAAATGGCCGGGACATAGGTGATCAGGAAGATCACCAGCACCTCGACCAGCAGGAACGGCAGGATGGCGCGGGCGATGGTCATGACCTTTTCGCCCGACACCGCAGAGGCCACGAACAGCACCAGCCCCATGGGCGGCGTGGCCAGGCCCACCGTCAGGTTGACGCACATGATGATCGCGAAATGCACGCTGTCGACGCCCATGCCGGTGAAGACCGGCCCCAGGATCGGCGCCAGGATGATGATCGCGGGACCCGCGTCCAGGAACATGCCGACGACGAACAGGAACAGGTTGATCATCAGCAGCAGGATCAGCGGGTCGGCGGTCAGCGTCAGGATCCAGTCGGCCATCATCTGCGGCGTCTGCGACAGCGAGATCACCGTCTTGAACGACATCGCCGCCCCCACCAGCAGCAGCACCACCGCCGAGGTCAGCGCCGCGCGGCCCAGGACGTCCGGCAGTTCCGCGATCTTCATCGTGCGCAGCACGAACAGGCTGATGACCAGCGCATAGACGGCGGCGACGGCGGCGGCCTCGGTGGGCGTGAAGACGCCGCCCAGGATGCCGCCCAGGATGATGACCGGGGTCATCAGCGGAAAGAACGCCTTGAGGCTGGCCTGTCCGCGCTGGCCCCAGCTTTGGCGCGGCGCGGCGATGGGAAAGTCGTAGCGGTCGGCCATGACCTTGACCGCGATCATCAGGCCCACGCCCACCAGGATGCCGGGCACGATGCCCGCCAGGAACAGCGCCGCGACGCTTTCGCCCATCACATAGGCATAGATGATCATGATCCCCGACGGCGGGATGATCGGCCCGATGACCGAGCTGGCCGCGGTGATCGCGGCGGCGAAGCGGCGGGTATAGCCCTGCTTCTCCATCGCCGGGATCAGCATGGACCCAAGCGCCGAGGTGTCGGCCACGGCCGATCCCGACAGGCCCGCGAACAGCATCGACGACAGGATGTTCACATGCGCCAAGCCGCCGCGGAAATGCCCCATCAGGGCCTGGGCGAATTCGACCAGGCGCAGCGTGATGCCGCCGCGGTTCATCAGCTCGCCCGCCAGCATGAAGAACGGGATCGCCATCAGCGGAAAGCTGTCCATGCCGTTGTAGAGGTTGCGGTACAGCAGCGTCAGGTCGCGTTCCTGTCCGTTCAGCATCAGCAGGATGCCCGGCGCCGCCAGCATCCCGAAGAACACCGGCAGGCCGATCAGCAGAAAGGTCAGGAACAGCGGCAGAAACAGGATCAGCATCACTCGGCCCCCCGCAGGCCAGCATCCAGCCCCTCGATCGGGGGCAGGTCGCGGGCGCCGCCCAACTGCGCCAGGATGCGCAGGATCAGTTCGACATTCACGGAAATCAGCAGCATCAGGCCGACCGGGATCGACGCCATCATCCAGGACCGCGGCACCCGGTACCAGTCGCTGAAATCCAGCGACGTGGGCAGGAACAGCGATGCGCTGGCAAAGCGCCCGCCCAGGCCCGTCACCTCGCGCCAGCCGATCTGCACCGCGACAACCAGCACCACCAGCGACACGACCAGCAGGACCAGGTTCAGCAGCCGCGCGGCCGTCGCGGGCAGCATGGCGGGAAGAAAGTCGATCGCGACGAACCCCCCGCGCCGGAACGCGGTCGGCGCCATCAGGCCGGTCATCCACAGCATGCAGAACCGCGCGGCCTCGTCCGGCCAGGCCAGGGCGCTGTTGAAGCCATAGCGCGCGACGACCTGCACGATGGTCACCACGACCATCAGGCCGATGGCCACGATGCCCACCGCGCGCCCCGCGCGCAGCAGCTGTTCGTTGATCCGGGACAATGGCCGGACAAGGCCCGTCAGCAGGCGCATCTTGGGTGTCTCCTCCCCCGTTTCGTGGCGGTGCCGGGCCTCCTCCTGCCCGGCGCCGCGGTCGGTCAGCCTCTGGCGATCCCGGCGATCTGCCCGCCGAAGAAGGCCAGCGGATCGCCTTCGGTGATCTGGGCGTGCAGGACGCGACCGACGATGATCATGTGGTCGCCCGCCTCGTGCATGGCGAACAGGTTGCAATCGAACCGGGCCAGGCAGCGGTCCAGCACCGGCACGCCATGCGCGTTCGCGGACAGGCCCGCATGGTCCAGCGCGTTGCGGTTGCGCGCGACTGTCCAGGCCAGGTCGGCCTGGTCGGCGGCCAGCACGTGGATGGCGAAATGGCGGGCCTGCGCAAAGACCGGAAAGCGGGAGCTGGCCAGCGCCGGCGACCACATCACCAGCGGCGGGTCCATCGAGATGGACGAGAAGCTGTTGGCGGTCATCGCCGCGCAGCCGCCCTCGGTCGCGGCGGTCACCACCGTGACACCGGTCGCGAAGCGGCCAAAGGCATCGCGCAGCAGCCGCCCGTTCTGCGGATCGGGAACGAAGCTGTGCGGGATCGGTCGCGTCATGGCACCTCTTGCCCAAGGGCTGCTTGGTAAAGGCGGAACCACTGCACGCGGTCCAGCCGGACCTTTTCGGCATCGGCGATCCGGGCGATCCGTGCAAGCGAATTGGTGCCCATGACCGGCAGGATGGTCGCGGGGTGGCGCAACAGGAACGCAACAGCCACCGCCGCGCGGTCCACGCCGAATTCCGCCGCCAGCGCGTCCAGTTCAGCGGCGACGGGTCCGTGGCCGGTCATCAGGCTGCCGCCGCCCAGGGGCGACCAGGCCATGACCGGGTCGCGGCGGCGCTGATGAAAGGCCAGGTCGCCGTTGGTGAAGGGCTGGATCGCGGCCAGCGACACCTCGATCTGGTTGGTGACCAACCGGGTCTGCATCGACCCCTGCAGCAGTTCCACGTCCCAGGGACGAAAATTCGACACGCCCACCGCGCGGACCTTGCCCGACGCCACCAGCGCGTCCAGCGCCGCGCCCGTGTCGTCGGGGTCCATCAGCGGGTCGGGGCGGTGGATCAGCAGCAGGTCGATCCGGTCCGTGCCCATATCGCGCAGCGACGTGTCAACCGCGGCGCGGATGTGGTCGCCGGATGTGTCGTAATGCTTGCAGGCCGCGTCGGCGTATTTGCCGATCGGTGCGATGATGTCGCATTTCGTGACGATCTCGATCCGGTCGCGCAGGCCGGGGCTGGCACGCAGGGCGGCGCCCAGGATGCCTTCGGCGGTATAGGCGCCATAGATGTCGGCCTGGTCCATCGTGGTGATGCCCTGGTCCAGGCAGGCCTCGATCTTGGCCTGGACATGGGCGGGCGAGGTGTCGGCATCGTCGCCGATCCGCCACATGCCATAGACCAGCCGCGACAGGCTCAGATCGTCGGTCAGCGTCACACGGTTCATCTCAGCGCCTTTCGCCGGTGCCCAGGGGCGTTGCGGGGGTGGTGTCGGGCACGCGGCCCCAGACACGGTTCAACTGGCAGGTATTCATCTGCGGCAGGACGCGGCTGCCGAAATGGCAGGCCTCGTCCTTGTGGGGATAGCCCGACAGGATGAAGGCGCGAATGCCCATGCGACGCAGCTCCTCCAGCTTGGTCAGGACCTGGTCGGTCGATCCGACGATGGCCGCGCCGCAGCCCGACCGCGCCCGGCCCACGCCGGTCCACAGGTTGGGCTCGATATAGCCCTCCAGATCCGCCAGCTCTCGGTTGCGCGCCTGGCGGCTGACGCCGAGCGAGCCCGCGTCCAGCGCGCGTTCGCGGATCAGCCGACCCTGGTCATCGTCCAGCTGGCTGACCAGGTCGCGGGCATATTCGCGGGCCTCGGCCTCGGTGTCGCGGACGATCACATGGGCGCGAAAGCCGTAATCCAGCGTGCGGCCGTATTTCTCGGCCGCGGCATGGGCGGCGCGCATCCGGTCGGCGATGTCCTCGGTCTTTTCGGGCCACATCAGATAGACGTCGCAATGCTGGCCGCACAGGTCCAGCGCATCGGGGGAATACCCGCCGAAATACAGCATCGGCCCGCCCGTCTGATAGGGCTGGACGGGATCGGTGGTCAGGCCGCTGAAATCATAGACCTGACCCTGATAGTTGATTTCGCCCTGCGTCCAGGCCTGCTTCAGGATCTCGACCACCTCGCGACTGCGCTGATAGCGGAAGGGGCTGGGCTCCTGCTGGCCGGGGAAATCGCTGCTGATGATGTTGACCGTCAGGCGGCCCTCCAGCATGTGGTCCAGTGTGGCGATGGTGCGGGCCAGCATGATCGGCTGCATCTCTCCGCAGCGGACGGCAGCCAGCATGTTGATGCGTTGGGTGATCGGCGCGCATCCCGCGACGAAGGACAGCGTGTCCTGTCCGACCTGATAGCTGGACGGGCACAGGATGTTGCCGAAACCCTGCCGTTCGGCGGTGCGCACGATGTTAGAACAATGCGCCCAGGACGACCGCAGCGACCCGTCGGGCACGCCCAGATGGCGGTAATCGTCGGAACACAGCGCCGCGAACCAAGCGACCTCGACGGCATCCAGATCGGCTGAGGTGACGGGGACGACGGTCATGGTTTCCTCCCGGGACGGCGTCGGATTTCCCTTTGCATAGCGTCCCCCATCGTGTAAATCAATGGTGTATCAATTTACCGGGGGACGGTCGTGGCAGGGGCAGGCGAACATCGGTCGGACGCGTTGCCGATCCACCTGCAGATCACCGAGATGATGATTCGCGACATCGCCGCGGGTCGTCTGGTCGATGGCCAGAAGCTGCCGCCCGAACGCCAGATGGCCCAGGCGCATGACACCACCGTGCGGACCCTGCGCAAGGCGCTGGCCGAACTGGAGGCGCAGGGCCTGCTGGACCGTCGGCAGGGATCGGGGAACTACATCCGGGCGGGCGAACCGACGCGGGCGGTCTATTCGATGTTCCGGCTGGAACATGCGCAGGGCGGGGGCGGGCTGCCGCGCGCGCGTCTGCTGTCGGTCGGATCGCATCCCAAGGATGCCGGCCAGCCCGCCTATGGCAGCGCCGATCACGGCACCCGGTTCCGGCGCCTGCGGTTCCTGGACGACACCCCCATCGCGGTCGAGGAGATCTGGCTGGACGGCGGGGCCGGGGCCATTCCCCCCGAGATGGTCCAGGATTCGCTGTACCTGACCTATAAGCGGGCGCTGAAGCTGTGGATCACCCGGGCCGAGGATCGCGTCGGCCTGGGCATTGTGCCCGACTGGGCGCCGCCCGATTTCACGCCCCGCCCCGGCAGCACGACCGCCTTCATCCAGCGCCTGTCCTGGGCGCAGACCCAGGACGCGGTCGAATTCTCGCGCACCTGGTACGACACCGACCGCGCGCTCTATGTCCAGCGCCTCGTCTAAGGAGATCCCATGACCATGCAAGACAGCCGCGTGATCACCTATGGCGTGATCGGCTGCGGGATGATGGGCCAGGAACACCTGCGCAACATCGCCCTGCTGCCCGGCACCGCCATCGGTGCCATCTTCGAACCCGATGCCACCATGCGCGCCCGCGCCGCGGCGCTGGCCCCCGGTGCGCGCATGGTCGACAGCGTGGCCGACCTGCTGGCGCATCCGGGGCTGGACTGCCTGCTGATCGCCAGCCCGAACCACCGCCATGTCGAACAGCTGCAGGCCGTGGCCGCGCACAGGCCGCTGCCGGTGCTGGTGGAAAAGCCGCTGTTCACCCAGGCGTCGGACGCGGCGGCGGTGGCGGAATTGGCCGCACGGCACGCGGCGCCGGTCTGGGTCGCGATGGAGTACCGCTACATGCCCCCCGTCGCCCGGCTGCTGGAGATGGCCCAGGAGGCCACCGGCGGCATCCGCATGCTGAGTATCCGCGAACACCGCTATCCGTTCCTGTCCAAGGTCGGGCAGTGGAACCGCTTTAACCGCTACAGCGGCGGGACGTTCGTCGAGAAGTGTTGCCATTTCTTCGACCTGATGCGGCTGGCGCTGGGGTCTGACCCGGTCCGCGTGATGGCGACCGGCGGGCAGGCGCTGAACCACCTGGACGAGGTGCATGACGGCCGGACGCCCGACATCTTCGACCACGGCTATGTCGCGGTGGACTTTGCCGACGGCACCCGCGCCATGCTGGAGCTGTGCATGTTCGCCGAAGGATCGCGCTGGCAGGAGGAGATCAGCGCCGTGGGCCCCCGCGGCAAGATCGAGGCCTTCGTGCCCGGTCCCACGCGCTTCTGGCCCGCGCATCTGGGCGATCCGCCCGTGGCGCAGGTCGTCGTGTCGCCCCGCGAACCCCGCGGGCCGCAGGTCCACGTGATCCCCGTGGACCCGACGCTGCTGGATGCGGGGGATCACAACGGCTCGACCTTCTATCAGCACCGGGGGTTCTTGGAACTTGTCCGCGGCCAGCGCGACCGCCCCGACGTCAGCGTCCAGGACGGCATCTGGGCCGTGCGCATGGGGCTGGCGGCGCAGACCGCGATGATCAAGCGGCGCGTCGTCGAATTGTGACGACCCGCACAGCGGATGTGCGGCCAAGGCAGTGCCGCGCATCCGCGAAACGCGCTATCAGGGGAAAAATCCGCATCGAAGGCCCCCCATGCGCCAGAACACCAAAGCCAGCTATGGCAGCGTCGCCCGCAGCCTGCACTGGCTGACCGCCCTGATCATCCTGTCCAACATCGCCCTAGGCCTGTGGGCCGAACGCATCCCGCTGGAGCAGATGGCGCTCAAGGTGCAGGTGTTCTCGTTCCACAAGACGCTGGGTCTTGCGGCGCTGGTCGTGGCGCTGGCGCGCATCGGCTGGGCGCTGACCCAGACGCGCCCCGCCCCCGTCCACCCCGAACGCCGGCTGGAGACCCTGCTGGCCGAGGCGGTGCATTGGACGCTTTATGGGTCGATGGTGCTGGTGCCGGTGACGGGCTGGATCGAACATGCCGCGACCGACGGGTTCGCGCCGATCCTGTGGCCCCTGGGGCAGGGGCTGCCGCTGGTGCCGAAATCGCCCGCCCTGGCGATGGTCATGGCCCAGGTGCATCACGTCTTTGCCTTCTTGCTGATCGGGTCGGTGGTCCTGCATGTGGCGGGCGCCATCAAGCATGCGGTGATCGACCGCGACGGGGTGCTGGGCCGCATGACGCGGGGCGTGCCCGCGGGCCGGGGCATCGCCGCCCGCCACGCGCTGCCGGCGCTGGTCGCGGTGGCGGTCTTCGGGGCGGGGGCGGCCTATGCGCTGGCCACCGCGCCGCGCGACGCGGCCCCGGTGGCGACGCTGGAACAGGCGGCGTCCGAATGGCAGGTCACCGACGGTGAACTCGGCTTTGCCGTGCGCCAGATGGGATCGACCGTGACCGGCAGCTTTGCCGACTGGACGGCGGCGATCACGTTCGACCCGGACAGCGGCACGGGCGCCGTGACGGTGACCATCAACATGGACAGCGTCACCATCGGCACCGTCACCGACCAGGCCAAGGGAGCCGAGTTCTTCGACGTGGCCGCCCATCCCACCGCGGTCTTCGAGGGCACGATCCGACCCGAGGGCGCGGGCTATGTCGCCGAAGGACCGCTGCGCCTGCGCGACCAGCAGATGCCCGTCACGCTGCCCTTCGATCTGACCATCACGGACGGCGTCGCCGTGATGCAGGGGCAGGCCGTGATGGACCGCCGCGACTGGCAGGTGGGGGCGGGATATGCCGACGAAAGCACGGTGGGGTTCGAGGTGGACCTGACCGTCGCGCTGACCGCCACACGGTGATGTGCGCTGGCTGACAGCCCCTGTTCGCGCATCGCTAGTTGCCCCACGGGCCGCTTCCAAGGATGGTGCCCCCACAACAAACGGAGATTCCGATGCTGAAAACGACCGCCCTGACCGCCGCTTTCGCCCTCGTCGCCGGTGCCGCCCTGGCCGCGCCCGAAACCTACAGCCTGGACACCTCGCACAGCCAGATCGTGTTCGACTACAGCCACCTGGGCTTCTCGACCACGACGGGCATGTTCGGCGACATCACCGGCACGATCATGTTCGACGCCGAGGACCCGGCCGCATCCTCGGTCGAGGCGACGTTCCCCGTCGCTTCGCTGATGACCGGCTTTGCAGGCCGTGACGAGCACTTCCTGTCGCCCGACTTCTTCGGCGCCGAGGGTGCCGCCCCCGAGGTGACCTTCAAGTCCACCGGCATCGAGGTCACCGGCGACACCACCGCGCTGATCACCGGCGATCTGACCCTGAACGGCGTCACCAAGGAGGTCGTGCTGGACACCACGCTGAACCAGCAGGGCACCCACCCGATGGAGAACAAGCCCTGGCTGGGCTTTGACGCGACCACCACCCTGCTGCGCAGCGACTTCAACGCCGGCATGTTCGCCCCCGCCGTGTCCGACGAGGTCGAGGTCCGCATCTCGGTCGAGGCGATGCCGGCCGAATGATCGCCGATCCGGCGTGACGACAGGGGCCCGTGGCATCGCCGCGGGCCCTTTCGCATGTCGCCGATCCGATAGCCGGGTCGCGGCCGGCATGGTTGACTGGTCTGCGCGAATCACCGCTGGATCGGAAGACCGCCGCATGATCGTCAGGACCACCCTTGCCCTGCTGGCGGCGCTGCCGCTGGCCGCCTGCGTCGGTGACGACCTGACCGGCCCCGCCGCCACCGCCTGCCGCGCGGCAATCGCGGCCCAGGTGGGCAGGGGCCTGTCCGCCGTCACCGTCGTCACCATGACCGAAACGCAGGCAGGCGCCGAGGTCCAGGCGGCCGTCACCGGGGCCGAGGCGCCATGGACCTGTCGGACCGACGCAGCCCATCGCGTGCTGGACGTGATGTATTCCGGCAGCGAGGGGGCTTTGTGACTGCAAAACAATTATATGGCCGCAGACCACCTGGGGCAGGATTCGCAAGATTGCATCTGGGGGATGACTGGTAGCGGAGGAGGGACTCGAACCCCCGACACGCGGATTATGATTCCGCTGCTCTAACCAACTGAGCTACTCCGCCACGAGTAGCGGCGATCTAAAAGACTGGCGCAGGGCCGTCAAGCGGGTTTTGCCAAAAAGCGCGCGCAGAGCGTTCGGGGCGCGCTAGATCTGCAGGCCCGCGCAGCGCGCGGTGTTGCGGATGTGGTCGCGCATATGCGCCTGCGCCGCGTCGGGATCGCGCCGTTCCATCGCGGCCAGGATGGCACGGTGTTCGGCGATGGACTGCGCCATGCGATCGGGGTCGGTGTTCGGGATCGGCTGGCGCTGCGTTTCGGTCAGCAGCTGGCTGACGGTACTGTAAAGCGTGGCCAGCATCCGGTTCGGGCAGGCCTGCGCGATGCCCTGATGCATGGCCAGGTCCGCGTCCACATGGGCGACCAGGTCGCCCTGCGCCCAGGCCTGCTCGAACTGGGCGGCGGCCGATTGCAGGCCGGCCAGCGCATCGGGGGTGATGGCGGATGCGGCCAGCCGCGCCAGCTCTCCCTCGATCAGCAGGCGGGTCTGGAACACCTCGCGCAGATCGTGGGCATCGTCATAGCGCCATGTCGTCTGCGCGGGCCGCGTTGCCGGGTCCATCACGAAGGTCCCCCGCGCGGGCAGGGTCTGGACCAGGCCCAACGTCTCCAGCGTCAGCAGCGCCTCGCGCAGCGACGGGCGCGACACGTTCAGCTGTTCCGACAGCACCCGCTGCGACGGCAGTCGCTCTCCGGCCTTGAGTTCGCCCGACCGGATCATCTCCTGCAGGCGACGCGCGATGGTCTGCGTCACCGGTCCCTTGTCCCACATCACCCTCGCATTGCCCTTTCCGTCGGCATCGTGTCCGCCATCCATCTGCACAGGAACCACGACCATTGCAAACCGGATCGGCCCGTGGCTTGATACTGGTCAGACCGGTTTGGCCGGTCAATCCAGAATCATAAAGACGGGGAGATGATCATGCACGGAAAAAGGATGCGCCGCACGGCGATGGCACTGGTGCTGCTTGCCGGTTCGGCCCTTGCCGCCTCGGCACAGGAGACCCTGACGGTGGGCGCCAACATCGGCAACGTCCCGTGGGAGTTCCAGGACGATGCCGGCCAGTTCGTGGGCTTCGAGATCGACCTGGTCGCCGCCGTGGCCGAACGCATGGGCGCCGAGGTCGAGACGGTGAACATTCCCTTCAACGGGCTGTTCTCTGCCGTGCAGTCGGGGCGGATCGACATCGCGACCAGCTCCATCACCATCACCGACGAACGCCTGGAATCGGTGACCTTCGCCCAGCCCTATTACGACAGCGACCAGTCGCTGACCGCCCTGGCCGAGGGGCCGAAATCGCTGGCCGAGATGAAGGACAAGGTCGTGGGCGTCGACACCGGATCGACCGGCGACATGTGGGCGACCGAGAACCAGGCCGAATACGGGTTCGCCGACATCCGCCGCTATGAGGGGCTGGCGCCCGCGATGCTGGACCTGCAGGCGGGGCGGATCGACGGGTACGTGTCGGACATCCCGGCGCTGCAGTACTACGTCAAGGACAAGCCGCAGCTGGCCGTCGTCGAACGCATCCCGACCGGAGAGAAGTATTCGATGATGTTCGCCAAGGACGCCGAACTGGCGACGGAGGTCAACACCATCCTGGACGCGCTGAAGACCGAGGGCGTGGTGGCCGAGCTGCACGAGAAATGGTTCGGCGTCGCCCCCGATGCGGAGTCGTCCACCGTCACCGTTCTGCCGATGCCGACGCTCAACTGATCCGACAGCCGGGTCCGGGCCCGTCCCGGACCCGAAGGGATGCACATGGATATCTTCGACACCTTCCTGAACGCCGAGGTGATGCGGCGGACCTTTCCCATGCTGCTGCAGGGTCTGTGGATCACGCTGCAGCTGGGGGCGGCCAGCATCGTCGCGGGGCTGGTGCTGGGCCTGGGGCTGGCGATGGCGCGGCTGTACGGGCCCGGCCCGGTCCGGTTCGTGACACGGCTCTATATCGACATCTTCCGGTCGATCCCGCTGCTGGTGCTGCTGATCATCGTCTATTACGCGCTGCCCTTCGTGGGCCTGCGCCTGTCGCCCTTCGCATCCGCCATGAGCGCGCTGACGCTGGTGTCGGGCGCCTATACGGCCGAGATCTTTCGCGCCGGCATCGAGGCGATCCCCAAGGGCCAGTTCGAGGCCTCCGCCGCCCTGGGCCTGAACGGCCGCCAGACCATGACCGAGGTGATCCTGCCGCAGGCGGTGCGGATCGTCATCCCGCCGCTGACCAACAATTCGATCAACGTGGTCAAGGACACCGCGCTGGCATCGGTCGTGGCCATGCCCGACCTGCTGAAGCAGGCGACGCAGGCGCAGGCCCTGGCCGCGAACCCCACGCCGCTGATCGTGGCGGCGGTGATCTATATCGCGTTCCTGTGGCCGCTGGTCGCGCTGGTGTCGCGCATGGAACGCCGCTTTGCGGCACGGAGGCGCTGAGATGGCCGGTTTCGTCAGCATCCGCAACCTGCGGAAGTCCTATGGCAGCTTCGAGGCCCTGCGCGGCATCGACCTGGACGTCGCCAAGGGCGAGGTGGTGTGCATCATCGGCCCGTCGGGGTCCGGCAAATCGACCCTGATCCGCTGCATCAACCGCCTGGAGGGGTTCGACCCCGCAAGCGAGATCCGCGTTGACGGCACCCCCGTCACCACCGGCCGCGCGCTGGCCCGCGTGCGTGCCGAGGTCGGTATGGTGTTCCAGTCCTTCAACCTGTTCCCGCATCTGACGGTGCGTGAAAACGTCATGCTGGCGCCCCGCCGCGTGCGCCGCACCACGCGGGCGGATGCCGCGGCCCAAGCCGACCGCCTGCTGGCCCGCGTGGGCATTTCCAGCCAGGCCGACAAGTACCCCGAGCATCTGTCCGGCGGCCAGCAGCAACGCGTGGCCATCGCCCGGGCGCTGGCGATGGAGCCGCAGGTGATGCTGTTCGACGAACCGACCAGCGCGCTGGACCCCGAAATGGTGGGCGAGGTGCTGGACGTCATGCGCGATCTGGCCCGGACGGGCACCACCATGATCGTCGTCACGCACGAGATGGGATTCGCGTCCCAGGTGGCCGACCGCGTCATCTTCATGGATGCGGGCCAGATCGTCGAACAGGGACCGCCCGCGCAGGTGCTGTCCGACCCCCAAGAACCACGCACGCGCAATTTCCTGGGCGCCGTGCTGAACCACTGAAGGACGACCCCGATGACACAGCTGGACATGGCCTATGTGCAGTCCCAATTCCCCGGCCTGACGCAGGACTGGGTGTTCTTCGACAATGCCGGCGGCGCGCAGATCGCCCAGCCCGCCCTGGACCGCATGGTCGAATTCCTGACGCACCGCAACGTCCAGATCGGGGGCAGCTATGCGGTGTCGCAGGCCGCGGCCGAGGCGCTGATGGCGGGCCGTCGCGCCGCGGCGACGCTGGTCAATGCCGCCCGCCCCGAGGAGATCGTCTTCGGCCCCTCGACCACCGTGCTGATGGGCAACCTGATGCAGGCCATGCGCCGCCAGTTCGTGCCGGGCGACGAGGTCATCGTCACCATGGCCGATCACGAAAGCAACATCGGCCCCTGGACCCGGCTGGAGGAGTTCGGCGTCACCCTCAAGGTGTGGCCGCTGAACGCGGACACGATGGACCTGCAGCTGGCCGATCTGGCCCCGCTGATGACCGACCGCACCCGTCTGGTCTGCGTGACGCATGTGTCGAACATCCTGGGGCAGGTGCATCCCGTCGCGGATTTCGCCCGTTTCGTCCATGACCGCGGCGCACGGATCTGCGTCGATGCGGTCGCCTATGCGCCGCACCGGCTGATCGACGTGCAGGCCTGGGACGTCGATTACTATGTCTTCAGCCTGTACAAGGCCTATGGCCCGCACGGGGCGCTGATGTACGGGAAATACGACCTGCTGGCCGAACTGGACGGGCTGTACCATTACTTCTATGGCAAGGATAAGGTTTTGGCCAAGCTGGAGCCCGGCAATCCCAGCTATGAGGCCGCCTATGCCACCGACGGCATCCTTGAATACCTGACCACGCTGGCCCGCCATCACGGCGCCACGGGCGACGACCGCGCCCTGCTGGAGGCCGCCTTCGATCTGATCACCGCGCAGGAGGATGCGCTGACCGACCGCCTGCTGGCCTGGCTGTCGGCGCGCAACGACTGCCGCGTCATCGGCGGATCGGTCAATCGCGACAGCACCCGCGTGCCGACCATCGCGTTCAAGTTCGACGGTGTCGATTCCGGCGCCGTCGCCCGCGCGATGGACAATCACGGCATCGCCATGCGGTTCGGCGATTTCCATTCGCGCCGTCTGGTCGAGCATCTGGGCGAGGATCAGGACGGCGGCGTGCTGCGCGTGTCGATGGTGCATTACAACACGCTGGATCAGGTCGACCGCCTGACCGACGCGCTGGCCCGGATCGTCGCATGAGCGGGCTGGACCTGGTCATCGGCGGCGGCACGGTGGTCACTGCCGCCGACAGTTATGCCGCCGATATCGGCATCCGCGACGGGCGCATCGCGCAGATCGGGCAGGGGCTGACCGGGGCCGACCGGATCGACGCCACGGGGCTGCTGGTCCTGCCGGGCGGTATCGACGCGCATGTGCATCTGGACCAGCCGACCTCGGACGGCACGACCATGGCGGACGGCTTCGCCAGCGGCACCCGGTCGGCGGCGGCGGGGGGCAACACGACCGTGCTGCCCTTCGCGCTGCAGATCAGGGGCCAGTCGCTGCGCGCCTGCGTCGAGGATTACCACCGCAAGGCGGAGGGATATTGCCATACCGACGTGTCCTTTCACCTGATCGTCAGCGACCCGACCCCCCAGGTGCTGGGGCAGGAACTGCCGGCGCTGGTGCGCGACGGGTACACGTCCTTCAAGGTCTTCATGACCTATGACGACCTGGTCCTGAACGACGCCCAGATCCTGGACGTGTTCGAGGTGGCGCGCCGCGAACGCGCCCTGGTCATGGTCCATGCCGAGGGGCATGACGCCATCCGCCACCTGACCCGCCGCCTGGAGGCCGAGGGCCGCACCGCGCCCTATTACCACGGTCAGGCCCACGCCCAGATCGCCGAACGCGAGGCCACGCACCGCGCCATCAGCCACGCCCAGCTCATCGACGTGCCGGTGGTGATCGTCCATGTCTCGGGCCGCGACCCGATGGAGCAGATCCAGTGGGCCCGGGCCCGAGGCCTAAAAGTTCACGCCGAGACCTGCCCCCAATACATCGCCCTGACCGCGGACGACCTGCGCGGGCTGAACATGGATTTCGACGGCGCGAAATACGTCTGTTCCCCGCCGCCGCGCGATGCGGACAGCCAGGCGGCGATCTGGCAGGGGTTGCGGGACGGGACCTTCGACATCTTCTCGTCCGACCATTGCCCGTTTCGCATCGACGCCACGGGCAAGGACACGCCCCGCGCGCGATCGTCTTTCAAATACGTGCCGAACGGCATTCCGGGGGTCGAAACCCGCCTGCCGATCCTGTTTTCCGAAGGCGTCGGCAAGGGGCGCATCAGCCTGCAGCGGTTCGTGGCGCTGACCTCGACCAACCCCGCGCGGCTCTATGGCCTCTATCCGCAGAAGGGCAGCATCGCCATCGGCGCGGATGCCGACCTGGCGCTGTGGGACCCGACCCTGACCCGGCCGATCCGGCAGGCGCAGCTGAACCATGGCTGCGACTACACGCCCTACGAGGGGATGGAGATCACCGGCTGGCCGGTCCGCACCCTGCTGCGCGGCCGGACCATCGCGCAGGACGGCGTCCCGGTGGGCGATCCCACCGGGGGGCACCTGTCGCGCGGCACCAGCGAGGCGTTCGCCTAGACGTCGAAGTTGCTGGGCAGCACGATCATGTCGCGGATCGTCACGTTGCGCGGGCGCGTCAGCATGTACATGAGCGCGTCCGCGACCTCGACCGGTTCGATCAGGGCGCCGGCATCCTTCATGCGCTGCAGGCGTTCGGGTTCCCAATCCGCCAGCAGGGCCGAGATGACCGGCCCCGGAGAGACCTGTCCCACCCGCACGCCGTGGCCCATCAGCTGGCGGCGCATGGTCTGGACGAAACAGGTCACGGCCCATTTCGACGCGGTATAGACC
Organism: Paracoccus marcusii; assembly: GCF_028621715.1. NCBI lineage: Bacteria > Pseudomonadati > Pseudomonadota > Alphaproteobacteria > Rhodobacterales > Paracoccaceae > Paracoccus > Paracoccus marcusii. The sequence goes on along the minus strand of NZ_CP117466.1, from coordinate 536,147 downwards.
GGCTCGACGTGGATCGGCGCGTGTCCGGCGATGGAGCTGGTGACGATGATGTCGCCCGTGCCGCGTTCGATCATGTGGGGGGCCACCGCATGGATGTTCTTCATCACCGCGTTGACGTTCAGGTTCAACATGCGGTCGATGGCGGCCGGGTTGGTGTCGACCAGATCGCCGCCGATATAGCTGCCCGCGTTGCACAGCATGATGTCGATCTGGCCGACCTTGTCCAGGATCTGCGGCACCATCGCGTTGCAGCTGTCCGCGTCCAGCAGGTCGGTGACCTGGGCGATCGCGTCTGCGCCCAGCTCGCGCGTCAGCGCGTCCAGCGCGTCGGCGTTGCGGTCGACAAGCACCACGCGGGCACCCGCCTCCAGCAGCGCGCGCGTGGCGGCCAGCCCGATGCCCGATGCGGCCCCGGTGATCGCGGCAACCTTGCCGTGCAGGTCTTGGGACATGGTATTCTCCTTGGGATGGTGTTCGGTCAGACGGCCAGGAAGCCGCCGTCGAGGGGCAGGACCGCCCCGGTGATCAGGCCCGCATCGTCCGACAGCAGCAGCGCGATGGCGCGGGCCACGTCTTCGGCCTCGGCAAAGCGGCCCATCGGGTGGCGGGCCATCATCGGGTCGCGCTTGGCCGGCGCGCTCCAGGCGGCGGCGGCCAGTTCGGTCAGGGTGACGGTGGGCGCAATGGCCACGGCGCGGATGCCGTGGGGGCCCAGTTCGCGCGCCATGACGCGGGTCGCGCCCTCCAGCCCGGCCTTGGACGCGGCATAGGCGACGTGGTCGGGGAATCCGCGATGGCCCGCAATGCTGGTGACGTTGACGATGGCTCCGCCGCCGCCCGCGGCGATCCGGGCGCGGGCGAACTCCTGCGCGCAGATCAGCGCGCTGCGCAGGTTGATGTCCATCACCGTGTCATAGCCCGCGTCGGTCAGATCCAGCAGCCCCTCCAGCACGTTGGTGCCGGCGCAGTTGACCAGGAAGTCGCAGGTCCCGGCCTGGGCCATGGCATCGCGCGCGGCCGCGGGGTCGGACAGGTCGGCCACGATGGCCCGGGCGTCCAGGCTGTCCAGATCGGATTGCGTGCGGCTGATGGCCGTGACCCGCGCGCCGCGTTCGGCCAGCAGGATGGCGGTGGCCCGGCCGATGCCCTTGCCCGCGCCGGTGATGATGACGGATCTATCCGTGAAGGGCATCGTGGTCTCCTCTCAATGCGGCGTCGATGTCGCTGCGCAGGTCGCGGGCGGTGGCCTGAAGCGTCAGGAAGGCCCGATGGCGCGCGGCGTGCAGCCGCTGGCTGTCGGGGTCGGGATGATGGGTGGTCAGGACGCGCGACATGGCGGGCATGGCCGATGCCAGGTCGGGGAACACCCCGCCCGCGACCGCGCCCAGCATGGCCGCGCCCAGCAGAACGGGCTCGTCCGCCGCCGCGGCATCCACGGGCAGGCCGGTCGCATCGGCCAGCAGCTTGCGGATCAGCGGATGGCGGCCCGCGCCCCCGCTGATGGCGATGCGCGCGACCGGTGCCCCGTGGGCGGCCTGGGTCGCGATGATCTGGCGCAGGCCGTAACCCAGCCCGTAGACCCCCGCGACATACAGCGAGATCAGGGATGCCAGGTCCGTGTCCATCCCCTGGCCGCTGACGATGGCGCGGGCATGGGGGTCGGCAAAGGGCGCACGGTTGCCCAGGAATTCGGGCACCACATGCAGGTGGGCCGCCTGCCGCACGGCGTCGGGCGCGGCCTGGTCCGCCAGCCATTCGGGCAGGGACCGGCCCTGCGCGCGGGCGGCGTCGACCGCCCGGTCATGGGCGGGGTGCAGGCGCAGCAGGTGGTCGATGGCGGCACCCGCGACCGACTGCCCACCCTCGTTCAGCCACATGCCCGGCACCATGGCCGAGAAATAGGGCCCCCAGACACCCGGCACGAAGGCCGGGTCCCGCGTCGTGGTCATGGTGCAGGACGATGTGCCGAACACATAGCCCACCGTGTCGACCGGATCGCCCATCGCGGCCACGGTGCCGACCCCGCCCGCATGCGCGTCGATCAGCCCTGCGCCGACGGCGATGCCGGGCCGCAGGCCCATGGCGCGCGCCGCATCGGCGGTCAGGCCCGCGCCAAGGGGCGTGGCGGGCGGCACGACCTGCGTGCCGATGCGGACGAAGCCTTCGTCGGCCAGCACGCCTAGGCCGATGGCGCGGAAGTAATCGGCGTCCCACCGGTCCTCATGCGCCAGATAGGTCCATTTGCAGGTCACCGTGCAGGTCGACCGCGCGGTGCTGTCCGTGGCCTTCCAGGTCAAAAAATCGGTCAGGTCGAAGAAATGGCGCGCCGCGTCAAAGACCTGGGGCCGGTTTTCGCGCAGCCACAGCAGCTTGGGCGTCTCCATTTCGGGAGAGATGCGCCCGCCGACATAGCGCAGGACGTCGTGCCCGCCCGCATTGATGCGCGCCGCCTGGTCGACCGCGCGGTGGTCCATCCAGACGATGATGTCGCGGTCGGGATGGGCGGGGTCGCCCACGCCCAGGGGCGTATCGCCCACCACCACCAGCGAACAGGTGGCGTCGAACCCGATGCCTGCCACGCGGGCCGGGTCGATCCCGGCCTGGGCCACCGCGGCGCGGGTCGCGGCGCAGACCGCGTCCCAGACCTGCGCGCTGGACTGTTCGGCGATCACCCCGTCGGGGCGGTGCATGGCGATGTCGCATTTCCCGGTGCTAAGCGCGGCGCCCGTGGCGTCGAACACGCCCGCCCGCGCCGATCCGGTGCCGACGTCGATGCCGATCAGGTACCGGTCCATTAGCGCCATTCCCGCCCGATATAGATCGCCAGCAGGATGATCAGGCCCTTGATGACGTCCTGCATGTAGGGGTTGATGCCCACCAGGTTCAGGCCGTTGTTCAGGATGCCCAGCAGCACCGCGCCGATCAGCGTGCCCAGGATCAGCCCGCGCCCACCGGCGATGGCCGTGCCGCCCAGGACGACCGCCGCGATGGCGTCCAGCTCGAATCCCACCCCGGCGTTGGGCTGGCCGCTCATCAGGCGGCCGGTCAGCACGATGGCGGCCAGCGACGCGGTCAGCCCCGAGATGGCATAGACCGCCAGCTTGACCAGCCGGGTGCGCACGCCGGACAGACGGGCGGCGGTCTCGTTGCCGCCGATGGCATAGACGTGGCGGCCGAAGGGCGTGCGCTGCAGCAGCAGCCAGGCCAGTGCATAGACGACGATCATGATGATCACCGGCACGGGCATGATGCCCACCCGGCCCACGCCGAACCAGGACACCCAGCCCGGCAGCCCGCTGATCGGATAGCCGCCCGAATAGATCAGACCCAGCCCGCGGGCGATGCCCATCGTGGCCAGGGTCACGATGATCGCGGGCATCTTGCCCCAAGCCACCAGCACGCCGTTGAACAGACCCAGCCCCAGCCCGACCAGCAGGGCGGCGGCGATGCCCACCCCGCCGGGCAGGCCCATGTTCACCATGATCCCGGCCGCGACCGTGCCCACCAGCGCCATGACCGCGCCCACCGACAGGTCGATCCCGCCGGTCAGGATGACAAAGGTCATGCCCACCGCCAGGATGCCCACGACCGACACCTGCCGCAGCACGTTCAGGATGTTGTTCACGGTGAAGAAGTTGTCGCTGGCGAAGGCCATCAGCACCGACACCACGATCAGCCCGACCAGGGGCAGCGCCAGGGGCGAATGCAGCAGCCAGTCGAAGGCGCGGTGCCTGGCGGTGTTTGCGTCATGCGACATGGTGGACCTTTCCCGTGGTTGCATGTGTCATGATCCCTTCCGAGGTGATCGCGTCCCCCTCGACCGTCGCGACGATCCCGCCCGAGCGGAAGACGCAGACCCGGTCGGCCATGCCGATGACTTCCGGCAGTTCTGACGAGATCATGATGATGGCGTATCCCTGCGCCGTGAACCGGCGCATCAGCTGATAGATTTCGGCCTTTGCGCCGACGTCGATGCCGCGCGTGGGTTCGTCGAAGATGAGCACCCGCATCTGGTGGTTCAGCCAGCGGGCGATGACGACCTTCTGCTGGTTGCCGCCCGACAGGGTGTCGACGCGGGCGCGCGGGCCCTGGGCCTTGACGCGCACCTGCTCCATCGCGGCCTGGGTCGAGGCCAGCTCCTTCTTGAAGTCGATGAACCAATGGGCTTGGCGATATTTGCCGTAGTTGTTCACCGACACGTTCTGCAGGATGGAAAAGGCCGTGATCAGCCCCTGTTCCTTGCGGCTTTCGGGCAGAAGGCCGATGCCGCGGGCCAGCCCGTCGGCCGGGTCGCGCAGGCGCGCCTCGGCGCCGTCCACGCGGATCTTGCAGCGCGCGGCGGGATATTCGCCCAGGATCGACAGGACGGTCTCGGTGCGCCCCGATCCGACCAGCCCGGCAAAGCCCAGGATCTCTCCGGCGCGCAGCTGAAAGGACGATACCGGGCCGCCGCGACGCAGCTGCACCTCGACCGCCTCCAGCACGACGGGGGCCGCGGGGTCGCGGGCGGGCTTGGGGGGAAAGCTGTTCTCGATGCGGCGGCCGACCATCATCTCGACCAGGCGGTCGATGGTGACGTCGGCGACATCGGTGCTGCCGACATATTCGCCGTCGCGCAGCACAGTGATGCGGTCGCAGATCTCGAAGATCTCGTCCAGGTGGTGAGAGATGAAGACGATGGCCACCCCAGCGGCGCGCAGTTCGCGCATAACCTTGAACAGGTGTTCGGTCTCGGACGGGGTCAGGGTCGCGGTGGGTTCGTCCAGGACCAGGATGCGGGCGTCCAGCGACAGCGCCTTGGCGATCTCGACAAACTGCTGTTCGGCGACCGACAGGCGGGCGATGGGCACGTCCAGCGGCAGGTCGACCTCCAGCCGCCGCAGGATCGCCTGCGCACGGACCCGCATCGCCTTGCGGTCCAGAAGGCCCAGGGGGCCGCGCATCTCGCGGGCCAGGAACATGTTCTCGACCGCGGTCAGGCCGGGGATCAGGCTGAATTCCTGGAACACGATGCCGACGCCCGCCGCGATCGCCGCGTCATAGGTGGCAAAGCTGCGCGGCTCTCCGTCGATCAGGATCTGGCCGTCCGAGGGCTGGATGATGCCGCTGACGATCTTCATCAGCGTCGATTTCCCTGCGCCGTTCTCGCCCAGAAGGGCGTGCACCTCTCCGGCGCGGACATGCAGGTCCACGCCATGCAGGACCTCGATCCGGCCGAAGCTTTTGCGTATTCCCCTGAGTTCCAGCATCTTGCCCCCCTTTGTTCGGCCGCGCCCCGTAGGGGGCGCGGCCGGGTCCGTCACCAGCTGAAGTCGGCCGCGTTCTCGGCATCGACCGTGCGCACGTCGATCGGCACCTCGGTCGGTACCACGCGCGCGCCCCAGTACTGGGCCAGCGCCATGCCCAGGCCCACGCGGACCTGGTCGCGCGGGAACTGCGCGGTGGTCTGGATGAACGGGCCGCCGTCGGCGATGGCCTTGACCGCCTCGGGGGCGCCGTCGACCGAGGTCAGCTTGATGTCGCGGCCCGACCCCTGGATCGCGGCCAGCGCACCCATCGCACCGCCGTCGTTGACCGAGAAGATGCCGGCCAGGTTCTGGTGCGACTGGATCATGTTCTCGACCACGCCCAGGGCGACGGACCGGTCCTGGCGGCCGTTCTGGGTGTCGACCAGGGTGATGCCCTCGTGCTCGGCCAGGGCCTCCTTGCAGCCCTCGACGCGCTGCAGGATCGGCACGACCGGGATGCCGTCCAGGATGGCGACCTCTCCCTGGCCGCCCAGGGCTTCGGCCAGATAGGCGCAGGACTGATAGCCCGCGTCGCGGTTCTTGGAGCCCACGAAGGTGTCGACCGGGCCGTTGGCGTTGGCGTCGACCGCGACCACGATCACGCCCTGGTCCTTGGCCATGCGCACCGCCGATTCGACGCCTGCGCTGTCGGTGGGGTTCAGCAGCAGGATGTCGATGCCCTGCTGCAGCATGTCCTCGACATCCGAGATCTGCTTGGCCACGTCATGGCCCGCGTCGGTAACGATGACCTCGGCGCCGATCTGGGCGGCGGCCTCGTTCAGGGCCTCCTGCATGGACACGAAATAGGGGTTGTTCATCTCCTGGAACGTCATGCCGATCTTCAGCGTGTCGTCCTGGGCGGCGGCAAGGCCGGCCGAGGCGACAAAGCCCAGCGCGGCGGCGGATACGGTCTTGAGCAAGGTATTCATCATAGTCCTCCCTTCGATGTGCAGTCGGCAGTCCCCCTCCGGTCGCGGCCCGCATGGGGAACCGCGTCGCGCAGGGTATGGGGTGGTGTGGCGGGTTCAGCTGGCCATGCGGATCGTCTGGTTGGCGGCGAAGGTCGCGCGAAATTCCGACGGCGACATCTTCTTCAGCTTGAGAAAATGGCGGTTGAAGTTCGACAGGTTCGAAAAGCCCACGTCAAAGCAGATATCGGCGACCTTGGCGTCGGGGTCCGACAGCAGCATGTGACAGGCCAGGTCGATCCGCATCTGGTTGCGATAGCGGACCAGCGTGGTCCCGGTATGGCGCTTGAACGATCGCGAGAACGCGCTTTGGCTCTGTCCGGTCAGGTCGGCCAGTTCGGTTTCGCTGACCGCGTCCAGCAGGTTTTCCCGCAGATGGCCCAGGGCGCGGTTCATGTCCGATTCCTCGGCCCGCTGCATGTCCATGACAAAGCTCAGGCTGGCCAGCGTCTGCGCCTTGGACGCCGTCGCCAGCAGGTCCAGGATCTGGAAGAACAGCCCCAGCCGGCGCACGCCGCGCGCGTCGATCAGCTTGCCCATCAGCGGCATCACCGCACGCGAGGTGTCGTCGTCGAACAGCAGGCCCCGGCGGCTGCGTTCCAGAAGGTGCCGGGCCGATTCCAGCTCGGGGAATGCCCCGCGGGCGGCCTCGATGAAGCTTTCGGGGAACTGGATGACCTTGGTGCGGCAGGGCACGATCTGTCCGGGGCGGATGTCGCTGATCCAATTCTGGGGCAGGTTCGGTCCGGTCATGATCAGCTGGCCCGGCCCGAATTCGCCGACATGGTCGCCGATATAGAACTTGCCCGACGTCGCCACGACCAGGTGGATCTCATATTCCGGATGGAAGTGCCAGCGGACCGTGCGGAAGGGATAGCCGTGCTGCCACGCGGCAAAGGATTCACCCTTGCGGATATGGACCAGTTCCAGATCTGGCTGCATCGCGTTCCCCCTCTCCGCGCCAGCACGGCCCGCTGCTGCGATGCCGGCCCTCCAAGGCGCTGGACCTTTGCTAGCACGGGTGGTCGGGACGCGGCCACGACGGCACGGCGAATCTTCAGATACTTTTTTGACACCGGGCGCCGAAAAATCATCATATCAGCGGGACGGGAACCGCGGCATGAAAATGCTGCCATGCAGCATGGCCGCGCCAGGGGTGCCTTGCCCGGTGGGAAATGGCTGCAACCCAGGGCTGCAGCCATTCCAAAACGCCGGGGCGGCGGTCATACTTTTCAGGCGCGTTTCAGTCCGGCATGCGGATCTGGATCTTGACGTCGGTGTCGCGCGCCTCGACCGCACGGTCGAAGGCGGCGATGCTGTCCGCGAACGGGATCGTGGCCGAGATCAGCGGCGACAGGTCGACCTTGCCCGCCGCGATCAGCGATATCGCGCGGTCATAGACGTTGGCATAGCGGAACACCGTCTCGATGCGCAGCTCCTTGGCCTGCAGGCCGACGATGTCGACCGGCACCGGATCGACCGGCATGCCGACCAGCACGACCGTGCCGCCGGGACGCGCCAGCGCCGGCAGGCCCAGGATCGCGGGGGCCGCCCCCGAACATTCGAAGACGACGTCCGCGCCCCATCCATCGGTGCCCTCGGCGATCGCCTGGGCTGCGGGGGTGGTGCGGATGTTGACGGTCTCGATGCCCGGATAGGCGCCGATGATGTCCAGCTTGGGCTGGGCCAGGTCCGCGACCAGCACCTTGGCGCAGCCGCCGGCCAGCGCCGCCAGCGCGGTCATCATGCCGATGGGCCCGGCGCCGGTGACCAGGCCGATGTCGCCCGGCTGGATGCGTGCCCGCAACGCGGCCTGCATGCCGATCGCAAAGGGCTCGACCATCGCGCCCTGTGCGAAGGAGACCTGATCGGGCAACCGGTAGGTATAGGCCGCCGGATGCACGACCTGCGGCGTCAGGCAGCCATGCACGGGCGGGGTGGCCCAGAACCGCACCGCCGGATCGACGTTGTAGATGCCCAGCTTGGCCGCGCGCGAGGTCGCATCGGGAATGCCGGGCTCCATGCAGACCCTGTCGCCGGGCTTCAGGTGCGTGACCTGGGCGCCCACCTCGACCACGGTGCCCGATGCCTCGTGCCCCAGGACCATCGGCTGCTCGACCACGAAGGGGCCGATCTTGCCGTGGGTATAGTAATGCACGTCCGACCCGCAGATGCCGACCGTATGGACCGCGATGCGCACGTCGGTGGGCGACAGGTCCTGATCCAGCGCGATGTCGCGCAGCGCCAGCTGACCCTTGCGTTCCAGTACCAGTGATGTCGCCATGTCGTCCCCTCCGGTGTTGCGATCCGCTGCCGACAGAACGCCGGGCACGCGGCGGTGTAAATCCGTCCGGTGGCTGTCGGGCCGTGAAATCTGCGGGAACGGAAAAAAACTATCACCGCAACGACGAGCAGGGATGTTAAAAAACGTGACTTATTGAGATAAATTGTTGCATTGCGCGCGCGTTTGTGACTGACTGCGCCCCAAATCTGACCAGGGAGAAGCACAGATGTCCGTCCCGTCCCGCTATCGAGTATGCGTCGTAGGCCTTGGGTCCATGGGCATGGGGGCGGCGCTGTCCTGCCTGCGTGCCGGACTGGCCACCAGCGGCATCGACCTGGATGCGGCCCGCCGTGACGCCTTTGCGGCTCAGGGGGCCGAGGGCGTGGCGGATGGCGTCGCGGGCCTCGGCGGTGATTTCGACGCGGTGATCGTGCTGGTGGTGAACGGCGCGCAGGCGCGTCAGGTGATCCTGGGGCAGGGAGGCGTTGCCGACCGCATCGCACCCGGCGGCGCGATCATGGTCAGCTGCACCCAGTCGGCGGATGATGCGCGCGCCCTGGGCGCCGATCTGGCCGCGCGCGGCATCCTGATGCTGGACGCGCCGGTGTCGGGCGGGGCCGCCAAGGCCGCGCAGGGGGCGATGACCGTGATGGCCTCGGGGCCGGATGCGGCCTTCGAGGCGCTGGCCCCGGTGCTGGAGGCTGTGGCCGCCAAGACCTATCGCATCGGGCCTGATATCGGGCAGGGTGCCACGGTCAAGGTCATCCACCAGCTGCTGGCGGGCGTGCATATCGCCGTCGGTGCCGAGGCGATGGCCCTGGCCGCCCGCGCGGGCATCCCGCTGGACACGATGTATGACGTTGTGACCAACGCCGCCGGCAATTCCTGGATGTTCGAGAACCGGATGAAGCATGTGGTCGATGGCGACTACACCCCGACCTCGGCGGTGGACATCTTCGTCAAGGATCTGGGGCTGGTGACGGAAACCGGGCGTGCCCTGGGCTTCCCGCTGCCCTTGGCCTCGACCGCCTTCGCGATGTTCCAGCAGGCCTCGAACATGGGCCATGGGCGCGAGGATGACAGCGCGGTGATCAAGACCTTCTCGGGCATCACCCTGCCGGAGGCGAAGGCATGAAGATCGGCGTCATCGCGGATGATTTCACCGGCGCGACCGACATCGCCGGGTTCCTGGTCGCGGGCGGCCTGACCACCACGCAGATGATCGGTGTGCCGGACGCGGATGCGCAGGTGGATGCCGAAGCGGTGGTGATCTCGCTCAAAAGCCGATCGAACCCGGCGGCCGAAGCCGTGGCCGACAGCCTGGCCGCGCTGGACTGGCTGCGGGCGCGGGGCTGCGCGCAGATCTATCAGAAATACTGCTCGACCTTCGATTCGACGGCCGCGGGCAATATCGGCCCGGTGGCCGATGCGCTGATGGCGGCCCTTGGCACCGACATCACGGTGATCTGCCCGGCGCTGCCGGTGAACGGGCGGTCGGTCTATCTGGGCCATCTGTTCGTGGGGCAGGACCTGCTGCAGGATTCGGGGATGCGCGATCACCCGATCACGCCCATGCGCGACAGCAGCCTGATCCGGCTGATGGAGGGGCAGGCGCAGGGCCGTTGCGGGCTGGTCGATGCCGCGACCGTCGATCAGGGGCCGCAGGCCGTGCGCGACCGCATTGCCGCGCTGCGGACGGACGGTGTGCGCTATGTGGTGCTGGATGCGATCAGCGACGCGCATCTGGCGACGCTCGGGCAGGCCGTGGCGGACATGGCGCTGGTCACCGGCGGGTCGGGGCTGGGATACGGCATCGCGCGGGCGGTGTCGGGCGGGGCCGATGCCCAGGCCCAGGACGCGGGCGCGCCGTTGGCGGGGCCGGCGGTGGTGATCTCGGGGTCGTGCTCGGTGATGACGAACCGCCAGGTCGCGGCCTATCGCGAACAGGCGCCGACGCTGGACGTGGATGTGAACCGCTGCTTGGCCGATGCCGACGCCTATGGCGCCAAGCTGGCCGAATGGGTGCTGGCGCAGCCGCAGGGCCGTGCCCCGATGATCACCGCGACCGCCGATCCGGCGCGCCTGCGCGAGATCCAGGGACAGCACGGCGCCGCCGCCTCCGAGGCGGTCGAACGCACCTTCGCCGCCGCCGCCGCGCGTCTGGCCGAAGGCGGCATCACCCGCTTCATCGTCGCGGGAGGAGAGACCTCGGGGTCCGTCACGCAGGCGCTGAAGGTCACGGGCTTTGCCATCGGCCCGCAGATCGCGCCCGGCGTGCCTTGGGTCCGCGCGGTGGACAAGCCGCTGTCGCTGGCGCTGAAATCCGGCAATTTCGGGGCCGAGACCTTCTTCACCGATGCGCAGGAGGTCCGCGCATGAGCGCCGCCGACCGCATGGTCATGCTGTGCCGCAGCCTGTTCGAGCGTGGCTATTCCGTGGGCGGGGCGGGCAACGTGTCGGTCAGGAACCCCGATGGCGGCTTCACCGTGACCCCCACGGGCAGCAGCCTGGGCCGCCTGTCGGCCGATGCGCTGTCGGTGATCGGCGCGGATGGAGAACCGCTGCCCGGCCCGAAGCCGTCCAAGGAATTCGCCTTTCACCGCGCGCTCTATGACGTGCGGCCGCAGGCGGGGGCCATCGTGCATCTGCATTCGACCTATCTGACGGCGCTGTCCTGCCTGGAGGGGCTGCCGCGCGACAATGCGATCCGGCCCTTCACCCCCTATTACGTCATGCGCATCGGGCACATGCCGGTCATTCCCTATTCGCGTCCCGGATCGCCGCAGATCGGGCTGGACCTGGCCGCAGCCGCGCAGGGCAGCAGCGCGCAGGCCTTCCTGCTGGCCTCGCACGGGGTCGTGGTGCTGGGCCGCGACATCGACGATGCCGTGAACAACGCCGAGGAGCTGGAGGAGACCGCCAAGCTGCAGTTCATCCTGCGCGGCGAGAAGCTGCATTACCTGACCGAGGCCGAGATCGCCGAACTGGGCGGAGGATACTGACATGACCCGCATTGCTGCGAACCTTTCGATGCTGTTCACCGACGCGCCCTTTCTGGACCGGTTCGACCGGGCGGGCGCCGCGGGCTTCGACACGGTCGAGTTCCTGTTCCCCTATGACCACCCCATCGAGGTGGTGAAGACCCGGCTGGACCGCAACGGTCTGCGCCTGTCGCTGATCAACGCGCCTGCGGGCGATTGGGCGGGGGGCGAGCGGGGCTTTGCCGCGCGTCCGTCCAAGCGAACTGAGTTCCGCGCCAGCGTGGAGCGGGCGATCACCTATGCCACGGGCCTGGGCTGCCCGCGCATCCACGTCATGTCCGGGATCACCGCCGATGAGCCGGACCGCGCCGCCTGCGAGGCGGTCTGGACCGAGAATTTGCGCGAGGCCGCCGACATGGCCGCCGCGGCCGGCCTGTTCATCAGCATCGAGCCGCTGAACAGCCGCGACGTGCCGGGATACTTCATCGCCCATCAGGACCCGACGCTGGCCCTGATCGAACGCCTGGATCGCCGCAACGTGCTGCTGCAGTTCGACGTCTATCACACGCAGATCATGGACGGCGACATCATCCGCCGGATCGAGCGGTTGAAGGGCGCCTATGGCCATGTCCAGATCGCGGGCGTCCCCGACCGCCACGAACCCGACACGGGCGAGCTGAACTATGCCGAGATCTTCGCGGCCTTCGATCGCACCGGCTTTGACGGGCCGATGGGCTGCGAATACAACCCGCGCGGCCGGACCGAGGACGGTCTGGGCTGGGCCGCGCCCTATCTACGCGCGGTGCCATGATCCCGGCCGAACGCCAGCAGTTCATCCTGTCCTGCCTGGCCGAACGCGACATCGTCAGCATCGCCGACCTGGTCGAGCGTCTGGGCGTGTCGCACATGACCGTGCGCCGCGACATCCAGGCACTGGAGGAGGCGGGCCGCGTGTCCTCGGTCACCGGGGGCGTGCGCCTGTCGCGTAGGTTGGCGCAGGAGTTGCCGCATCTGCAGAAGGCCGCGATGAACACCGGTGCCAAGCGCGCGGTGGGGCAGGCGGCGGCCGATCTGGTCCGCGACGGCATGGTGATCTATCTGGACGCGGGCACGACGCTCTTGGAGCTGGCGCGCCAGATCGCCGGGCGGCGGGGGCTGACGGTGGTCACGAACGACTTCGTCATCTGCGCCTGGCTGTCCACGCATTCGGACTGCACGCTTTATCACAGCGGCGGGCTGGTCGAACGCGCGAACCAGTCGTGCGTGGGCGGTGCGGCCTCCGAGGCGCTGGCGCGGTTCAACTATGACATCGCCTTCATCTCGACCTCGTCCTGGACAGTGGCGGGGCTGAGTTCCCCCTCCGAGGCCAAGGGCCCGGTCAAGCGCGTCGCGGTCGATCGCGCGCGGCGCGCCGTGCTGGTGTCGGATTCGACGAAATACGGCGCGGTGGCGGCGATGAACATCCTGCCCGTCTCGGTCTTCGACACGGTCGTGACCGATGCGGGCATCGACGCAGGCGCGGCGGACGCCCTGCGCGAGATGGGGGTGCAGGTGATCCTGGCCCCCGACCTGAAGGGAGAGAGCCTATGACCATCATCGTGACCGGCGGCGCCGGTTTTCTGGGCGCGCGCCTGATCGCGGCCCTGCTGGAGGACGGCGCGGAACGCATCGTGTCGCTGGACCGCGTGGCCTGCCCGGTCGATGACGCGCGGGTGGAGAGCCTGGTCGGCTCCATCGACGAAGCGGATGCCGTGGCCCGCGCGCTGTCGGGGGGCGCGGACACGGTCTATCACCTGGCGGCCGTGCTGTCGGGCCAGTCCGAGGAGGATTTCGACACCGGCCTGCACATCAACGTCGACGCCACCCGCCTGCTGCTGGAGGCCTGCCGCAGGCTGGACCGCGCGCCGCGCTTCGTCTTCACCAGCTCGCTTGCCGTGTTCGGCGGAGAGATGCCGCAGATCGTGCCGCCGACCATGGCCCTGATGCCCCAGTCCTCCTATGGCTGCGGCAAGGCCATCGGCGAACTGCTGGTCAGCGAATACAGCCGCAAGGGCTTCGTCGACGGGCTGACCGTGCGCCTGCCCACGATCTGCGTGCGCCCCGGCGCGCCCAATTCCGCGGCCTCCAGCTTTGTCTCCGGCATCATCCGCGAGCCGGTGGCGGGGCAGGCGTCGGAATGCCCGGTGCCGCTGGACACGCGGCTGTGGATCAGCTCTCCGGGCGTGGCGGTCAGTAACCTGGTCCGCGCGGGCCGCATCCCCGCCGCCGATCTGGGCATCAACCGCGTCATGGACCTGCCGGGCATCACCGCGACCCCGGCCCAGATGCTGGACAGCCTGGAGCGGCTGGTGGGCGTCGAGGCCCGCGCCCGCGTGGCCCTGACCCGCGATGCGCGCATCGAGGCCATCGTCTGCAGCTGGCCCGGCGCCTTCGACGTGACCCGCGCGCGCGCCCTGGGCTTTGACGCGGATACCGATTTCGACGCGATCCTGACGCAGTTTCTAGCGGATCGCTGAGCGTTTTCAACTGGAGGCGCCCCATGCCGGGCGCAGTGGAGGAGTAACCCATGGCTGAACCCGGAATGGAGTTCCAGCTGATCGCAGGACTTGGCTTTGCCATCTTCCTGCTGATCTTCCTGGTCGTGAAGACCAAGGTCCACGCGATCATCGCGCTGGTCATCGCCGCGTCCGTGTCGGGCCTGATCGGCGGCATGATGCCCGCCGAGGTGATCAATTCGATCACCAGCGGTTTCGGTCGCACGCTGTCCACCATCGGCCTGGTCATCGGCTTCGGCGTGATGATGGGCCGCATCCTGGAGGTGTCGGGCGCGGCCGAGCAGATGGCCTATTCGCTGATCCGGTGGGTCGGGAAGAAGCGCGAGGACTGGGCGATGGTCCTGACGGGCTATATCGTGTCGATCCCGATCTTCTGCGACAGCGCCTTCGTGATCCTGTCGCCGCTGGTCAAGGCGCTGGCGCGGTCGTCGGGCAAGTCGGTGCTGACGCTTGGCATCGCGCTGGCGGGTGGGCTGATGCTGACCCACCATGCCGTGCCGCCAACCCCCGGCCCCCTGGGCGTCGCGGGCATCTATGGCGTCGATCTGGGGCTGATGATCCTGTGGGGCATCGTCTTCACGATCCCCGGCATGGCGGTCATCGTCTTCTATGCCCGCGCCATGGGCCCCCGGATCGAGCGGATGATCCAGACCGACACCGGCGAGGACCTCTCGGCCGCCTATCGTCAGTTCGAGGAGGCCGTGGACGACCGCCAGAAGGTCCTGCCGTCCCTGGGCCTGTCGGTGCTGCCGCTGCTGCTGCCGATCGTGCTGATCTTCCTGAACACCATTGCCACGGCGGTCGTGCGCACCTCGGGCGACCCGGCGCTGGAGACGAACCTGCTGGTGCAGGCGATGTCCTTCTTCGGCAACCCGGTGATCGCGGTGGCCATCGGCCTTCTGGTGTCGATCTATACCCTGCTGCCCGGCCGTCCGCGCGACGAGGTGCTGGGCTACATGGAGCAGGGCGTCGAAAGCGCGGGCATCATCCTGCTGGTGACCGGTGCGGGCGGGGCCCTGGGTTCGGTCCTGCGCGATTCGGGCGCGGGCGACGTGATCGGCCAGGCGGTGGCGGGTCTTGCCATCCCGGCGGTGCTGATCCCATTCGTGATCAGCTCTCTGGTGCGCCTGATCCAGGGTTCGGGCACGGTCGCGATGATCACGGGCGCATCGATCTCGGCGCCGATCCTGATGAACATGCCGGACGTGAACATGGTCTTTGCCGCCCAGGCCGCGGCCGTCGGGTCGATGGTCTTCGGCTATTTCAACGACAGCTACTTCTGGGTCATCAACCGGATGCTGGGCGTCAAGCAGGCCAAGCACCAGATGCTGCTGTGGTCGGTGCCGACCACGCTGGCCTGGGGATCGTCGCTGGCCATGCTGTTGATCTGTAACGCGCTGTTCGGCTAGGGTCGGATCGCTGCCGCACGGTCGACCTTGATCGTGCGGCAAACACTTCCTTAATGGAACCGAAGGTCGCCCTTCGTGTTGCGCTGACGCGCCGCATGGCGGGGCAGCAGCAAAAGGGACGGCGGGACAACATGGATGCTTCGAGTGATCGGCTGGCCCGTCCGGGATGGAACTGCTGGCGGGTCGAACAATCGGGGCGGTTCGCGTTCATCGCCGATGCCGACGAATATTTCCGTGCCGTGCGCCAGGCCATGCTGCAGGCGCGCCATTCGATCCTGATGATCGGTTGGGACTTCGACGCCCGCATCCACCTGGGCGACGCCGCGGACGGCGGCCCCCCGGCCTTGGGCGATTTCGTGATGTGGCTGGCCCGCCGCCGCCCCACGCTGCACGTGCGCCTGCTGCGGTGGGACACCGGTGCCTTCAAGGCGATGTTCCGGGGCAGCACGTTGTTGACGATCCTGCGCTGGAAGATGCATCCGCGCATCACGCTGCGCCTGGACGGCAAGCACCCGCTGGCCAGTTCGCATCACCACAAGATCGTCGTCATCGACGACTGCCTGGCCTTCTGCGGCGGCATCGACATGACCGAGGGCCGGTGGGACACGCGCGAACACAAGGACGACGATCCGCGCCGCACCAGCGCCAGCGGCAAGCTGATGAAGCCCTGGCACGACGCGACCAGCGCCTTTGACGGACCCGCCGCGCGGGCGATGGGCGATCTGGCCCGCGACCGCTGGCGCATCGCCTGCGGCGAGGAGCTGTCGGCGGTCAGCGACGCGTCGGGATGCTGGCCCGACGCGATCAAGCCCACCTTCCGCGACGTGGCGCTGGCCATCGCGCGGACCCGTCCGGACATTCCCGACGTCCAGCCGGCCTACGAGGTCGAGCAGATGTATCTGGACCTGATCGCGCGGGCGAAACGGGTCATCTATGCCGAAAGTCAGTATTTCGCATCCCGCCGCATCGCCCAGGCCATCGCCAAGCGCCTGGCCGAGGACGATCCCCCCGAGATCGTCATCATCAACCCGGTCAGCGCCCAAGGCTGGCTGGAGCCGATGGCGATGGACACCGCCCGCGCCCAGTTGGTCGAGGCGCTGCGCAAGCTGGACCATCGCGACCGGCTGCGCATCTATCACCCGGTGACCGATGCGGGCGCCGAGATCTATGTCCATGCCAAGGTGACGATCGTCGACGACACCTATCTGCGGGTCGGGTCGTCGAACTTCAACAACCGCTCGATGCGGCTGGACACGGAGTGCGACGTGATGCTGGCCGCCGAACGTCCGGGTGCCGAGGCGACGCGCGCCACGATCACCGCGCTGCGCGACGACCTGCTGGCGGAACATCTGGCGATGACGCCCGGTCAGGTCACGCAGGGCATCAAGGAACATGGCAGCCTGATCGCGATGATCGATGCCAATCGCGGCACGCAGGGGCAGGGCCGCACCCTGATCCCCTATGAGATCCCCGAGTTAAGCGGCTTCGAGGCCTGGCTGGCCGAGAACGAGATCCTGGACCCCGAAGGGCCCGACAAGATCTTTGAGCCTTTGGGCAAGCGCAAGGGCCTGATCCGTCGCTGGCACTGGCCCAAGCGCCTGAAATGGCGCCGGCGCAAGTCGGCCTAGTCCTGGTCGGGCCCCGTGGGCAGCCCCTTGCTGAGCCCGGACACGCTGATCCCGTTCAGCAGCCCCGCATCAATGGCCTTGCGGATCGCATGGGGGTTGTCTTCGACCCCCAGGGCGGTGCGCGCCATGCGCAGCCGATAGCGCAGCGCGGTGCGGGAGATGCCAAGCGCCTCGCAGGCCTGGTCATAGGTCATGCCGCAGGCGATCGCCTCCAGCGCGTCGACCAGGATCGGACGCAGCGAGGCGGTGCGGTCGACCATGTCATGCGCCCGTTTCAGCAGGTCGGCCATGCTGGCGATCTCGGCATCCGTGAACTCGCGCTCGCCATGGGACGCCCCGATATAGGACCGCGATTCGGCCGGGCCGTAGGACAGCGCCGCGCCGTAGGTCAGGCCGTGATCGCGCGCCTGGCCCATCACGTTCAGCGGATCGGGCAGCAGGCGGGTCAGGGCGCTCCACCGGATCTGGCCCTCGTTCAGGACGCACCACATGACCATCGGGTCGCCGACGCCCAGATTGCAGCGGGTATAGGTCTGGATCCATTGAGAGGGATAGGTCGACACGCGCCTGACCGGGCGCGAATAGCGGATATGCAACCCCAGGGTGAAGCCGCGGGGTGCCAGCACCGACAGGGCATTGTCGATCTGGGCAAGGGCGTGCACGGACATCCGGAAGACACCTGGAACAGCGAAAACGACACGGGGTGAACAGATTTGTTCGCCCATTTAAGAGCAGCCGGCGGGTACGGCAAGGGGGGCTTTCCTGACTGTCGTTGCAGCGGGGCAACATAGCCTTACGGGGCTATAGTCCCGCGGGGTCATTTGCCCTTATGCGATGTCTTGCGCACGTCGTGCCTGTCGGGACGGTTAGCGGGCGCTATGCCCTCATTTCAGTCATGTCAGGACGCCCCTTCGGGGGTGTCCTTTTTTTCATGTCCGACGCGGGCTTGCGCCCGGCGGGGGGATCGCTAGCCTGCGCCCGAAATCGCGAACAGGGAAGTGGTCCGATGGAACGTGTGAAACTGGGCGGCAGCGCGATCGAGGTCAGCCGGATCTGCCTGGGAACGATGACCTTCGGCAACCAGACCGCCGAGGCGGAGGCCCATGCGCAGATGGATGCCGCCCTAGAGGTCGCGATGACCTTCATGGACTGCGCCGAGATGTATCCCGTGAACCCCGTCCGCCGCGAGACGGTCGGCCTGTCCGAGGAGATCATTGGGCGCTGGCTGGCGCGGACCGGCAACCGCGACCGGGTCGAGATCGCGACCAAGATCACCGGACCCAGCCAGATGGTCCGCGACGGGGCGCCGTTCGACGGGGCGACGGTCACGGCCTGCATCGACGCCTCGCTGCGCCGGCTGCAGACGGACCGGATCGACCTCTATCAGCTGCACTGGCCGGTGCGCGGATCCTATGGGTTCCGGCAGAACTGGGCCTTCGATCCGTCGGGCCAGGACAAGGCGCAGACGCTGGCGCATATGCGCGACGTACTGGGCGCGCTGTCGGATGCGGTCGATGCGGGCAAGATCCGCGCCGTGGGCCTGTCGAACGAATCGGCCTGGGGCCTGACGCGGTGGTGCGACGTGGCCGATGAGATCGGCGGGCCGCGGATGGCCGCAATCCAGAACGAGTATTCGCCGCTTTATCGTCTCTACGACACCGATCTGGCCGAGGTCGCGGTGAACGAGGACGTCACGCTGCTGTCCTATTCGCCGCTGGCGGCGGGCCTGCTGACCGGGAAATACGCCTCGGGCGCGATGCCCGAGGGCAGCCGCGCGGCGGTCGACAAGGCCACCGGCGGGCAGGGCAACCTGGGTGGGCGCAAGACCGACCGCGGGGTGGCCGCGGCAGAGGCCTATGGCCGCCTGGCGGCGGAGCATGGCTGGGACGTGGTGCACATGGTCATCGCCTGGCAGCTGACGCGCCCTTTCAAGGTGGTGCCGATCATCGGTGCCACGACGATGGATCAGCTGCGCCATCTGATCGCGGGTCTGGACCGGGATCTGCCCGACGAGCTGCGTCGCGGGATCGAGCGCCTGCACCGCGCCCACCCGCTGCCCTATTGATGTGAACCCGACCGTCTCTATCTTACCGACAGGACGGATGAACACGAAGGACCAGGCATGGCAGGCGATCCCTATGCAGCACTCGGCGTGTCGCGAAGCGCCAGTGCCGATGAGATCAAGAAGGCCTATCGGCGCATCGCGAAGACCGATCACCCGGACCTGAACCAGGATCCGGCCGCCGCCAAACGGTTCGCGGCGGCCTCGGCTGCCTATGACCTGCTGAAGGATGCCGACCAGCGCCGCCGCTTTGACGCGGGCGAGATCAATGCCCAGGGCCAGGAACAGGCACCCCGCTGGCAGGGTCGCCCGGGGGCGGGCGGCAACCCGTTCGGTGACGCGCCCGGCCATGGCGGCGATCCGGACCTGTCGGATGTCTTTGCCGACCTGTTCGGACAGCGCGCCTCTCCGCGGGGCGGCGGCGGTTTTGGCGGGTTCGGGGGCTTTGGCGGGTTCGGCGGCGGGCGCACGTCCGACATGCGCGGCCAGGACCTGCGGCTGGCGCTGCAGGTGGATTTCCTGACCGCGGTCCGTGGGGGGCGCAATCGCATCACCCTGCCGCAGGGCGGCACGCTGGAGGTCACCATCCCCAAGGGCGTGCGCGACGGCCAGGTGATCCGCCTGCGCGGCAAGGGCGAACCCGGCATCGGCCGCGGAGAGCCCGGCGACGCCTATCTTGAGGTTCGGGTCGCCGAGCATCCCCAGTTCACGCGCGACGGCGACGACATCCACCTGATCCTGCCGATCAGCCTGGACGAGGCGGTGCTGGGCGGCAAGGTCGCGGCCCCGACCATCGACGGGCCCGTCAACCTGACCATCCCGCGGGGCGCGACCTCGGGGCAGCGGCTGCGGCTGCGGGGGCGCGGCGTGAACGGCGGCGATCAGCATGTCGAGCTGCGCATCGCCATGCCGGCCAAGGTGGACGCCAAGCTGGCGGCGTTCTTCGAGGAATGGCGGCGCGAGAACGCCTATGACCCGCGGCGGGGCATGTCCGAGGCGTCCTGACGCGCGGGCAGCATGGCCATGACGCGGGCGCGGGCATCGGGGGTCATGCGGCCCCAGGCCGCGATCTCGGCCAGGGTTCGGTGGCAGCCGAGACACAGGTTGCGGTCCGCGTCGATGCGGCACAGCTTGATGCAGGGGCTTTCGATCATCGGCGGCTGTCTTTCTGAGGCGCGGAGCGGGGTTCGGGTCGCGGGGGACGGGCCGTGCGGAGCCCGGCCCGGACGCTGCCGCTTGGCCCATGGCCGCGCTGCCGCGCGGCGGTCGCGCCCTTATCCATGGGTCGCGATGTGGCGAAGGCGGTCGAGGGCGCCCTGCAGGATGTAGCCCGCGGCGACCTGGTCGATGACCTCGGCCCGGCGCTTGCGCGAGGTGTCGCCCTCAAGGAGGGCGCGTTCGGCGGCGACCGTGGACAGGCGTTCGTCCCAGTAGGCGATGGGCAGGTCGGTCAGCCGGGTCATGTTGCGCGCAAAGGCGCGGGTGGCCTGGGCGCGCGGCCCCTCGGAGCCGTCCATGTTGCGCGGCAGGCCCAGGACCAGCCCGGCCAGCCCCCGGTCTGCGATCAGCGTCAGCAGCGCCTGCGCATCCTGGGTGAACTTGGTCCGGCGGATCGTGGTGATGGGGGACGCCACGCCCCGCATGCCGTCGCTGACGGCGACGCCGATGGTCTTGGTGCCCAGGTCCAGCCCGGCCAGCGCGCCGAAGCGGGGCAGGGCGGCGGCGAAATCGGTCATGTCCTCGTGGATCATCCGTCCAGCCCCGCATCGGTCGCGGCCCGTTCTATCGGGGCCAGGGCGTCGGGGGCGCTGCCGAAACGCTGGCGGGCCTCGGTCAGGATCGCGGTCGCCTGGTCGCGCTGGTCCAGCATCGCCAGCGCCGCGATCAGCCGCGCCCATTCCTCGGGAGAGCCGCCCTGCGTCGCCAGGCGCTGCTGCAGGCGGTCGACCATGTCCTGGATCATGCGGGCACGATCCTCGGGGGACAGGTCCTCGGCCGCGGCCAGGGCGTCGGCATCGGGGCCGGGCAGGTCCGCGGCGGGGGGTGCCGGCGCGCGGTATTCGTCATCGCCCGCCAGCCA
Source organism: Paracoccus marcusii (assembly GCF_028621715.1). Classification (NCBI taxonomy): domain Bacteria; kingdom Pseudomonadati; phylum Pseudomonadota; class Alphaproteobacteria; order Rhodobacterales; family Paracoccaceae; genus Paracoccus; species Paracoccus marcusii. Next base: position 514,892 of record NZ_CP117466.1, on the reverse strand, counting down.
GGCCAGGTCCTGAATCGCGGCGCGGATCGGGGCGATCCAAGGCGCACCCTCGGGGCCTTCGTCCAGCAGGCCGCGCCACAGCGGAAAGGCCCGATCGGGGCGTCCGTTCTGGATCAGCAGGACGCCCTGCAGATAGCGGGCCTGCGGCTGCGTGGGGTCCAGCGTCAGGGCGCGCCGCAGGACGGCCTCGGCCTCGGGGGTGACGACGCCGCCTGCGGCATCGACCATCAGCGTGGCCAGCTGCATCAGCTGGACGGCATCGGCCTGATCGCCGCGCAGGTCGACCAGCCGCTGCTGGGCCGCGCGGGCGGCGGCCAGGTTGCCGAGGCGCATCTCGTTGCTGGCCAGCAGCGCCAGACCCTGCTGGTCGTCCGGGTTGCGCCCGACGGCGTCGCGCAGCTGGTCGATCATCGTCAGGTATTCGGGATCGGCCTGCGAGAGGTCGGGCGCGGGACGGGCGGGGGCCGCCGCCTCGGCCTCGGCCTGGCTGGGGCGGTCGCGATAGGCGGCGTCGGCGGCGGCAAAGCGCTCGGCCAGCGGCATGTCGGGGGCGCCCGGAACGCCCTCACGCAGATACAGCGCCACGGCACCGGCCAGCATCGCGACCAGCGCGACCGCGGGCCACAGCGCGCGGCCGCCGCGCGCGGCAGGGGCCGACAGCGCGGCGCGACGGTCGGCGTCCAGAACCTTGCGCCCGATCTCGGCGCGCAGGCGCTGCGCGTCGTCGGGGCCGATCACGCCGCGGTCCAGGTCGCGTTCGACCTCGGCCAGCTGGTCGCGATAGACGCGCAGGTCGTAGGCCGCGGCAGGGGCGGCACCCCCGCGACCCCGCCGCAGGGGCGACAGGATGGCAAGGGCCGTGATGGCCGTCAGGGCGGCAGCCAGGATCCAGAACATGCGTCACCTCCGGTTGGCCCCGTTCCTAGCGCGGATGGCGGCGGACCGAAAGCGCGCTGCGACAGGGCTGTCCGAATGTCGCATGTCGCATTTCGCCGCGATCTGCCGCAAGCCGCCTTGAGGGTCGGGCCCGCCGCAGCCATGGTGCAGGCAACCCGTTTCCTGAGAGGCACCATGCCCGAAGCCCCCCGCGCCCGACGCTATTCCGTCTTTGCCATCGCCCGCGAGGCGCTGCGTCAGCACAAGGGCTGGACGCGGGCCTGGGCCAGCCCGGAACCGAAATCGCGCTACAAGGTGATCGTGGTCGGTGCGGGCGGGCACGGGCTGGCGACGGCCTATTACCTGGGCAAGAACTTCGGCATCACCGACGTTGCGGTGATCGAGAAGGGCTGGCTGGGCGGCGGCAACACGGGTCGCAACACGACCATCATCCGGTCGAACTATTTGCAGGACCCGTCGGCCGCGATCTATGAGAAGTCGCGCAGCCTGTACGAGACCCTGTCCCAGGACCTGAACTACAACATCATGTTCAGCCCGCGCGGGCTGATCATGCTGGCCCAGACCGAGCACGAGATCCGTGGCTACAAGCGCACCGTCTATGCCAACAACCTGCAGGGCGTTCAGACCGAATGGCTGGATCCCCAGCAGCTGAAGGCCAAGGTGCCGATCATCAACCTGGGCGGGCCGCGCTATCCGGTGCTGGGTGGCCTCTATCAGGCCCGCGGCGGAACGGCGCGCCATGACGCGGTGGCCTGGGGCTATGCGCGGGCCTGTTCCGACATGGGCATGCACATCATCCAGAACTGCGAGGTGACCGGGGTCGAGACCGAGGGCGGGCAGGTCCGCGCCGTCAACACCTCCAAGGGGCGCATCGGCTGCGACAAGCTGGCGATCGTGGTCGCGGGCCATTCCAGCCAGCTGGCGGCCATGGCCGGGTTCCGCCTGCCCATCGAAAGCGTCGCGCTGCAGGCGCTGGTCAGCGAACCGATCAAGCCCTGCATGGACGTGGTCGTGATGGCCAACACCGTCCACGGCTACATGTCGCAATCCGACAAGGGAGAGATGGTGATCGGCGGCGGCACCGACGGGTTCAACAACTTTACCCAGCGCGGCTCCTGGCAGCATGTCGAGGAAACCGTCCGCGCCCTGATCGAGACCTTCCCGATGATCAGCCGCCTGAAGATGCTGCGCCAATGGGGCGGCATCGTCGACATGACCGGCGACCGGTCCCCGATCCTGTCGTCGACCCCGGTGGGCGGCATCTTCGTGAACTGCGGGTGGGGAACCGGCGGGTTCAAGGCGATCCCCGGTTCCGGCTGGGCGATGGCCGAGCTGGTCGCCAAGGGAACGCCGGGTCCGCTGGCCGCCGATTTCGGGCTGAACCGCTTCCGCGAAGGCCGGTTCATCGACGAATCGGTCGCCGCCGGCGTCGCGCATTAGGCGAGGGCGCGCCGATGTTTTCCCGCGACGGAACCCCGGACGCCATCCGCGAATTGCCTTGCCATGACAGGTCCGACCGAAAGGGTTCATCATGGCTGACCGCAATAACAATGGCCTCTACTTCATCGTCGGCGGCATCGTCGTCGTCGTTGCACTGCTGTTCTTCTTCATGTCAGGCGAACCGACCGGCGTTGCCACGACCGACCCGGTCGAAGGCGACACGACCAACATCAGCGTCGACACGCCGGCGGCCGAACCTGCGGCCGACGCCCCTGCCGTCTCTGTCGAGACCGACAGCCCCGTATCCGTCGACGCCCCTGCCGAACCGGCCGCGCCGGCTCCGGCCAACTGATGCCCTGACGCGCGGGACGGCCCGGTCGTCTTGCGCGACCACGGGGGTCCGGGGGCGGTCAGCCCCCGGCCTGCGTCCGACGGCATGTCGGACAGACGGCACCGCCGGCTCGCGCCGCTGCGGTGCCTTTTCGCATCCGCAACTCTCGCACCCCAAGGAAGCCCGATGCTGATCCTGACCTGTCCCTATTGCGGTGTGAACGCCGAGGAAACCGAACTGCATCCCGGCGGAGAGGCGCACCTGGCCCGCATCGGCCCGAACGGCACCGACGAGGAGTTCGAAAGCTACCTGTTCGCGCGCAAGAACGCCAAGGGCGTGCATTTCGAACGCTGGCGCCATGCCTATGGCTGCGGAAAATGGTTCCTGGCCGCGCGCTGCACCGCCACGCTGCAGGTGTTCGGAACCTACAGGGCGCAGACGCCCCATCCCCCTGCCCAGATCGTGGAGGCGATCCGCAAGGTCCGCCCCGACTGGACACCCGACTGGACCCCCGCCGAAGGCATCGCCGAATGACCCACACGCCCCCCTTCCGACTGCCCGCCGGTGGCCGCCGCATCGACCGTGCCTGGCAGGTGCCGTTCCGCTTTGACGGCCGCCACCTGCGCGGGCTGACCGGCGACACCATCGCCTCGGCGCTTCTGGCCAACGGCCAGATGCTGATGGGCCGGTCCTTCAAGTATCACCGCCCGCGTGGTCCCCTGGCCTCGGGCGCCGAGGAGCCGAACGCGCTGCTGGGCCTGGGCCAGGGCGGCCGGTTCGAACCGAACCAGCGCGCCACCACCACGCCCCTGACCCACGGCATGGTCACGCGCAGCCAGAACTGCTGGCCCAGCCTGGATGCCGATGTGGGCGCGGTGAACAACTGGCTGTCGCCGGTCTTTCCGGCGGGCTTCTACTACAAGACGTTCATCCATCCGCGCCCCTTCTGGAAGCACCTGTTCGAACCGATCATCCGCCGCAGCGCGGGCTTGGGCCGGGCACCGACCGACCCCGATCCGGACCGCTATGAACAGGCCTACGGCTTTGCCGACACGGTCGTGGTCGGCGGCGGCATCGCAGGCCTGACCGCCGCACGCGATGCGGCCGAGGCGGGCGGCACCGTGCTGGTTCTGGAACAGGCCGCCCATTGGGGCGGGCGCACGCCCACCGACCACGACGGCGGACAGGCCGCCATCGATGCGCTGCTGGCCGACCTGCAAGGCCGCGACACCGTCACCCTGCGCCGCAACACCATGGCCACCGGCCTTTACGACCATGGCTATCTGATCGCGCGGGAATCGCTGGCCGATCATGACCCGAACCAGGGCATCCCCCGCCAGCGCCTGTGGCGCATCCGGGCGGGCCGGGTGATCGCCGCGACCGGCGCGCTGGAGCGTCCCTTGTCCTTCGCCTGCAACGACGTGCCGGGCGTGATGCTGGCCAGCGCCGTCCGCGATTTCATCACCGATTACGCCGTGGCGCCGGGGCGGCGCATCGTCGTGGTCACGAACAACGACGACGCTTATCGCACCGCCCTGACGGCCCATGCCGCGGGGCTGGAGGTGCCGGCCATCGTCGATGCCCGTCCCACCGCCGACGGGGCGCTGCCCCAGGCCGCGCGGGCCGCGGGCATCACCGTTCTGACCGGCATGGCCGTCGCCAAGGTCAAGGGGGGCAAGCATGTCGAGGGAGTGGTGCTGTGCGACCACCAGGGCGACGGCGCGCCGCGGCAGACCGTCGATTGCGACGTGGTGGCCATGTCGGGCGGCTGGTCGCCGGTCGTGCATCTCTATTCGCATTGCGGCGGCAAGCTGACCTGGGACGAGGCGCAATCGATGTTCCGCCCCGACCCCGACCGCCCGCCCCTGGGTGCGGACGGGCAGGGCAACGTGACCGTCGTGGGGGCCGCCAATGGTGATCTGCACTGCGCCGGCGATCTGGAAAGCCCTGCGGGTGTGACCATGCCTGTCTGGGTCATGCCCGCCCGCGCGCCCTACAAGCTGCGCGCCAAGATGTGGCTGGATTTCCAGAACGACGTGAAGGTCACCGATGTCGAACTGGCCGCCCAGGAGGGCTATGCCAGCGTCGAGCACACCAAGCGCTATACCACGCTTGGCATGGCGACCGACCAGGGTAAGCTGTCCAACATCAACGGCTTGGCGGTGCTGTCCAACGCGCTGAACCAGCCCATCCAGGCGACCGGCACCACCACGTTCCGTCCGCCCTACACGCCGCTGACCCTGGCCACTATCGCGGCCGAGGCGAAGGACGAGGCCTTCCAGCCGCTGCGCAAGACGCCGATCCACGCATGGCACGACCGCAACGGCGCCAGTTGGGAGCCGGTGGGCCACTGGCGCCGCCCCTATGCCTATCCCCGCGCGACCGAGGATCGCCACGCCGCCGTCAACCGCGAGATCCTGGCGGTGCGGGCGGGCGTCGGCACGCTGGACGCCTCGACCCTGGGCAAGATCATCGTCAAGGGGCCCGATGCGGGGCGGTTCCTGGACATGCTGTATACCAACATGATGTCCACCCTGCCGGTTGGCAAATGCCGCTATGGCCTGATGTGCAACGAGAACGGCTTCCTGATGGATGACGGCGTCGTGGCGCGCCTGTCCGACGACACCTGGCTGTGCCACACCACCACCGGCGGCGCGGACCGCATCCATGGGCACATGGAGGACTGGCTTCAATGCGAATGGTGGGACTGGAAGGTCTATACCGCCAACCTGACCGAACAGTTCGCCCAGATCGCCGTGGCCGGACCCAAGGCCCGCGCCCTGCTGGAACGCCTGCCGGGCAGCATCGATCTGTCGGCCGAGGCGCTGCCCTTCATGCAATGGGCCGAAGGCGACATCGCCGGCATCCCCGCCCGCATCTTCCGCATCAGCTTCTCGGGTGAGCTCAGCTATGAGATCGCGGTGCCCGCCAATCGCGGGCTGGAGCTGTGGGAGCGTCTGCACGAGGTCGGCCGCGATCTGGGCATTACCCCCTACGGGACCGAGGCCATGCACGTGATGCGCGCCGAAAAGGGCTTCATCATGATCGGGGACGAGACCGACGGCACCATCATCCCGCAGGATCTGGGGCTGGACTGGGCGATATCCAAAAAGAAGGCCGACTATATCGGCAAGCGCGCCCAACGCCGCAGCCACATGACCGACGGCACCCGCTGGAAGCTGGTGGGGCTGGAGAGCCTGTCCGGCAAGGTCATACCCGACGGCGCCTATGCGGTGGCGGACGGCACGAACGGCAACGGCCAGCGCAAGACCCAGGGGCGCGTCACCTCCAGCTATCACTCGCCGACGCTGGACAAGCCCATCGCGATGGGCCTGGTCCGCCACGGTCCGGCCCGCATGGGGCAGGTCCTGGATTTCCCGATGCCGGACGGTGCGGTGATGCAGGCCCGGATCGTCGATCCGGTCTTCTACGACAAGGAAGGAAGCCGTCAGAATGGCTGAAGCGCTGGCTACCATCACCCCCGTCGCGGGCCTGGGCATGATCACCATCCGGGCCGATCTGGACCGCGCGGGCGACGCCCTGGCCGAGGCCGCGGGCCTGGCGATCCCCGACGCGACCGGCACCGTGACCGACGGCAGCCGCACCCTGGCGTGGATGTCGCCGGACGAGCTGTTGCTGATCCTGCCCGCATCGGACCTTTCCGCCGCGCTGTCGGACCTGACGCAGGCGCTGACGGGTGAACACGGGCTGGTGGCCGACGTGTCGGATGCCCGTGCGGTCTTTGACGTGACGGGCCCCCATGCCGCGGACGTGATCGCGAAACTCGCCCCGGTCGATGCCGCGGCCCTGCCGTCGGGCGTCTTGCGCCGCACGCGCATGGCGCAGACCGCCGCAGCCTTCTGGCGGATGGACGGCGGGTTCCGCGTGATCGGCTTTCGGTCGACGGCGGACTACCTGTCGCTGATCCTGACCAATGCGGCCATGCCGGGCAGCCAGCTGGCGCCGCGCTGACCACCTTGGCGCAAGGGGGGATCGGAACCCCGGTCCACCCCTTGCGTTGGTCCCCCGAATGCGCGACCGTTCGCGCCGAGCCGAACCAACCCTTTCGAAAGGACCGCAAAATGGCCTTCACCCTTCCCGATCTTCCCTATTCGCACGATGCCCTGGAAGCCGGCGGCATGTCGCGCGAAACGCTGGAGTATCACCATGACAAGCACCACAACGCCTATGTCACCAAGCTGAACGAGCTGGTGGCCGGGACCGAGTGGGAAGGCAAGTCGCTGGAAGATATCGTCAAGGGCACCTACCAGAAGGGCGCCGTGGCGCAGAACGGCATCTTCAACAATGCCAGCCAGCATTGGAACCACGCCCAGTTCTGGGAGATGATGGGCCCGAACCCCGGCCCGATGCCCGCCAACCTGGAAGCCGCGATCAAGGACAGCTTCGGTTCGGTCGAGGAGTTCAAGAAGAAGTTCGCCGAGGCCGGCGTCGGCCAGTTCGGGTCGGGCTGGGTCTGGCTGGTCAAGAATGCCGACGGCAAGCTGGAGATCACCAAGACCGAGAACGGCGTGAACCCGCTGTGCACCGGTCAGACGGCGCTGCTGGGCTGCGACGTGTGGGAGCACAGCTACTACATCGACTTCCGCAACGCGCGGCCCAAGTACCTGGAGAACTTCCTGGACAAGCTGGTGAACTGGGAGAACGTCGCCTCGCGCATGTGAGGTCGGACGCATCGATCGAAAGGCCCGCCCCCTGTGGCGGGCCTTTTGCGTGGCGCCCGCGCCGGCATTGGCATTTCCGTCCATCGCGGTATAAGACCACGGGAACACAGGACAGATCGGCAGGGCGGGCATGGCCAACCAGAGCGACACCTTCATCGACGAAGTCACCGAAGAGCTGCGGCGCGACCGCCTGTACGGGGCGATGCGCCGTTACGGCTGGATCGTGGTCCTGGTGATCGTGGCGGTGGTCGGCTTCACCGCCTGGCGCGAATACAGCGCCGCCCAGGACCGCGCCGCGGCGCAGGCCTGGGGCGATGCGATCCTGGCGGCCGAGGCCGAGAACGACCCCGCCGCCGTTCTGGCCGTCGATCCGCGCGGCTCGGCCGGGCGGCAGGCGCTGACCGGGCTGCTGGCCGCGGGCGCGCAGACCGATCCCGATGCCCGCGCACAGGCGCTGCAGGGCGTGGCCGATGCCCAGCCCGACAGCGTGCTGGGAGAGCTGGCGCAGCTGAAGCTGGTGATGGCACAGGGCGCAGAGATGGATGCGGCCGAACGCGACGCCATCCTGACCCGCCTGTCGCGCGCCGGTGCACCGTTCGAGCTGCTGGCGTTGGAACAGAAGGCCGTGGCCCTGATCGGTGCCGGGCGCCCCGAGGATGCGATCACCCTGATCCGTCAGATCCAGGACAAGGACGGCCTGACCGAGGCCTTGCGTCGTCGCCTGTCCGAGATGATGATCGCCCTGGGCGAGACGCCCGAACCGACCGAATAACGGACTGAGAGACAGGGATGACCGCCATGCTGCGACTGACCTTGGCGATGGCCGCCGGACTGGGACTTGCCGGCTGCGGCGACCGCGAAATCATCCTGCCCGGAGAACGCCTGGACCCCCTGGCCGTCATCTCGGCCGACGGTCCCGCGGTCGAGGGTGCGGCGGGCATCACTGGCACCGCGCTGTCCCTGTCCGCCCCGGTCACCAACGGCGAATGGACCCATCGCGGCGGCAACGCCGCCCATGCGCCGGGCCATCTGGCCCTGGGCGCGGGCGGCACGGCCCTGTGGTCCGCATCCATCGGCCAGGGTGAAACCCGTCGTCACCGCATCACCGCCGACCCCGTCGTGGCGGCGGGCCGGGTCTTTACCCTGGACAGCCGAGCCCGCGTCACCGCGACCGCGCTGAACGGCGGGCGTGCCTGGTCCACCGACGTGACGCCCGCGCTGGAGAATGTCGACAGCGCCTCGGGCGGCGGTCTGGCCTATGAGGGCGGGCGCGTCTTCGTCACCACCGGTTTCGGCGAACTGGTCGCGCTGGACGCGGCCAGCGGCGCCGTGCTGTGGCGCCAGCGGGTCGAGGCCTCTATCGGCGGCGGCCCGGCCGTGCAGGACGGCGTGGTCTATGTCGCGGCCCGGAACGCCGTGGGCTGGGCCGTGCGCGCCAGCGACGGGCGCGTGCTGTGGCAGGCGGCGGGCACGCCGTCGGGGTCGGGCGTCATGGGCGTGTCGGTCCCGGCCGTACAGGGCGACACGGTGGTGTTCCCGTTCTCGTCGGGGCAGATCGTGGCGGTGGACCGTCAGTCGGGCCTGACCAACTGGACGTCGCAGATCGCGGGCACCCGTCCCGGACGCGCCATCGCGGTGGTCCGTGACGTGACCGGCGATCCTGTGATCGCGGGCGGGCGCGTCTATTCGGGCACCTCTTCCGGGCGCATCAGCGCGGTCGAGCTGTCGACCGGCCTGAACGACTGGACCGCGGACGAGGGCGCCAACAGCCCGGTCGTCGTCGCGGGCGGGTCGGTCTTTGCCGTGAACGATCAGGCCCAGCTGGTCCGGCTGGATGCGGCGACGGGCGGCGTCGTCTGGCGCCAGCCCCTGCCGTATTACACCACGCAGCGCGTGCGGCGTCAGGATGCGGTCCACGCGCATTACGGTCCCGTGCTGGCCGGGGGGCGGTTGCATATCGCCTCCAGCGATGGCATGTTGCGCAGCTTCGATCCCGCCTCCGGCGCGCTGGTCGGTCAGGTGGCGATCCCCGGTGGGGCGGCATCGGCCCCGGTGGTCGCCGGTCAAACCCTTTACGTCGTTGCGCGCAACGGCCAGTTGCATGCGTTCAGATGACATTCACCCTTGCGATCGTCGGGCGGCCCAATGTGGGCAAGTCCACCCTGTTCAACCGTCTGGTTGGCAAGAAACTTGCGCTGGTCGATGACCAGCCCGGCGTGACCCGCGACATCCGCGAGGGCGCGGGCCGCCTTGGCGACCTGCGCTTTGTCGTGATCGACAGTGCGGGCCTGGAGATGGCCGAGGATGACAGCCTTCAGGGGCGCATGCGCCGCCTGACCGAACGCGCCGTTGACGAGGCCGACATCTGCCTGTTCGTCGTCGATGCGCGCATCGGCATCACCGCGGCCGACGAGTATTTCGCCGAGATCCTGCGCCGCCGCGCCAAGCACGTCATCGTCGCCGCCAACAAGTCCGAGGGCCGTGCCGGAGAGGCGGGGGCCATGGAGGCTTATGCCCTTGGCCTGGGCGAGCCCCTGCGCATCTCGGCCGAGCATGGCGAGGGGATGGACGACCTTTACGGCGTGCTGATGCCCCTGGCCGACAGGATCGAGGCCGAGCGTCCCGCCCCTATCGAGGCCGTGACCGACCTGGACCTGTCCGAGGAGGACGCCGAATCGGGCGAGGGTTCCGAGGACTGGCGCCCGTCCGAGGCCCGCCCCCTGCAGATCGCCGTGATCGGCCGCCCCAATGCGGGCAAGTCGACGTTGATCAACAAGATCCTGGGACAGGACCGCCTGCTGACCGGGCCCGAGGCCGGGATCACCCGCGATTCGATCAGCGTGACCACAAACTTCATGGGCACGCCCATGCGCATCTTCGACACGGCCGGCATGCGCAAGCGCGCCCGCGTGACCGAGAAGCTGGAGAAGCTGTCGGTGGCCGACGGCCTGCGGGCCGTGCGCTTCGCCGAGGTCGTCGTCGTCCTGCTGGACGTCGAGATCCCCTTCGAGACCCAGGATCTGCGCATCGCCGATTTCGCCGAGACCGAGGGGCGCGCCGTCGTCATTGCCGTCAACAAGTGGGACACCGAGGACGACAAGTCCCACAAGCTGAACGAGATGCGCGCCAGTTTCGAAAAGCTGCTGCCGCAGCTGCGTGGCGCGCCGCTGATCACCGTGTCGGCCAAGACCGGCAAGGGGCTGGACCGCCTGCACAATGCCGTCATCAAGGCGCATGAGGTCTGGAACCGCCGCGTGCCGACCGCCCGCCTGAATCAGTGGCTGGGTGCGATGACCGAAAGCCATCCGCCCCCGGCCCCCGGTGGCCGCCGCATCCGCCTGCGCTACATGACGCAGGTCAAGACGCGTCCGCCCGCGTTCATCGTGAAATCGACCCATACCGACCAGATCCCCACCAGCTATCAGCGATATCTGATCAACGGGCTGCGGACCGATTTCGACATGCCCGGCACGCCGATCCGCCTGTTCTTCCGCGATCAGGGCGGCGAGAACCCCTACAAGGCCAAGGCTACCAAGATCGTGCAGTCTGGTGCGCTGTCCAAGCACAAGCATCGCCAGAAACCCAAGGGCAGCTGACCCGGGTCAGCTGGCCGCGCGGATCAGCACCGTGGCCATCGCGCTGATCCCGATGATCGCGGCCAGCGCGATCATCGGATCGCTGCCCATGGTCGAGATGGCCAGCCCACAGAATGCCCAGATCAGCGCCACGGAATAGCCTACGCTTGGGCCGATCCACATCTGCGCGGCCATGCCGAGGGCCGCGGCGGGCAGGATCGCCACGGCCGACACGATCTGCGCGGACAGGCCGAACTGCACGGCGGTCAGTTCCGCCAGCGCGGCCGAGGCCAGGGCGGTGGCCCATCCGGCCAGAAACCCGATCGCGGGGCGATGCCGACCCGCCGCGCGCCGGGCGCCCACCGTCGCGGCGACGGCCCCGGCCACGGAGGCCAGGGTCAGCACGCCCGGATTGTCGATCAGCAGTGGCCAGACCGATGCCAGGACCAGCGCCCCCAGCAGCATCGGCCACACGCGCGGTCGGCCCGCGCGGATCGGCTCGTCATCAGACGGGTCGATCCACTGTCCGACGGCATCCAGCATCACCATCATCCAGACGGCGATCAGCAGCATCCACATCAGCAGGTTGTCGGGGTTCAGGTACAGATGGGGAATGGCGATGCTGGTCGGCGCGACGGGCGGCAGCAGCGGCGCCGCCAGACGCGCCGCGTCCGTGATGATGCGCGCATCGGGCTGCATCGCGAAGATCACGCCGCAGATCACGAAGATCGCGGCGACCACCAGATGCAAGACTGAACCGATCCGTGTCATGCAGGCCAACGCGCGCCGGCCTGCGGCAGTTTCGCGCCGTCCGCAATCGGGGTGTCAGGCCAGCGATCCCTGGGCGGTCAGCGTGGTTGCGCCCTTCAGATAGGAGTGCAGGACCGCGGGCAGGCGGACCGATCCGTCGGCCTGCTGGCCGTTTTCCAGCACCGCGATCAGCGCGCGCCCGACGGCCAGGCCGGACCCGTTCAGGGTGTGCACGAATTCCGGCTTGCCCCCGCCTGCCGGGCGATAGCGCGCGTTCATCCGCCGTCCCTGATAGTCGCCGCAATAGCTGACGCTGCTGATCTCGCGATAGCGGTCCTGGCCCGGCAGCCAGACCTCCAGGTCGTGGGTGATGCGCGCGCCCGCGCCCATGTCGCCGGTGCACAGGATCATCGTGCGATAGGGCAGCTCCAGCGCCTCCAGCACGGCCTCGGCGCAGCGGGTCATGCGGTCATGTTCGGCCAGACCGGTATCGGCGTCGGTGATCGACACCATCTCGACCTTCTCGAACTGGTGCTGGCGCAGCATGCCGGTGGTGTCGCGGCCCGCGCTGCCTGCCTCGGATCGGAAGCACTGGCTGTGGGCGACCATGCGGCGGGGCAGGGCGGCCTGGTCCAGCAGGTCGCCGTTCACGGTGTTCGTCAGCGTCACCTCGGATGTGGGGATCAGCCAGTACCCTTCGCGGGTCAGATAGCTGTCCTCTCCGAACTTGGGCAGCTGGCCGGTGCCCAGCATCATCTGTTCCAGCACCAGGACCGGGGTCCAGGTCTCCTCCAGCCCGTGCTGGTCGACATGCAGGTCGACCATGAACTGCGCCAGCGCGCGATGGATGCGCGCGACCGCCCCCTTCAGCACGACGAAGCGGCTGCCGGACAGCTTGGCGCCGGTCTGGAAATCCATGCCCGGCACGACGCCGGCGATCTGGAAATGCTCGACCGGGGCAAAGTCCAGGGCCGCAGGCGTGCCCCACCGGCGCAGTTCGACATTGTCGTCCTCGTCCCGGCCCTCGGGGACACGGTCCAGCGGCAGGTTCGGAATGCCCAGCAGTAGGTCGCGCAGCTGCGCGTCCAGATCGGCGGCTTCGGCCTGCATGACCGATACAGTGGCTTTCGTAACCGCAATTCGTCTGCGCAGATTCTCAAATTCTATTTCATCGCCAGCGGCCTTGGCTGCGCCAACAGCTTTGCTGGCTTTATTTTGCTCGGCTTGAGCAGTTTCGGCCATGCTTATTTTGTCGCGGCGGGCCTCGTCCAGCGACAGGATCTGCGCGGTCAGGCCGGTCAGCCCGCGGCGGTTCAGCGCCGCCTCGAAGGCATCGGGATTGTCACGGATCGCACGGATGTCATGCATGGCGGCACCTTCGCAAATTGTCTGGGTGCCTGACTAGCGCATGCCGACCGCGACAGAAAGCCCGGCCCGCCGCCACCGCAGGAATATCACGCGCTTAGTGTCAGTCCCGCACCGCGCATCATCTCCTCCAGCACGGGATAGAAATAGCGCTGGCCGACATAACCCTCGATCCGGCCCGCCTCGGATCCGTCCGACAGCAGCAAGAAGGTGGGCGTGATCCAGGGTCGCCGTGCCAGTGCCAGCCCATCGGGATAGGGGCCATCCACGTCGACATGCAGGATCGGCGCGGCCCGCCCCGCGGCCGAGGTCGCATAGCCCGGCCCGATCTGCGCATGCCAGGCGCGGCAATGGTGGCAGGCGGGCGATTCGACCATCATCAGCCGCCAGCCCGACGGCGGCGCAGCCCGCACCCCCAGGGGCAGCATCACGGCCGCGGCGCCCATCAGGACGGTGCGGCGGGACAGGATGGGCATGACGGGACCTCCACGCGGGATGGCGCCAGATTACGCCCTGCCGGCCCATGGCACAAGGTCGACGGGGTTGCCCCCCGGCGGTGGCTGGTCCAGTGTCTCGCGCAAAGCGGGACAAGGCGGCGATGACGACGGACGATCTTCTGACACCCTTGCTGCGGGGCGATCGGCGGGCGCTGTCGCGCGCGATCACCTTGGTGGAATCGACCCGCCCCGACCACCGCGACCGCGCAGGCCGCCTGATCGCGGCGCTGCCCGACAGCACGGCCCTGCGGATCGGGCTGTCGGGCACGCCGGGGGTGGGCAAGTCGACCGTCATCGAGGCGTTCGGCACGATGCTGACCGAACAGGGGCTGCGCGTCGCGGTGCTGGCGGTCGATCCGTCCTCGACCCGGTCGGGCGGTTCGATCCTGGGGGACAAGACGCGGATGGAGCTTCTGTCGCGCAACCCGCGCGCCTATGTCCGGCCCAGCCCCTCCAGCGCCCATCTGGGCGGCGTCGCCCGCCGCACGCGCGAGGCGATCCGCCTGTGCGAGGCCGCGGGCCACGACGTCGTCCTGATCGAGACGGTTGGCGTCGGCCAATCCGAAACCCTGGTCGCACAGATGTCGGACCTGTTCATCCTGCTGCTGGCGCCTGCGGGCGGCGACGAATTGCAGGGGGTCAAGCGCGGCATCATGGAGATGGCCGACCTGATCCTGGTGAACAAGGCCGATGGCGACCTGCTGTCGCCCGCGCGCCGGACGGTGGCCGATTACGCGGGCGCGCTGCGCCTGCTGCGCAAGCGCCCGCAGGACCCCGACGGCTTTCCCAAGGCCATGCCGGTCAGCGCGACCACCGGCGCGGGCCTGCCCGAAGCCTGGTCCTGCATGCGCCATCTGGCCGACTGGCGCCGCGATGCCGGTCATTTCGACCGCATCCGGGCCGAACAGGCGCGCGACTGGTTCATGGCCGAACTGCAGGGCGGGCTGCTGGCGCAGCTGGACGCCCCGGACGCCCGCGCGCGCATCAGTGATCTGGGCGCCCGTGTCACCCAAGGCGCGCTGCCCCCGGTCGAGGCCGCGCGCCAGATGCTGGACTGGTTGCGGCAGCCGCGATGAAATGCCCGAAAACGCGCCGCGCCCTGTCCGCGAATCGGCTAGACCGGTCCGCACAGGAGGGGGCGATGCCGGACCATGACGATCTGTATGCCGCGCTGCTGGCGCGCGATCCGGGATATGAGGGGCGGGCGCTGGTCGGCGTCACCTCGACCGGGATCTTTTGCCGGCTGACCTGTCCGGCGCGCAAGCCGCGGCGCGACAACTGCCGCTGGTTCGCGGATGCCGCCGCCGCGCGGGCCGCGGGGTTCCGCCCCTGCCTGCGCTGCCGTCCCGAAGGGCAGGTGCCGCCGCTGGTCGCCACGTTGGGCGCGGCGCTGGCCGCCGACCCCGCCCGCCGCTGGTCCGAGGCGGAGCTGACCGCCCTGGGGCATGACCCCTCGACCGTGCGGCGGCTGTTCCGCCAGCATCTGGGCACCAGCTTTCTGCAGCTGGCGCGCGCGGCACGGCTGCGCGCGGGCCTGACCACATTGACGCAAGGAGGCAGGATGATCGACGCACAGCTGGACGCGGGATTCGATTCGGCATCGGGGTTCCGGCAGGCCTTTGCACGCCTGTTCGGGCATGCGCCGCACCAGATGCGGGGGGCCGCGGACCTGCGCGCGGACTGGATCGATACGCCCCTGGGCGGGATGATCGCCATCGCCGATGACGACGCCCTGCACCTGCTGGAATTCACCGACCGCAAGGCGCTGCCCCAGGGGCTGCGGCGGCTGTCGGTGATGGCGGGGGGGCGGATCGGGCTGGGCCGCACCGCGGTGACCGACCGGGCCGAGGCCGCCTTGGCCCGGTTCTTCGCGGGCAGCGACGGGCGGCTGGACCTGCCGGTGCGCCTGCGCGGCACGCCGTTCCAGACCCGCGTCTGGCAGGAACTGCAGGCGATTCCCGCGGGCCGAACGCGCAGCTATGCGCAGCTTGCCGCGGCCATCGGCCATCCGACCGCCGTCCGCGCGGTCGCGGCGGCCAATGGGGCGAACCGGCTGGCGCTGGTCGTGCCCTGTCACCGGGTAATCGGCACAGATGGCACCATGACCGGATATGCGGGCGGCCTGTGGCGCAAGGAGCGCCTGATCGCGCTGGAGCGCGGCTATGGAATCACCTGACAAGGCTTGACGACGCGCCCCTCATGCGGTAGCCACCCGCGAACGGAATTCCGGGCGCTGCCTCGCGGCGCCTTTTCACATTGGGACGGACCCCCCGCCCGCACAGCTGAGACGAAGGAACACACCATGTCGCGCGTCTGCGAACTGACCGGCAAAGGCCCGATGAGCGGTAACAATGTCAGCCATGCCAACAACAAGACCCGTCGCCGGTTCCTGCCGAACCTGAACGAGGTCACGCTGCTGTCCGAAAAGCTGGGCCGCGGCTACTCGCTGCGCATCTCGGCCGCGGCGCTGCGTTCGGTCGATCACCGCGGTGGCCTGGACGCCTTCCTGGCCAAAGCCAAGGACACCGAGCTGTCGGACCGCGCCCAGAAGATCAAGCGCGACCTGGTCAAGGCCGAATCGGCTGCCGCGACCGCCTGATCCGATGATCGTCGGATGATGCATGGCCCTGCCTTTCCGGCGGGGCTTTTGCATGTCCGGAACCCCGGCCCGTGCGGTGCGGCCTGTGCGCGCCCCGGCCCCATCCAAGGACCTTGCCGAATGAAACTGTCGATCCTGGCCGCCGTCGCGGTGCTGTCCCCGGTGGCCGCCCTTGCCCATGACGGCATGCACGCCAACGACGCCTATGCGCGCAGCACCAACCCCAAGGTGGGCGCGGTCTTCATGCAGCTGGAAAACCACCGTCAGGTCGCCTGCACCCTGCAGGGCGTGTCGTCCGACGCGGCCGAGCGGGTCGAGCTGCACACCCATGTCGAGGAAGGCGGCGTCATGAAGATGACCCGGATCGAGGACGGGATCGCCGTCGCCGCCGGTCAGACCCACGCCCTGAACCGCGGCGGCGACCACATCATGATGCTGGGCCTGGCCGAACCGCTGGCCGATGGCGACACGCTGACCCTGTCGATGGATTTCGGCGATTGCGGCACCGAGGAGGTGCAGGTCGTCGTCGACAACCAGCGCGAGGATGCCGCCCCCGCCGATCACCACCACGGCGACCATCAGGGCCACTGAGGCCCCTCAGGCCGCCCGTTCGACCAGCTGGGCGGCCACCGGACCCAGGTGCCGAACGATCAGCGCCACCCCCTGCGCCGACGGGTGAACCCCGTCCCGCAGCAGCAGGGGCGCCCGATCGGTCGCGGGCACCTGTGCCAGCGGCGCATACAGATCCTGCAGCAGCAGCGCGCTGTGGCGTTCGGCCAAACGCGGCCAGATCCCGCTCCAGGCGCGGCGCCAGTCGGGCTGGCCCGCCGGGGCGTGGATGCCGACCAGCAGCAGGGGCCGCCCGCCGCTGCCCGCGGTCTGCAGGATCGCGTCCAGGTTCGCCTCGGCATCTGCGGGCTGCCAGCGGCGCAACATGTCGTTGCCGCCCAGCTCGACCATGACGGCATCGGGGCGGTGGCGGCGCATCGACAGCTCGATCCGCACGCGGCCGCCATAGGTCGTGTCCCCCGACAGCCCCGCATCGATCAGGTCCGCCGGGCGCCCCGCATCGGCCAGCCAGGCCGACAGCTGCGGGACCAGCCCCTCGGTCGGGCCCAGGCCGAAACCGGCGGTCAGGCTGTCACCAAAGCACAGGATGCGCGGCAGCGCCTGTGCCTGGGCGGGGCGGACCAGTGTGGCGGCGGCGGCGGCGGTCAGCAGGTGGCGGCGGGTCAGGATCATGCGGCAGTCCTCAGGCGCAGGGCATTGGTCACCACGAAGACCGAGGACAGCGCCATCGCGCCGGCCCCCAGCATGGGCGACAGTTGCGGCCCACCAAAGGGCACCAGCGCGCCCATGGCAACCGGGATCAGCGCGGCATTGTAGGCGAATGCCCAGAACAGGTTCTGGCGGATGTTGCGCATTACGGCGCGCGACAGACGGATCGCGCGGGCGACGCCCTGCGGATCGCCCGCCATCAGCACCGCATCGGCGGCCTCGATGGCGATGTCGGTCCCGGTGCCGATGGCGATGCCCGTGTCGGCGGCGGCCAGCGCCGGCGCATCGTTGATGCCGTCGCCCACGAAGACGCTGCCCGGCCCCATCGCGCGGATCGCCGTCAGCTTGTCGTCGGGGGTCAGCCCGCCCTGCGCCCGGTCGATGCCAAGCCGCGCGCCCATGGCCTGCGCGGTGGCGGGCAGGTCGCCCGACAGCATCTGGGTCCGCAGGCCCATGTCGCGCAGGGCGGCGATGGCCGCGGCGGATTCGGGGCGTTCGGGATCAGCCAGCGCGAATGTCGCCACGTGGCGGCCGTCGGCGGCCAGATGCACCGGGGTCGCGCCATCGGCCGATGCGGCATCGGCATGGCGGATCAGGGCGGCGTCCGGCACGATGCCCGCCGCCTGCAGCGCGGCGGCGTTGCCGATCAGCAGCGACCGCCCCTCGACCGTGGCGGTCAGGCCGCGTCCGGGCAGGGCGGTCACCGATTGCGCCGGGGGCAGCGTCATGCCGCCTGCCTCGGCCAGGATCGCGCGGCCCAAGGGGTGTTCGGATCGGGCCTCGGCCGCGGCGGTCAGGCGCAGGGCCGCGTCGCGGTCGATGCCGTGGGTCCAGATCTGCGTCACGCGGGGGCGGCCTTGCGTCAGCGTCCCGGTCTTGTCAAAGGCCACCACCCGCGCGCCCGCCAGTTTCTGCAGGGCATCGCCCTGGCGGAACAGGATGCCAAGCCGCGCGCCGCGCCCGCTGCCCACCATGATCGACATCGGCACCGCCAGGCCCATCGCGCAGGGGCAGGCGATGATCAGCACCGACACCGCCGCCACGACCGCATGCGCAAGGTCGGGGCCAAAGGTCAGCCACAGCGCGAAGGCCAGCACCGCCATGCCCATCACCACCGGAACGAAGATCCGCGTGACCCGGTCGACCAGCGCCTGCACCGGCAGGCGGGCGGCCTGCGCCTCTTCGACCAGGGCCACGATCCGCGACAGCACGGTGTCCGGCCCCGTGGCCGTGACGCGATAGGTCAGGGCGGCCGCGCCGTTGACGGTGCCGCCGGTCACCGTGTCGCCGGGCGCGCGCAGCACCGGGACGGGTTCACCCGTCAGCATGGATTCGTCGACATGGCCCGCGCCTTCGGTCAGCACGCCATCCAGCGCGATGCGTTCGCCGGGCGCCAGCTGCACCAGATCGCCCGGCTGCAGGTCGGCCACCGCGACACGCACCGGATGCCCGTCCCGCAGCGCCGTCGCGTGATCGGGCGTCAGGGCCAGCAGCGCGCGGATCGCGGCGCCGGCCTGGCCCTTGGCGCGCGCCTCCAGCCAGCGGCCGGTCAGGATCAGGGTGACGATCACCGCCGCGGCCTCGAACCACACCTGGCGCGAGGCGGCGGGGACCAGGCCGGGGGCCAGGGTCACGACGGCGGAAAAGGCAAAGGCCGTGCCCGCGCCAAGCGCCACCAGGCTGTTCATCTCGGGGGCGCCGCGGCGCAGGGCGGCAATCCCCGTGCCGAAGAACCGCCGCCCCGGTCCGGCCAGCACCGCCAGCGTCAGGATCATCTGCACGACCCACAACGCGCGCATGGGAACCAGCGCATGCAGCCAGTGGTGGAAGGCCGGGACCAGATGGCCACCCATCTCGACCACCGCGACGGGCAGGGTCAGGGCGGCGGCGGTCAGGGCCGCGCGGCGCAGGGCCGGGGCCTCGTCCGGGGGTGGTGGCGCGCGGTCGGCGATGACCGTCGCAGGATAGCCCAGATCCGTCACGATTTGCGCCAAGGCCTGCGGGGTCAGGGCGGGATGGTGGGTCACCTGCGCGCGGTGCGTGGCCAGGTTCACCTGCGCATCCGCCACATCGGGGCGGGCCGACAGCACGCGGCCCACGCGTCCCGAACAGGCCGCGCAGCTCATGCCCCGGATGGCCAGGCGGGTGACGGGCAGACCATCTGCGGGGATCGGGGCTGCGGCTTGGGTCATGGGTGACAGATGTGGCGCGGGGGACGCGCGGTCAAGGCCGCGAGGCGGCCGAACGCCCTCGTGAGTTGCGGGCCGGGGGCGTTTCGCTGTATCCGGGGGAAAAGCAAACCGATTGGAACTGCGCCATGAACCGTCGTCAGATGATCTCTCTGGCCGCCCTGCTGGTGGCCGCACCCGCCCTGGCCCCGACGCTGGCCGGCGCCCAGGAGGCGGCGGTCGATCCCTATGCCCCCATCGAGGTCGAGATCCGGGACGATTTCGAGACCGGCAGCATCGTCGTCGTCAGCCGCGACTTCTTCCTGTATCACGTTGTCGCACCGGGCAAGGCGGTCCGCTACGGCGTCGCCGTCGGCACGGCCGAACTGGTCTGGAAGGGCAAGGCCACGATCGGCCGCAAGGTCGAATGGCCCAGCTGGCGCCCGACCGACGACATGATCGAACGCAACCCCGGCGCCTATGCCAAATACGCCGACGGCATGCCCGGCGGTCCGCAGAACCCCCTGGGGGCGCGGGCGCTGTACCTGTATGACGACCGGGGCAACGACACCGCGATCCGCATCCACGGCACGACCGATCCCGGATCGATCGGGCGGGCGGTCTCCAACGGCTGCCTGCGCATGCGCAACGAGGCCGTGATGAGCCTGTTCGACCAGGTGCCCATCGGCACGCCCGTCTACGTCTTCTGATCTTGGATCTGACGCTTGCCAGCGCGGCGGACCCGGTTCTGGCCGGGTTCGACGACATCATCGATGTCCGCGCCCCGGCGGAATACGCCGAGGATCACCTGCCCGGAGCGATCAACCTGCCGGTCCTGTCGGATGCGGAGCGCGCCCGCGTGGGCACGATCTACAAGCAGGTGTCACCCTTTGACGCCCGCAAGCTGGGCGCGGCGCTGGTCGCGGCCAATGCGGCGCGGCACCTGCAGGGGCCGCTGGCCGATCGGGGCGGCGCGTGGCAGCCGCTGGTCTATTGCTGGCGCGGTGGGCAGCGCTCGGGCAGCTTCGGCACGATCCTGAGCCAGATCGGCTGGCGCGTGGCGCGGGTCCAGGGCGGCTACAAGGCGTGGCGGTCGCTGGTCGTGGACCGGGTGCAGAACGGTCCGATCGCGGCCCCGGTGATCGTGCTGGACGGCAACACGGGCAGCGCCAAGACCGCGATCCTGCAGCGGCTGGCGCAGCGCGGCCATCAGGTGATCGACCTGGAGGGGCTGGCCAACCATCGCGGCAGCCTGTTCGGCGGCCACCCCGAGGGCCAGCCCAGCCAGAAGATGTTCGAAGGACGCCTGGCCGTCGCGCTGGAGCGTCTGGATCCCGCCCGCCCCCTGCTGGTCGAGGCCGAGAGCAGCCGCATCGGCCAGATCACCGTCCCCAAGGCGATGTGGCAGGCGATCTGCGCCGCGCCCCGCCTGCAGATGCAGGTGCCGGTCGCCGCGCGCGCGGCGTTTACCGCCTCGACCTATCGCGACATGGTCGACGATCCCGCGCGCGTTGCCGCGATATTGGACCTGATGGCCCCCCTGCACCCCGCCGAGCGTGTCGAGGGCTGGCGGCAGGCGCTGGCGCTGGGCCGGTGGCAGCAGCTGTCCGAGGGGTTGCTGCGGGATCATTACGACCCCCGCTATGACAAGCACCGGTCGCGTCATGACGACGGGCGCGGACAGATCGTCGCACTGGACGACCTGTCCGACCTGGACGCCGCCACTGGCTTGGTCGAGGCGGGGCTGGCCCGGATGACCGCGGGCGGTTCGTCGCGGACGGCGGATGCGGGCCCCGCGCGCAGGGCGGTCGCCGATTTGTGATCGGGCAGGGGGGCGGGCTGGCCTAGTCTGACCGCGACCCCATGTCAGGAGAGCGCGATGACCCGGATGAGTGCCAAGGATTTCCCGCAGGAACTGCTGGAGCTGTACGACTTCTATGCCCACGGCCGCATCACCAAGCGGCAGTTCCTGGACCGGGCTGGCAAGTTCGCGGTCGGCGGCGTCACGGCGCTGGCGCTGTTGAACATGCTGCGGCCGAACTATGCGCTGGCACAGCAGGTCAGCTTTACCGACCCCGACATCCTGCCCGAATACGTGACCTATCCGTCGCCCGAGGGGCATGGCGAGGTTCGTGCCTATCATGTGGCCCCGGCGGGCGAGGGGCCCTGGCCCGCGGTGCTGGTGATCCACGAGAACCGCGGCCTGAACCCCTACATTGAGGATGTCGCGCGGCGCCTGGCCAAGGCGGGCTATCTGGCGCTGGCGCCGGACGGGCTGACCTCCAAGGGCGGCTATCCCGGCAATGACGAGGAGGGGCGCGCCCTGCAGGCCGAGGTCGATCCGACCCTGCTGATGAACGATTTCTTTGCGGGGGCCGAACATCTAGTGGCGCATGAGCAGTCGACGGGCAAGGTCGGCGCGGTGGGCTTCTGCTATGGCGGGGGCGTGTGCAACGCGCTGGCGGTGGCCTATCCGGAACTGGGCGCGTCGGTGCCGTTCTATGGCCGGCAGGCCCCCGTGGCGGACGTTCCCAAGATCGAGGTGCCGCTGCTGTTCCAGTTCGCCGAGATCGACGAGAACGTCAACGCCACCTGGCCCGCCTACGAGGCCGCGCTGAAGGAGGCCGGCAAGACCTATGAGGCGCATGTCTATCCGGGCACCAATCACGGCTTTCACAACGATTCCACGCCGCGATACGACCCCGAGGCCGCGGAACTGGCGTGGCAGCGGACGCTGGACTGGTTCGCCCGCTACCTGGCCTGATCCTTCAGGAAACGGCGTAGCACGGTTTCCAGCTTGGCCGCGCCCAGGGGGGCCAGCGCCTTGGTGTGGTCGTGGCTGATCGATTCGTCGGACAGCCCCGCCCCCATATTGGTGACGACCGAGATGGCCGCCGCCCTGAGGCCCAGGAACCGCGCTAGGATGATCTCGGGCACCGTCGACATGCCCACCGCATCCGCGCCAAGCGTGCGGGCGGCGCGAATCTCGGCCGGGGTTTCGAAGCTGGGGCCGGAAAACCAGCAATAGACGCCTTGCGGCAGCTCGACCCCCTCGGCCGCCGCAGCCTCCATCAGGGCTTCGCGGATCGCCACGTCATGGGCGTCGGTCATCGGCACGAAGCGCGCGTCGGTCGCTTCTCCGATCAGCGGGTTGGTGCCGGCGAATGCGATGTGGTCGTTCAGCAGCATCAGCCCGCCGGTCGGGATGTCGGGGCGCAGCGACCCGGCGGCGTTGGTCAGGATCAGCTTTTGGCACCCCAGTGCCGTCAGCACCTCCAGCGGCAGACGCATCGCGTCGGCCCGTCCGGATTCGTAGTAATGCGACCGCCCCCCGAACACCGCGACCCGCACCCCCTCCAGCTGGCCGATGACCAACTGGGGAACATGGCCCGACACGCCCGCATGGGGAAAGCCCGGCAGGTCGTCATAGGGGATCGCCACGCCATCGACGCATGCCGACAGGTGGCCCAGCCCGGACCCCAGGATCAGGCCGTATTCGAGCGCCTCGGGACCCGCGCGGTCGCGGATCAGGGCGGCAAGCTCAGCGCTCCTTGACATAGGGCTCTCCTCCGGCGCGGGGCGGGATGGCACGGCCGACGAAGCCGGCCAGGATCACCACCGTCAGGATATAGGGCAGCGCGTTCATGAACATGGACGGCACCGTGATGATCCCCAGGTCCAGGTTCGGATAGAGGTTGGCGATCGCCTCCAGCAGGCCGAACAGGAAGGTCGCGAACAGCGCCTGCCACGGCCGCCACTTGGCAAAGATCAGCGCGGCCAGCGCGATGAAGCCGCGCCCGGCGGTCATCTCCTTGACGAAGCCCGCCGACAGGCCGGTCGCCAGATAGGCGCCCGCGATGCCGCACAGCACCCCTGCGATGGCCACCGCGGTATAGCGCAGACGGGTGACAGACACGCCCGCCGTATCGACCGAGGCGGGGTTTTCCCCCACCGCGCGCAGGCGCAGGCCGAACCGGGTGCGGTACAGCACCCACCAGGTGATCGGCACCAGCGCGAAGGCCACATAGACCAGGATCGTCTGCCCCGAGATCAGCCCGGAATAGATCGGGCCCAGCACCGGGACGTCGCGCAGCGCCTCGGCGCCGGGCAGTGTGATCGGGTTGAACCGCCCCGCACCGGTCAGGGCCGGCGTGCGCCCACCCAGCCCGAAGGCGTTCTGTCCGACCAGCACCGTCAGCCCCGAGGCCAGGAAGTTGATCGCCACGCCCGAGATCAGCTGGTTGCCCATGAAGGTAATCGAGGCCAGCCCATGGACCAGCGACAGGGCCAACGACCCGGCGATGCCCGCGGCCAGGCCCAGCCATGCGCTGCCGGTGATGTAGGCGACCGATGCGGCGGTGAAGGCCGCCATCAGCATCTTGCCCTCCAGCCCGATGTCGAAGACCCCGGCGCGTTCGGAATAAAGCCCCGCCAGGCAGGCCAGCAGCAGCGGCGTCATCAGGCGCAGCGCGCTGCCGATGCCCTGCTGGGCGGCGGCGCCGTCGGCCAGGGCCCAGACCAGGCAGATGGCCAGGACGATGATTGCGATCAGCGAGTCGCGGATGTTCATTTCACCGCCCCCCGGCTGGTCCGTTTCATGGTCAGGAACAACCGTTCCAATGGCATACGGACCATGTTGTCCAGCGCGCCCGTGAACAGGATCACCAGGGCCTGGATCACGATGATCAGCTCGCGCGGGATGGTGGTCCACAGCGCCAGCTCTCCGCCGCCCTGATAGAGGAAGCCGAACAGCAGGGCCGCCAGCAGGATGCCCAAGGGGTGGTTGCGGCCCATCAGCGCGACCGCGATGCCGATGAAGCCCGCTCCCTCGACCGCGTTCAGGACCAGGCGTTCGGATTCGCCCATCACGTTGTTGATGGCCATCATGCCCGCCAGCGCGCCCGAGATCAGCATGGCGATG
Organism: Paracoccus marcusii; assembly: GCF_028621715.1. Lineage (NCBI taxonomy): Bacteria > Pseudomonadati > Pseudomonadota > Alphaproteobacteria > Rhodobacterales > Paracoccaceae > Paracoccus > Paracoccus marcusii. The sequence goes on along the minus strand of NZ_CP117466.1, from coordinate 490,389 downwards.
ACGGTGATGCGCACCGGGTTGATGCCCGCATAGACCGCACCCGGTTCGGACTTGCCGAAGGCGCGGATCTGATAGCCCAGACGCGTCCGCCAGATCAGCACCCAGATCAGGAAGCAGGCCGCCAGCGCCACCAGGAAGGTCACGTTGACCGGGGTGTTGCGGCCCCATTCAAACCCCATGCCCGCCGCGATGTCGGTCAGGGCGGGCAGGTTGGTGGCCTCGGGGAAGCGGGCGGAGGCCGGGTCCATGCTGCCCGTCGGGCGCAGCTGGTTCACCAGCACATAGTTCAGCGTGGCCGCGGCGATGAAGTTGAACATGATCGTGGTGATCACGATGTGGCTGCCGCGCTTCGCCTGCAGGATCGCGGGGATGAAGGCCCAGGCCGCCCCGAAGGCCGCGGCGCCCAGCATCGCCACCGGCAGGGCGATCGCCCAATGGGGCAGCGGCAGGAACAGCAGCACCAGCGCGACCCCCAGGCCGCCCATCGCCGCCTGCCCCTCGCCGCCGATGTTGAACAGGGCGGCGTGATAGGCGACCATCACCGCCAGCCCCGTGAAGATGAAGTTCGTCGCGTAATACAGCGTGAAGCCCCAGCCATAGCTGGAGCCGAGCGCCCCTTCGACCATCGTGGTCAGCGCCATCCAGGGGCTTTCCCCGATGGCCAGGATCACCAGCGCGGAAATGCCCATCGCCAGCACCAGAGAGATCAGCGGCGTCAGGATGACGTCCGCCCATTTCGGCATCTTGTCCATCAGGCGCGTCCCTCCGGCAGGTCATTGGCGGTTCCCGGCGGGATGCCCGCATCGTCGGGGACGTTCCTGGTGTCGGTGATGCCCGCCATCAGCAGGCCCAGTTCCCCGGTGGTGGTCTGTGCGGGCAGGCGTTCGCCCATGATGCGTCCGTCGAACATCACGGCCACGCGGTCGGACAGGGCCAGGATCTCGTCCAGCTCCACGCTGACCAGCAGGATCGCCTTGCCCGCGTCACGCAGCGCCACGATCTGCTTGTGGATGAACTCGATCGCACCGATGTCGACGCCACGCGTGGGCTGGCCGATCAGCAGCAGGTCGGGATTGCGCTCGATCTCGCGGGCGACGACGATCTTCTGCTGGTTCCCGCCCGAGAAGTTGCGCGCCGCCAGATGGCAGTCGCGCGGGCGCACGTCGAACCGCTCCATCTTGGCCTGGGCGTCGCGGCGGATGGCGTCGTTGTCCATCAGCCAGCCCTTGTTGAACTCGGGCGCGTCGTGCCAGCCGAAGGCCACGTTCTCCCACGCGGCGAAATCCATGATCAGGCCTTCGACCTGACGGTCCTCGGGGATGTGGCCCACGCCGTCGCGGCGTCGCTGACCGGCATCGCAGCCCGATCCGGCCAGAGGGAGGGCGGCGCCGTTCATGCGTACCTCGCCCGTGACCTTGGCGCCCTTTTCCGGGTATCCGCCCAGGATCTCCAGCAGCTGGGTCTGGCCGTTGCCGCTGACGCCCGCGATGCCCAGGATCTCTCCGGCGCGGATGTCCAGGTCGATGCCGCGCAGGCGCTCCACCCCCTCGGCATCCACCATGGTCAGGCCGCGCACCTCAAGGACCGGGGCCTGCGGCCGCGCCGGCTGCTTGTCCACGTTCAGCAGCACCTTGCGGCCGACCATCAGCTCGGCCAGTTGCTCGGGGCTGGTCTGGGCGGTCCGGACCGAGGCGACCATCTCGCCGCGGCGCATCACGGACACGTTGTCGGTGATCTCCATGATCTCGCGCAGCTTGTGCGTGATCAGGATGATCGTCTTGCCCTCGTCGCGCAGCCCCTTGAGGATGCGGAACAGGTGGTCGGCCTCGGCGGGCGTCAGCACGCCGGTGGGTTCGTCCAGGATCAGGATGTCAGCCTGGCGATACAGCGCCTTGAGGATCTCGACCCGCTGCTGGTGCCCGACGGAAAGGTTTTCCACCACCTCGTCGGGGTCCACGTTCAGCTGGTATTCGGCGGCCAGGCGCTTCAGGACGCCGCGCGCCTTGGACAGCGACGGGCGCAGCAGGGCGCCATCCTCGACGCCCAGGATGATGTTCTCCAGCACGGTGAAGTTCTGCACCAGCTTGAAGTGCTGGAACACCATGCCGATGCCCGCACGGATCGCGGTCTGGCTGTCGCTGATGCTGATCGGCTTTCCGCCCACCAGGATCTGGCCCGCATCGGGTTTGTAGAACCCGTACAGGATCGACATCAGCGTCGATTTCCCGGCGCCGTTCTCTCCGATGATGCCGTGGATCGTGCCCTTGGGCACGGCCAGGCTGATGTCGCGGTTCGCCTGCACGGCCCCGAACGCCTTCGAGATGCCGCGCAGCTCGATGGCAGCGGGGGCGGCCGTGTCCGACCGCCCCCCCAGCATGTCGCCCGCAGTGGTCATTACGACGCCGGGCAGGCGTTGTCGGTCATGAAGTCATGCACCGTGACCTCGCCCGAGGCGATGGCGGCCTTGGCCTCGTCCACTGCGGCCTGCATCTCGGCGGTGACCAGTTCGGCGTTGTTGTCGTCGACCGCGACGTCCACGCCGCCCGCGCCAAGGTCCATGATCTTGACGCCCGGCTCCAGGTCGGTGCCTGCGGTGAAGGCGTCGAAGACCGCATTGTCCACGCGCTTGACCATCGAGGTCAGGATCTGGCCCGGATGCAGCGCGTTCTGGTTGCTGTCCACGCCGATGGCCAGGATGCCCTCGTCGGCGGCGGCCTGCAGCACGCCGATGCCGGTGCCGCCGGCGGCCGCATAGATCACGTCGGCGCCCTGCGATTTCTGCGCGCGCGCCAGCTCACCACCCTTGACGGGGTCGTTCCAGGCGGCGGGCGTCGTGCCGGTATAGTTGCTGACCAGCGAGCCTTCGGGCTGGACTGACTTGAACCCCTGGGCAAAGCCGCATTCGAACTTGCGGATCAGCGGGATGTCCATGCCGCCGATGAAGCCGACGGTGCCGGATTCGGACGCCATCCCGGCCATGACGCCGGCCAGATAGCTGCCCTGCTCCTCGGTGAAGACGACCGATTGCACGTTCGGCGCCTCGACCACCATGTCGATGATGGCGAATTTCGTGTCCGGATAATCGCCCGCGACCTTGGTCAGCACGTCGCCAAAGGCAAAGCCGGTCATGACGATGGGGTTCGATCCGCTTTCGGCCAGGCGGCGCAGGGCCTGCTCGCGCTGTGCCTCGGACTGCATCTCCAGCTCGCGATAGGTGCCACCGGTCTCCTCGACCCAACGCTGCGCGCCGCCGAACGCCGCCTCGTTGAACGACTTGTCGAACTTGCCGCCCAGGTCATAGATCAGCGCCGGATCGGCCAGCGCCGCACCGGTCGACAGCACGGCCAGGGCCGAGCCCGCCAGCAGCGATTTCATCAGGGACATAAAGGAACCTCATCCTGTTTTTCGCGGGCGATTCAACGGGCCCGCTGATCGCCCGATTAGGGCGCATCGCACGGGGTCCGGTCAACCGCCTTCTTGGGTCGCACGCAGCGTCAGACGCATCACGATCGCGTCCGTCGCAGGCCCGTAATATCGCCGCCGGACGCCCGCTTCCAGCCATCCCGTGACCTGATACAGCCGCCGTGCCGCAAGGTTGTCATGCGCGACCTCCAGAAAGGCCTCCTCGGCCTCCATCGCCGCCGCTCTGCCCGCGAATGCGGCAACCAGCGCGCGGCCCGTGCCCGCCCGCCGCGCCTGCGGGTCCACGGCCACGGTCAGCAACTCGGCCTCGCCGGCGATGGCGCGCCCCATCAGGAAACCGTGCGGCGCCTCCAGCAGGAACGTCCCACGACCCGCCAGAAGGCTGGCGAACTCGTCGGCCGACCAGGGGCGCGGGCTGTCGAAGCATCGCGCATGCAGCGCGGCCAGATCGTCGGGCGTCACGCCAGGATCACCGGGGGTGCATCGCGGGCGGGCGCTGCATGCGCCGGGCGCAGATAGACTGGCGCGGGGCGGGGCTGCGGCAGATGCGCGCGGGCCGCGGCCAGGCGCGCCACGCCCTCGGCAATTCCTGTCGCAGGCGCAGCCTGCGCGGGGCCGGGCGGTAGCGCGCCGGCCGCAGCCTGCTGCGGCCGGCCCTCCGCGCCCTCGGCAAAGTCCTGCCAGATGACCATGTCGCCCCGGCCCGCGATCACCACCCGGCAGGGCCGCGGCAGGCCCCAAGCCAGCGCCTCGGGCGCCTCGACCCCGATGGCGGGGATGCCCAGGGACAGGGCCAGTCCGCGGGCCGCCGCCACTGCCACCCGGATGCCGGTGAAGTTGCCCGGCCCCGTGCCCACGCCGATCGCGCCCAGATCACGCCAGCCCAGGCCCGCGCCGGCCAGCATCTCCTCCAGCATCGGCATCAGGCGCTCCGCCTGTCCCTTGGACATGTCCTCATGGACCACCGCCAGAACCGCGTCGCCGCGCAGCAAAGCGGCCGCGCAATGCGCGGCCGATGTGTCGAAACCCAGGATGATCCGGTCAGGCAACGGGTCGGACCTCGACCACCTCGGGGATGTAGTGGCGCAGCAGGTTCTCGATCCCCATCTTCAGTGTCAGGGTCGAGGACGGGCAGCCCGCGCAGGCCCCCTGCATGTGCAGATAGACGATGCCGCGATCAAAGCCGTGGAAGGTGATGTCGCCGCCGTCCTGCGCAACCGCAGGGCGGACGCGCGTGTCCAGCAGCTCCTTGATCTGCACAACGATCTCGGCGTCCGGACCTGCTTCATGGGCGACATGGCCGCCCGTGTCCGCCGCCGCGCCCTCGATCGCCGGGGCGCCCGACTGGAAATGCTCCATGATCGCGCCCAGCACGGACGGCTTCAGGTGATCCCACGGCACCTGGTCGGCCTTGGTGACGGTCACGAAGTCACGGCCCAGAAACACGCCGGTCACGCCGTCCACCGCAAAGATCCGCCGCGCCAGGGGCGATGCGGCCCCGGTCTCGGGGGTCGGGAAATCGGCCGTGCCGCTGCCCAGCACCGTCTCTCCGGGCAGGAATTTCAGCGTTGCGGGGTTCGGCGTCGTCTCGGTCTGGATGAACATGGGGGCGCTCCTTTGATCCCGATATGGCGATCCGGGGCGCTTGGGTCAAGCCGCCGGGGGTCTCAGGTGATGGCCTCCAGCCGCTCCTTGGACAGATCGCCGGGCACCAGCGAAATGGCGCAGGGCAGGGCGGTCGGATCGCGCATCAGCCGTGTCAGGACCGGGTTGGTGCTGCTCTTGTCCGAGGACAGGCCCAGCACGACCACGCCGATCTCTCCGTCCTCGGTGATCTGGGCCAGCAGCTCCTCGGCGGTGTCGCCCTCGCGGATGACCAGCTCCGGCTCGACCCCGGGGCGCGACCGCATCCATTTGGCAAAGACCTCGAAATGCGCCTCGATCCGCTCGCGGGCCTCGGCGCGCATCACGTCTGCCACGCCGAATCCGTGCTGGATCTCCTCGGCGGGAATGACCGACAGGATCACGACCGCTGCCCCCTGGGACTTGGCCGCGCGCATCGCGGCGAAGCGCATCGCGTTCAGGCATTCCCTGCTGTCGTCCAGAAGGACCAGAAATTTCCGCATCGTGTCGCCGGACCTCCGCCTCTTTCGCCCCGACAGTGGCCGAAGTGCCATGCCCGCGCAAGTCAGTGCGCAGGAAAGCGCCGCACCCGTTTCCAATGCTTGCATGTCGTGCTAGTCGCGATGAGGTTGACTGGCGTGAAATGTGCAATGCGGACGGTGTCGTGACGATCCACCATGATTGGGAAAAGGCCGATGCCGCGCATCTGGGACCGCTCAGCGCGCCCCGGATGGCATGGTTCATCGGCGAGGCGCGGGCTCCCGGCGTCAATCCCATGCCGGTCTCCAAGCGCGCGTTCGACCTGATCCTGGTACTGATCCTGCTGGTGCCGCTGTCGGTCGTGATGCTGACCGTCGCGGGATTGCTGCTGCTGCTGCAGGGCCGGCCGATCCTTTATGCCGCGCACCGCATGCGTGCCCCGAACCAGCCCTTCACGCAGTGGAAATTCCGCACCATGCTGTGCGAGGAGGACGATTTCGGCGCCACCGGCGCGCACAAGGCGTGGCGCATCACGCCGATGGGCCGCTTCCTGCGCCGGTCGCGTATCGACGAGCTGCCGCAGCTGTTCAACATCCTGCGCGGCGACATGAGCTTTGTCGGACCCCGCCCGCCGCTGCGCGAATATGTCGAACGCTTTCCCGCCGTCTATGCCCAGGTGCTGCATTCGCGCCCCGGCGTCACCGGGCTGGCCACGCTGATCTATCACCGCCACGAGGACCGCATCCTGGCCCGCTGCAAGTCGGCCGAGGCGACCGAGATGGCCTATTACCGCCGCTGCCTGCCGGCCAAGCTGAAGATCGACCTGATCTATCAGCGCCATCGCAGCCTGCGGCTGGATCTGTGGATCCTGTGGAACACCCTCAAGATCGTGATCTCGCGCCGCGACGAACGTCCGCGCCGTCGCCGTCGCGGTCAGTCCTACCTGCCGATCGGCCCGTCGAAGGGGTCGCAGGGGTAGCCCACCCCGGTCAGGTACAGGCCGTGGGGCGGACAGACCGGCCCGCAGGCCGCCCGCTCGCGCGCCGCCAGCGCCTGTCCCACACGTTCCGGCGCCCATGATCCCGCGCCGACCCGTTCCAGTGTCCCAACGATGGACCGGACCTGGTTGTGCAGGAAGGACCGCGCGCGCAGGTGAAAGCGGTATTCGTATCCCTGCGGGATGTCCGCGACCTCGATCCTGATCTCGTCCAGCGACTTCACCGGGCTTTTCGCCTGACAGATCGACGACCGGAAGGTGGTAAAGTCGTGATGCCCGACCAGATGGGCCGCGCCCGCGCGCATCGCATCCACGTCCAGCGGGTTCAGCACCTGCCACACCTGTCCCCGTCCATGCGTCAGCGGCGCCCGCCGCGCCACCAGTCGGAACAGATAGCGCCGCTCCACGGCCGAGAACCGGGCGTGGAAATCATCCGGCACCCGCGCCGCCCGCAGGATGGCGACGGGCGCGGGCTTCAGGTGCCAGTTCAGTGCCTCGGACAGGCGGAAGGGGTCCCAGTCGCGATCCAGGTCGGCATGGGCCACCTGTCCGGTGGCATGCACGCCCGCATCGGTGCGCCCGGCGGCGGCGATGCGGCGGGTGGCGAAAGCGGGGTCCAGCCGCGCGAGCGCGGCTTCGATCGCGCCCTGGACGCTGGGCTGGTCGGCCTGCGCCTGCCATCCGGCAAAGGGCGCGCCGTCATATTCGACCTGCAGGGCAAAGCGGGGCATCAGTCGCGCGGGACCTTCTGTCCCGGGAACGGGGTGCGCAGCAGATCGTCCAGCGTCTGCGCCTCGGCGCTTTGCAGGGCGGGGCGTTCGGCAGGGTCGACGCGCGTCGCGGCGCCGGTCAGCCCCTCGCGGGCCAGCCGGTCGCGCAGGACCGACATCTCGACATCCAGCGCATCGCGGTCGCCGTCCATCAGCCGATCGGCGCGGGCGATGAAATCCTTTTCCAGATCGTCCAGGAACACCTCATAGTCGCGCCGCGCCTTCTGGTCCTGCGTCCGCACATAGAGATCGGCAAAGCGGATCGTCGCGTCGCGCGCGCCCATCAGGTAGACGCCCAGATAGCGCCGCGCGGATGCCAGCCCGGCGGGATTGTCGCGCACCCGGTCGAACAGGTGCCGCACGGATGCGTCGAACATCGCGACGCGCGCTACCAGCCGGCGGTCGCCGCTGCGCGCGATCGCGTCGCGCATCTGGTCCAGATGGCCCTCGGCCTCTTCGATCATGCGCTGTGCGCGATCCTGCTGAAAGCTGTCCACGCCCGCCGCGGTCTTGTCGCGCCACGGGTCAAGGCCGAAGGACAGCTGGTGCAGGGCCAGACCGGCCATGCCGATCAGCCCGGCCTCGGCCCAGACCCCCGGTTCGGCGGCCCCCAGGCCCAGACCGATCCCTGCCAGCATGCCGCCGAACAGCTTGCGCGGAATGGCCGGGCGCTTGGCCACGCGACGCGCGGCATAGGTCGCCTGCGCGACCAGCCCCTCGCGCGTCAGGACCATGCCGCTGGCAACCAAGCCGAAGGCTGCAAGGTCGGTGACCATCCCCGTGGCCCCCTGGAAGAACGCCCCCAGCAGGAAGGGCGTCGCCGCCAGGGTGATCCACTTGGGCCGACCCTCGTGCGGGTGGCGGGGGGTGGGGGGCAGGGATGCGCCCGGGCGCGTCCCCGGCTGCGCGTCGGGCGAAAAGCGCCCGCCGAAACGTTGCGACATGATGCCCCCTCAGCCCGCGCCGGCCAGGGCCGCGTACAGCGTCAGCAGCAGCAGCAGGTAAAAGCTCAGCCGGCTTTTGGCAGTGGGCGACATGGTGATCCTTTCGGGCATCGTTCGCCCTTATATCGGCATCGCGGGCGCGATTTCAAACAGCCGGTCCAGCGCGGCCGTCAGCGGCGCGTCGTCAGCCAGGGCCAGCCGCACGGGCAGCGCCATCACCTTGGGGCGGAAAGGACGGGGCAGGCGGGCCGCGTCCTTTTCGGTGGTGACCAGCTGCGCGCCGACCAGCCGGGCCTCGGTCTCCAGCCGGGTCAACAGCGCCGGGGTGAAGGGCTGATGGTCGTCCAGCGCCTCGGCCCGGACGATCTGGGCGCCCAGGCCCGTCAGGGTGGCAAAGAACTTCTCGGGGTGGCCGATGCCGGCAAAGGCCAGCACCCGGTGGCCGCGCCAGTCGAATCCCATCTGCAACGGTGCCAGCTGACCGCGCAGATGTACCGGCGCGCCGGGGGGCGGGGCAAAGCCCGCCTGCGCCGCATCCGGCCCGATGGACAGCAGCAGGTCGGCCCGCGCCAGCCCCGCGGCCACCGGCTCGCGCAGCGGACCCGCGGGGATGCACAGCCCGTTGCCGAACCCCTTGGCCGCGTCCACCACGACGATGCCCAGGTCATGCGCCATGGCCGGGTCCTGGAAGCCGTCGTCCAGGATGATCGCCTGCGCGCCGTCGGCCGCCGCGGCCCGCGCCCCCGCCACGCGGTCGCCCGCGACCCAGGCCGGGCCGAACGCCGCCATCAGCAGGGGCTCGTCCCCGGTCAGGGCCGCGTCGTGGCGCCGTTCGTCCACGCGCAGCGGCCCCGTGGCCGACCCGCCATAGCCCCTGGAGACGACATGCACCGCCACCCCGCGCGCCGCCAGCGCCATCTGCAGGTGGATCACCGTGGGCGTTTTGCCGGTGCCGCCCGCATTCAGGTTGCCCACGCAGATGACCGGCACGCCGACCCGCGCCCGCGCGCCCTGCGCCAGGCGGCGGGCCGTGGCGCGGGCATAGGCCGCCCCCAGGGGCGCCAGCAGGCGGGCCGTGGCGGTGGGAGGACTGCGGAACCAGAATCCGGGGGCGCGGGTCATCGTCATGGGGCGGGGCTTTCGACAGGGTCCAGGGCGGCGATCACCCGGTCGGCGATGCGGATCGCGACATCGGCGCCGCCGGTGCTGACCATCCAGGCATTGCTGGCCAGCGTGGCGATGGTTTCCGGCTGGGTCAGTTCGGTGACCGCTTGGGCAAGGTCGTCGGCGGCGCGGACCTGACGCACCGCATGGGCGCCGGTCAGCTGCTGCCATTCGGTCGCATGGGGCCCGGCCTGCGGCCCGTGCACGATGGCCGATCCCAGAGCTGCGGGTTCGAAGGGGTGGCGCATCGCGTCGGCGTCGCCCGACAGGGTGCCGCCCATGAAGCTGACGGGCGCCAGCCGGTACCACAGGCCCATCTCGGTCGGGCCGTCGGTCAGCAGGACCTGGATCTCGTCTCCGAAATCCTCGTCCTCGCTGCGGCGGGCGACGGTCAGGCCGCAGGCCTCGATGTCGCGGGCCAGGCCGTCGATGCGCCTTGGATCATCGGGCGCGATGATCAGCAAGGCCCGGTGCGACCGGCGCAGGGCGGCCTGATGGGCGGACAGGATGGCCTGTTCCTCGGCCGGGGGCAGGCTGGCCGCGAACCACGCGTGGCGGCCGTTCATCTGCTGGGCCATCGATGCCCGTTCGGTTTCCGAACAGCGCAGCGGCTCGCGGATCTCGGATACGGGGCCGGTCATCGCCAGATCGCCCGCGCCCAGGCCCATGCGCCGGGCCAGATCGAGGCTGGTCGCGTCGCAGACCATCACCGCCCGCATCTGCGACAGCAGTTGGCGACGCATCCGGGCATGCAGGCCCCAGCCCAGATCGTTGCCGGTCAGCCGGAATTCGGCCAGGATGACCGGGATCTGGCGCGCGACGGCGGCCGCGATCAGCGCCGGCGGCAGATCGGTGCCCAAGAGCAGGACGGCACGCGGCCTTGCCCGGTCCAGCACCTGCGACACCAGCGCGGGGTCGTCGCCCGGATCGTCCGGTCCCTGGGCCGACAGGCGCACCAGGCGCAGGCCGGGCCGCGCGCGCGACAGGCGGCCCAGGATCTGGGGTTCGGCGCGCAGGGCGTCGGCGCTGGTGTGGATGGCCAGCGCGGGGCCGGTGCCGGCGGGGATGGCGGGCAGGGCGGGGCCGTCGCCGCGGCGGCCGCGCAGATGCAGCCACAGCCCCAGCTGGCCCAGCCCGGACCCCGCCGTGGCCATCAGTCGCCCAGTTCCTCGGTCGCGCTGACGGCGCGTTCCTCGTCGCGCAGGCGGTGCAGATGGGCGATGAAATAGCGGGTATGGGCGCTGTCGACGGTGCGCTGCGCCTCGGATTTCCAGGCGGCGAAGGCGCTGTCGTAATCGGGGAAGATGCCGACCATGTGGATCTGCGAGGGGTCGCGGAACTTGGTGCTGGATGGGTCGACCAGCTCTCCTCCGAAGACAAGATGCAGACGTTGGGACATGGGACCTCCAAGGGGATGTGCAGGGATGGGAACGGCCGCGACCCTAGCGCGCGACCGCCCGGGATTGAAGCGCAAACGCGTAAAACTGGACGCGTTCGGCCTTTGCCAGCCGCCCCCGCGCGCCCCTATGCTGGGGGTGAGGGCAGAAGCCCGGAACCATCGCGGGGACGGGGTGTGCCCGCAGCGCGGCCGCGATCCGGCGCCTTGGCGGGCCGGTCGCGCGCCGCAACCGACGCCGTCAGCCCCGGTCGCCTGCCAGTTCCAGGATCACCGTCCATTCCGCATCGCTGACCGGCTGCACGGACAGGCGCGAATTGTTCACCAGCACCATGTCGCGCAGCCGGGGTTCGGCCTTGGCCTCGTCCAGGCTGATCGCGCGGGGCAGCTTGCGCACCGCGCGGATGTCCACGCATTCCCATTTCGGGTCGGACGCGGTGGTGTCGGGATGGGCGAGGGCGATCACCTCGACGATGCCCACGGCCTCCTTGCCGATGTTGGAATGATAGAACAGGCCCAGTTCGCCCACCTGCATCGCGCGCATGTTGTTGCGCGCCTGATAGTTGCGCACCCCGTCCCATTGTTCCCCCGCGTCGCCCCGGGCGACCAGGTCGTCCCAGCCGAAAACGTCGGGTTCGGACTTGAACAGCCAATGCGCCATCAGCCGATGACCTTGTTCCAGGCGATCACGTCGACCGAGGCGAACAGCCCCGCCGCCTTGTAGGGATCGGCCGCGGCCCAGGCCTGCGCGGCGTCCAGATCGTCGGTGTCCAGGACGACCAGCGATCCGCACATCTGCCCGTCCTCCATCAGGGGACCGGCCATCGCCACGATGCCGCTGTCGCGGATATGGGCCAGATGGGCGTCGCGGGTGTCCAGGCGGACTTGCAGCGCACCGGGCTTGTCCCGGCAGATCACGGCGAACAGGGGCATCATTCCTCCTTCAGGGGTCGGCTCAGCAGGTGGTCCATGGCCTTTTCCACCGAAACGCGCCCCTCGGCAAGGCGGGCGACCATCGCGGCGATGGGCAGGTCCAGCCCGTCGCGCGCCGCCATCAGCGCCAAGGCGCGGGCGGTGGCGGCACCCTCGACGGTGGTGGCGCTGTCCCAGGCCGATCCCGACCCGATCGCACAGCCGAACCGGAAGTTCCGCGACCCCGCAGAGGTGCAGGTCAGCGTCAGGTCGCCCAGGCCGGACAGCCCGGTCAGCGTCTCGGGCCGCGCGCCCAGATGGATGGCCAGCCGCGTCATCTCGGCAAAGCCGCGGGTGATGATGGCGGCGCGCGCGCTGTCGCCCAGGCCCGCGCCGATCACCGTGCCCGCGGCGATGGCGATCACGTTCTTCAACGCGCCGCCCAGTTCGGCCCCGGTCACGTCCGTCGTGCGGTAAAGCCGCAGGACCGGCGTCGACAGGCGGTCCTGCAGCACCTGCGCCGCGGCTCCGTCCGCACAGGCCAGCGTCAGCGCCGTGGGCAACCCACGCGCGATGTCGGCGGCGAAGGAAGGCCCGGTCAGGACCGCCACCACCGCATCGGGCGCCGCCTGCGCGATCAGCGCCGACGGTCCGGTCAGATGCTGCAGGTCGATCCCCTTGGCGGTGCTGACCAGCGCCTTGCCCGCCAGGCGCGGGCCCTGTTCGTCCAGGAACGCCCCCAGGGCCTGCGCGGGCAGCGCCAGCAGGATCGTGTCGCAGGCCAGCGCGGCGTCCAGGTCCTGCGTCACGGTCACCGCATCGGGCATCGCGACGCCGGGCAGACGCGGGTTTTCCCCCTGCCAGTCGATGCGGCGGCCCCACAGGGTCACCGGCCCGTTGGCGGTCAGCGCCACGGCCAGCGCCGTGCCGAAGGCGCCCGCGCCCAGAATGCCGATCATGCCTTGGCCCCCCGCTTGCCGCTGCCCAGCATGGGCGCGGCGCCCTGATCCAGCGGCCAGCGCGGGCGCGCCGACAGCGTCATGTCGTCGCGCTGACCCATGCGGAACCGCTCGATCCCGGCCCATGCGATCATCGCGCCGTTGTCGGTGCACAGGCGCAGGGGCGGGGCCAGGAAACGCGCGCCGGCGCGTGCCGCGACGTGTTCCAACGCCGCGCGAATCTCGCCGTTCGCGGCGACACCCCCGGCGACGGCCAGCACCGGCACCGGCGACAGCGCCAGCGCGCGGCGCGACTTTTCCGCCAGCACATCGGCGACGGCCGACTGGAAGGCCGCGCACAGGTCGCGCCGGTCGGCGGCGCGCAGGCCTCCCTGATCCGCGATCAGCGTGTCGCGGGCGCGCAGCACAGCGGTCTTCAGCCCCGAAAAGCTCATGTCGCAGCCGGGGCGGTCCAGCAGCGGGCGGGGCAGGGAGATGCGATGGGCGTCGCCGCCTGCCGCCTCGGCCTCGACATGCGGGCCGCCGGGCTGCGGCAGGGCCAGCAGTTTCGCGACTTTGTCAAAGGCCTCTCCGGGCGCGTCGTCGATGGTGCCGCCAAGGCGGGTGAAGGCGTCCGGCCCGTCCACGCGCAGGAACTGGCAATGCCCGCCCGACACCAGCAGCATCAGATAGGAATAGTCGATCCCGTCGGTCAGACGCGGGGTCAGGGCGTGGCCTGCCAGGTGGTTCACCCCCACCAGCGGCAGGCCGGTGCCCGCGGCGATGCCCTTGGCGCACATCACGCCCGCCATCACGCCGCCGATCAGTCCTGGCCCGGCGGTGACCGCGACGCCCGTCAGCGCGTCCAGACCCAGCCCGGCATCAGCCAGCGCCTGTTCGACGACCAGGTCCAGGCGTTCGGCATGGGCGCGGGCCGCGATCTCGGGCACGACGCCGCCGAAATCGGCATGCAGGTCGGACTGGCTGCTGACCACGCTGGACAGGATGCGCCGGTCGCCGGTGACCACCGCGGCGGCGGTGTCGTCGCAGCTGCTCTCGATGCCCAGAAAGATCGTCTCGGTCATGGCTCTTGCCCGGATGAGGGGGGACGCGTACCCACAGGGGCGTAACACCCGCCCGACAGGATGCCAATGCCGCCCGCGCCCCGCCCGATCCTGCTGATGACCCGCCCCGGCGACGATTCCGAGCGTACCGCCGCGCGGATCGGCGCGGATGTCATCGTGGCGCCGATCCTGCAGATCGTGCCGGTGGACCATGACGGCGCGGCCCTGGCACGGGCGCCGGGTCTGGTCTTCACTTCGGCCCATGCGGTGGCGTCCGCGGGGCCCGGGCGCGGCCGGCCCGCGATCTGCGTCGGTGAACGCACGGGCCAGGTGGCGCGCGACGCGGGATTCGCGGTGATCCAGGGGGCGGGCACCGCCGACAGCCTGGCGCCCCTGATCGCGGCCAGCCCGGTTCCGTTGGTCCATCCGCACGGGCGGCACCTGGCACAGCGGCTGGCCGTGCCGGGAATCGTCGTCTATGACCAGCGGCCCCAGCCCCTGACGGCCCGCGCCCGCGCGGCGCTGATGGGCGCGCGCCCGGTGGTGGTGCCGGTCTATTCGCCGCGATCGGCGCGGCTTCTGGCGGGGATGGCGGCGGGGGCGCGGGCGCCCCTGTGGCTGGTCGCGATCAGCGATGCCGCGGCTGCGGCCTGGACCGCGCCCGCCGCGCGCCGGGCGGTCGCCGACCAGCCGTCGGGGCGGGCGATGGATGCGGCAATCCGCGCGATGCTGGCGGCGGAACAAAGCTGAGATGGGCGGGTTGAGCGTTCAGCCCGCGCTGATTAGGCTGCGGCCGGCGCATGTGCCGCGCGACCGCCATCCATACGGGCACAAGACGGGGACAGGGACGTGAAGACACCGAAAGACACCATCAGCGGGGACAAGTCCCCGGCCAACGAATCCACTACCGGACCCGAGATCCGCAAGATCCCTGCCCATGTCGGCGTGATCGACCACGCGCCCGTCGGCGCAGGCACCCCCGCGCAGGCGGGCCAGCCCGGAGAGGTTCGTCCCGCGTCGTCGGCCCTGGTGGGCGACGGCACCGACACCATGCCCGCGGCGGAGAAGAAGCCCGCGCCCGGCACGCGTGCAAAAGCTGCGCCGAAGGACACCCCCTTCGCCCCGACATCCGATCAGCCCAAATCCGATCTGCCCAAGACCGACACCGTGCCCCCGCATACGACGCGCGCGAAAGCGGCGGCGCCGGTGCGCAAGAACGGCTTCTGGCCCGTGGTCCTGGGTGGCGTCGTCGCGGCAGGGTTGGGGTCCGCCGCCACGATCTATGCGCTGCCGCATCTGCCCGCGGGTTGGGTGCCTGCCGCGCCGATGGCGCAGCAGGGTGACGATCAGGCGATGATCGACGCAGCCTCGCAGGCCGGACGCGAGGCCGCCGAACAGGCGATCGCCGCGGCCCCGGCTGCCGGTGATGTGCCCGACGATCTGATGCCCCGGATCGAGGCGCTGGAGGAGCAGGTCGCGGCCCTTGGTCAGCCCACCGCCGAATCGGATGCCCCGCAGGCCGATGGCGACGCGACGCCGGCTGCCGGCACGGAGGAGCTTGCCGCCCTGCGCGACCGTCTGGACCAACAGCAGGCCCGCCTAGACGAATTGGCGGCCCGCCCGGCCGTCGACCCCGAGGCCGCGGCCGAATTGCAGCAGCAGATCGAGGCAGCCGCCGCCGAGGCGCAATCCAGCTTGGACCAGACCCGCGCCCAGGCCGAGGAGCTGCAGAGTGCCGCCACCGAAAGCACCCGCCGGGCCGAGGCCGTGGCCGCCATCGCCGCGCTGCAGACCGCGCTGGACGCGGGCGTGACGCCCGACCAGGCCCGCGAAGCGTTGGAAGGTGCGGGGTTGGACACGCCCGAAGCGCTGCAGGCGCAGGTGCCCAGCCTGACCGAACTGCAGGCCGATTTCCCCGAGGCCGCGCGTGCCGCGCTGCGCGCCAGCCTGCGCGACACCAGCGCCAGCGGCGAGGGGAACCTGCTGACCAACTTCCTGCGCGCCCAGACGGGCGCCCGGTCGGTCGAGCCGCGCGAGGGCGACGATGCCGACGCGATCCTGTCGCGGGCCGATGCCGACGTGCAGGCGGGCCGGATCGACGCCGCGCTGACGCAGATGCAGGCCCTGCCGGAGCCCGCCACGGCAGCTCCCGCGATGGCCGATTGGCTGTCCCGCGCAACCGCCTATTCCCAGGCACGGGCGGCATTGTCCGACCTGTCCTCGGGCACGAACTGAGGGCCGCCCGATGCTGTTGTCACTGCTGAAAATCCTGTTCTTCTTTGCCGTCGTCCTGGCCTTGGCCCTGGGGGCGGTCCAACTGTCCGAAACCGGACAGGTGCTGCGCATCGAATATGGCGGCATCGAATATGCTTTGTCGCCGCTGAAGGCGCTGGTGGCGCTGTTCGTGCTGATGATCGCCGCCTGGCTGATCTTCAAGCTGCTGGGGCTGGCACTGGCCGTCCTGCGGTTCCTGGTGGGCGACGAGACCGCCATCAACCGCCATTTCGCCCGCTCGCGCGAGCGCAAGGGCTATGCCGCCTTTGGCGAGGGCATGCTGGCCGTCGCCTCGGGCGAGGGGAAGCTGGCACAGGACAAGGCCGCGAAGGCCGCGAAGTACCTGAACCAGCCGCATCTGACGAACCTTCTGGCCGCGCAGGCGGCCGAGACGTCGGGCGACACCGGCAAGGCCATCGGCATCTATCGCACGCTGCTGGACGACGACCGCACCCGCTTTGTGGGCATCCGCGGGCTGATGCGCCAGAAGCTGGCGGAGGGTGACACCCACAAGGCGCTGCTGCTGGCGCAGAAGGCCTATGCTTTGAAGCCGCGCCACAAGGAGGTTCAGGACACCCTGCTGGACCTGCAGACCCGGGAACAGGACTGGAAAGGTGCCCGCCAGACCCTGAAGGACAAGCGCACGCAGGGCGACCTGCCCAAGGACGTGGCACTGCGCCGCGATGCCGTCCTGGCCCTGCAGGAGGCCAGCGACGTGCTGGCGCACGGCAATTCCATCAGCGCGCGCGAGGCGGCAATCTCGGCCGCCAAGGCGTCGCCGGACCTGGTCCCCGCCGCCGTTCTGGCCGCGCGCAGCTATGTCGCGCAAAAGGATTACCGCAACGCCTCGCGGATTCTGGAGAAGACTTGGTCGGTGCGTCCGCATCCCGACGTCGCGGCCGCCTATGCCGAGATCGTTCCGGACGAGACCCCGGCCGCCCGCCTGCGCCGCTTTGACGCGCTGATCAAGAAGAACGCCGATCACGAGGAAACCCGCCTGCTGAAGGCCGAACTGCTGCTGGCCGCAGAGGACTTTCCCGGCGCGCGCCGCGCCTTGGGCGATCTGGCGGAAAAGCACCCGACGGTGCGGACCCTGTCGATCATGGCTGCCGTCGAACGCGGCGAGGGTGCCGATGACAGCGTCGTGCGTGGCTGGCTGACCCGTGCCCTGTCGGCATCGCGTGGACCCCAGTGGTGCTGCGACAAGTGCCACAACGTCATGCAGGCCTGGGCCCCGGTCTGCGACAGCTGTGGCGGCTTTGACACGCTGACCTGGCGCGAACCCGAGACGCGGCACAGCACGACCTCGGCCACCGGGGCCGAGATGCTGCCGCTGCTGGTCGGTGCGCCCAAGCCCGCGGATGACGTGCCGGACCTGACCGAACCCGTGCAGCCGCACCCGCCCGGCCCGGCAGAGCCCGAAGGCAAGCCCGCCCCGCGTCGGGTCGAGCAGGCGGTCGTCGCCCCCGGCATGGTCCCGCGCGAAAGCGACTATCGGGTCATCGACGAGCCGTCCTCGACCGTGACCACGCCGGAGCCCGTGCTGGTCACCGAGCCGGAGCCCATGCCACAGCCCGCGCCGCTGCCCGAACCGGAGCAGGCTGCCACCCCGGCCGCGGAACCGGTCATGGTCCGCCCCGATGTCGAACCGACGGATGCGGCGGACTGGACGGACACCCGCGCACGGCGCTGACCCGGTGATGCGAATTTTTCGCAGCTGACCCCTTTTCGTCATGGCGCGAAGATGCTATCCGCGCGCCATGACCAGAATGCCGCAGTAGCTCAGCTGGTAGAGCACATCATTCGTAATGATGGGGTCGGGGGTTCGAGTCCCTTCTGCGGCACCATGGTCCGACAGTCAAAGGCCGCCCCATCGGGCGGCCTTTGTCGTTCTAGAGCGGCAGGGCAGGGGTGCGCCCGCTGTCCTCCAGGTCCCAGGCCGCCTGCCATGCGCCCTTGCGGCGGTCCAGCACCAGGAAGTTGCGCTGCGCGATGTAGCGGTGGCGCTGTCCGGGCAGGGGCCGGATGCGGATCGGATGGTCCGGCAGCGGGTCCTCTCCCAGCCAGGCCAATGCGCCCAGAAACCGGGCCCAGCCCTTTGGCGGCGCGCGATGCGCGATGCCCGAGGCCACCAGCTGATGCAGGTGCAGCCCGCCGCCCAGGTCCATCTCGGCCCGTGTGGCCAGGTGGATCTCGCCCGACAGGGCGGTCACGTCATGGCCGTCGCGGCGCGCCATGTCGCGCACCAGGCGCAGGATGCGGCGCCATTCGTCGCGATGGGTGCGGCTTTGCCACTGGTCGCGCAGGTCGTCCTCGTATTTCTGCATCCGCGGAATGGCCACCATCAGCGATTCCAGGATCGACATGCGGGGCCCCAGCAACGGCACGCTGGACATCAGCATGGTGCGGCCCTGCGTCTGGCGACGCGCCTCCGCGTCCATCATCTGCCAGCCGCCCGGCCCCATGATGTCGCGCCGCGTGCGTTCGGACCGCATGTCGGGCGCCAGCAGCCGCAGGCCGGGCGCGTTGATCACCCATCCCAGATGCCCGCCCTGCGGGTCGGCGAAGCGGGCGGGCAGATCGCCCGCCACGGTGCCGTGCTGGAACAGAAGGAAGCTGTCTCGCGCGGCGGCGAACAGCGCCTGTCCCACCGCCGATTCGGTGCGCGACCGGGGAAGCGAGCCCCACCCGTCGCAGATGTCGTGATCGTCCCACTGCATCAGCGACGGCACCCGCGCGGCAAGCCAGGCCAGCTCGGGGGCACCATAAAGCGCGGCATAGCGGTCGAAGAACCGCTGGCGCAGATGCGCGCGCAGCCCGTCCAGCGCCTGGGGCGACGGGCTGTCGGGCACGCGGTCGGGCCAGTCGTCGCTGAGCGGGTGGCCCTCGGTGACCTCGTCGGCATAGACCTGATCGCCACCATGCAGCAGCAGCGCGAAGGGCGCGCGGCGGTGGTCGTCGCGCAGGCGCGCCCACATGGCGTTGCGCTCGGACCCCTCGCGGTCCATGTCGCCGACCTCCTCGCCGTTGCACGAGACATAGGCCAGCCGCAGATCCCCGGTCAGATCGCTCGCGACCTCGAACCGCTGGCCATCCCAGTCATAGGTCGAGGCCCGGTCCGCAGGCAGCGCGAATCGCGCCCGCCAGACGGTGGCGCCGTCATAGCGGGCCAGCGCCACAGGCGCGACCGGACCTGAGGGCGCGGCGACCGGGGCCGGGGACTGATCGCCCGGCATGATGAACAGGGCCGACAGCGACATCCGCCCCAGGGCGACGTCGTCAAGCAGCAGGATCGGGCCGATGGGGCGGTTGATCTGGATGGACATGCCGATCAGCTAAGGCGGAACCTGCGGCTTCGCAATTCGCGATCGTGCCGCAGGCGATCACATCAGGCGGCGTCCTGCCGGGGTGCTGCGCGACACAGCATACCGAACAGGTCGCGCGGGTCGTCGGGATCGGCGATCATGTCCAGGTCCAGGAACAGCCCCGTGCCCTGCAGGCGCTTGTGGATGTGGCGCAGGGCGCTGAAATCCTCGATCGCGAATCCCACGCTGTCGAACAGGGTGACCTGGTCGGCGTGGGTGCGGCCGGGCACGTGGCCCGCGATGACCTGCCACAGTTCGGTCACGGGATGGTCGGGGTCCAGCTGCTGGATCTCTCCCTCGACGCGTGTCTGGGGCGGGTATTCGACAAAGATGCCCGCGCGCAGCAGGATGTCGCGGTGCAGCTCGGTCTTGCCGGGGCAATCGCCGCCGACCGCGTTCAGATGCACGCCCGCGCCCACCATGTTGTCCGACAGGATGGTCGCATATTGCTTGTCCGCGGTGCAGGTCGTCACGATCTGCGCGCCCAGGATCGCCTCCTCGGCACTGGCACAGGGGACGACGCGCAGGCCGCGCCCGGCCAGGTTCGCCACGCATTTCGCGGTGGCGGCAGGATCGATGTCGTAGAGGCGCAGCTCGGTGATGCCGCAGATCGCCTTGAAGGCCAGGGCCTGGAACTCGGCCTGCGCGCCGTTCCCGATCATTGCCATCACCCGCGAATCTCGCGGGGCCAGCCAGCGGGCGGCCATGGCGCTGGTCGCGGCGGTGCGCAGCGCGGTCAGGATGGTCATCTCGGACAGCAGCAGCGGATAGCCGGTTGCGACATCGGCCAGCACGCCAAAGGCCGTGACCGTCTGCAGCCCCTGGCGCATGTTGCCGGGATGGCCGTTCACGTATTTGAACCCGTAATGCTGTCCGTCGGATGTCGGCATCAACTCGATCACGCCGATGTCGGAATGGCTGGCGACGCGGGGGGTCTTGTCGAAATCGGGCCAGCGGCGGAAGTCGGCCTCGATCGCGTCGGCCAGTTCGACCAGCAGCGGCTCGATGCCCACGTGATGGACCAGCTGCATCATGTGATCGACGCTGACAAAGGGAACAAGCGCCTGGCGCGAGGGCGGGGTCATCGGTCTTCTCCTGCAGGGTTTCGTCCATGATGATGCGCGATATGGGTCGGTTTCAACTGGACAGGCAGCAGGAATGGCGGGATCATTGCCCATATTGGCGGGGAATGGTACCATTATGGACGACCTGGATCAGGCGCTGATTGCGCAGCTGCGCCGCGACGGGCGCGCTTCTGTGCTGCACCTGGCGGACAGGCTGGGTGTCAGCCGCGCGACCGTCCGCCTGCGCCTGGCCCGGCTGCTGGAGCGGCAGGAGATCCTGGGCTTCACCGCCATCACCCGCGCCGATGCGCAGGATGCGCCGGTCCGCGGCCTGATGCTGATCGGGATTGAGGGGCGGGGCGCAGACCGCATCATGGCCCGCCTGACCGCGATGGCGCAGGTGACGGCGGTGCATTCGACGAACGGGCGGTGGGATCTGATCGTGGACCTGGCGGCGGGGTCGCTGTCGGAACTGGACGACGTCCTGCGCCGCATCCGCGACCTGGACGGGGTCATGACGTCCGAGACGAACCTGATCCTGTCCACCCGCCGCGCAGGCACCCGCTAGACCAGCGCGCGATACAGGTCCAGCATCCGTATCAGCGCCCTGTCGAACCCCTCCGGATCGGGCGCAGCCGCATCCCAACTGCGCGACAGGACGCAGCCCGCCTGATAGCCCTGCGGCAGCGTCGCGTCCGACCCCAATGCGATGGGCCTCGTGTCAAAGCCATGTCCCGGCAGGCCGTCCCGCGTGCGTGCCGCCCGGTCGCGCAGATGGCGCAGGCCCGCGTCGTGGCCATGCTCGCGCAGCGCGTCCGCCGCGCCATGCTGCAGCGACAGCACGATCCGTTCGTCCGGGGCGTTCACGAAGCAGGCGACGTAAAGCCCGTGGCGCATGCTGCGAGTCACATGCGGCGCGAACCACGCGACCCAAGGCACCGCCGCCCAACCCGGCGCACCGGTGCTGGCCCGCACCAGCAGGCGTTCGGGACGCCGGGCCACCGCCGCCCGCGCCAGCGCCGCCACGTCGCGGCGAAAGAACCCGGCCAGCGGATGCCCAGCCACCGGTTCGGCCCGCGCGAACGCATACCGCCGCGCCGTCAGGGACAGCGCGGCGGCAAGCCGGTCCGGGTCGGGCGCGGGCGCGGTCAGACCAGCCGCCCTTCCTCCATCGCCGCGCGGACGAAGCCTGCGAACAGGGGCGCGGGTTCGAAGGGCTTGGATTTCAGCTCGGGGTGGGACTGCACGCCGATGAACCACGGGTGGTCGGCATATTCCACGACCTCGGGCAGCTTGCCGTCGGGCGACATGCCCGAAAAGCGCAGGCCCGCGGCCTCCAGCTGCGTGCGATAGGTCGCGTCGACCTCATAGCGATGACGGTGGCGATCCTCGATCTCGGTGGCGCCGCCATAGACGTCCGAAATCCGCGACCCCTGGGACAGGACAGCGGTATAGGAGCCGAGGCGCATGGTGCCGCCCTTGTCATCGCCGACCTTGCGGCTGACGGTATAGTTCCCCTGCACCCATTCCTTGAGATGATAGACGACCGGGGTGAACCGCGTCTGCCCGGCCTCGTGGTCGAACTCCTCGGAACCCGCGTCGGGCATGTCGGCCAGGTTCCGCGCGGCCTCGATCACGGCCATCTGCATCCCAAGGCAGATGCCCAGATAGGGCACCTTCTTCTCGCGGGCATAGCGGGCGGCAGCGACCATCCCCTCAGTCCCGCGTTCGCCGAAGCCGCCGGGCACGATGATGCCGTGATAACCGTCCAGAAGATGCGCGCCCTCGCCCTCCAGCTTCTCGCTGTCGACCCAGTCGGCCTTGACGCGGACCTTGTTGGCCATGCCGCCATGGGTCAGCGCCTCGGCGATGGATTTGTAGGCGTCCTCCAGCTGGGTGTACTTGCCGACGATGGCAATGTTCACCTGCCCCTCGGCATGCTCCAGCCGGTCCATCACGTCTTCCCACCGCGACAGGTCGGGGCGCGGCGCGGGGCTGATCTGGAAGGCGTCCAGCACGGCGCGGTCCAGACCCGCGCGATGATAGGCCAGGGGCGCCTGATAGATGGTCTTGAGGTCATAGGCCGGGATGACCGCATCGGGACGCACGTTGCAGAACAGCGCGATCTTGGCGCGTTCCTTTTCCGGGATCGGGTGTTCCGAGCGGCAGACCAGCACGTCGGGGGCCAGGCCGATGGACTGCAGCTCCTTGACGCTGTGCTGGGTCGGCTTGGTCTTCAGCTCTCCGCTGGCGGCCAGATAGGGCAGCAGGGTCAGGTGCATCAGGATGCATTCGCCGCGCGGCCGCTCGTGGATGAACTGGCGGATCGCCTCGAAGAAGGGCAGGCCCTCGATGTCGCCGACCGTGCCGCCGATCTCGCACAGCATGAAGTCGACCTCGTCGTCGCCGATCGCAAGGAAGTCCTTGATCTCGTTGGTTACATGCGGGATCACCTGGATGGTCTTGCCCAGGTATTCGCCCCGGCGTTCCTTCTCCAGCACGTTGGAATAGACGCGCCCGCTGCTGATGCTGTCGGTGCGGCGCGCGGCGACGCCGGTGAATCGTTCGTAATGGCCCAGGTCCAGGTCGGTCTCGGCCCCGTCATCGGTGACGAAGACCTCGCCATGCTCGAACGGGCTCATCGTGCCGGGGTCGACGTTCAGATACGGGTCCAGCTTGCGCAGCCGGACGGTGAACCCCCGCGCCTGCAGCAGCGCCCCCAACGCCGCCGAAGCCAGCCCCTTGCCAAGCGAGGATACGACGCCGCCGGTGATGAAGATGTAACGCGCCATGAGGCCCCCGTGATGTGCAATTCTGTCTTAGCGGGCCGTCCGAATGACGACGATCACGGGACCCACGAAATAACCGATTCGCCCCGTGGCCGCAACGGACCGCAAGTGGAAGGGGGGCGCCTGGCGCCCCCCGCAGTGGTGTCTGTCGTCAGTTCGCCGGTGCGGGCGCGGTGTCCGGCGTGGCGGGTTCCGCCGCGGCGTCGGGCGCCGCCGCCGGGGCCGCAGCGGCGGGTGCCGGGGCGTCGGGGGCGGGCGGGGTCAGCGCGTCGGCGGGTGCCGTCGCGGGGGCCTCTGCCGGGGTCTGGGCCGCGGGGGCCGGGGTCACGGCCGCGTCTGTCACCGGGGCGTCCGCCGCGGGGGTCTCGGTCGCCGGGGCGTCGGTCGCCGCATCGGGGCTGGGCGGGGTCAGCGGGTTGCCCGCGGTCGAGGGCGGCGGGGTATAGGCCGGCAGACCCGGCAGTCCGGTCGCCGGTGCCTCGGTCGGGGCCTGGCCGCCGAACTGGTCCATGATCGAGCTGTTGTTGGCCTGGCGCGCCGCCAGGATCGTCAGCGCGATCGAGGTCGCGAAGATCGCCACGCCCAGGATCCACGTCACCCGGGTCAGCACGTTGGCCGCCTGGCGGCCCGACATGACGCCGCCACCGGCACCGCCACCGCCGCCCATGCCCAGCCCGCCCCCTTCGGAACGCTGCAGCAGGACGACCCCGGCCAGCATCACTGCCAGGATCAGATGGACGGTCAGGATGACGTTTTCCACGGCTTTCGGCCTTTCATTTGCGGACGCGCCTATCTAGTCACCTGTCAGGGTGATGGCAAGCAAGAGTGTCCGATGGTTGCGGTGATGATCCAGGGCACCGGCTCGAATGTCGGCAAGTCGATGCTGGTGGCGGGCCTGTGCCGCGCCGCGACCCGCCGCGGCCTGTCCGTGGCGCCCTTCAAGCCGCAGAACATGTCCAACAATGCCGCCGTCACCGCCGACGGCGGAGAGATCGGCCGCGCCCAGGCCCTGCAGGCCCGCGCCTGCGGGCTGGAGCCGCATACCGACATGAACCCGGTCCTGCTGAAGCCCGAGACCGACCGCGGCGCGCAGGTGATCCTGCAGGGCCGCGCCATCGGCCGGGCCGAGGCACGCGATTACCAGGGGCTGAAGCCTCGCCTGCTGGGCGGGGTTCTTGACAGCTTTGCCCGCCTGTCGGCCGCCCATGACCTGGTGATCGTCGAGGGGGCGGGCAGCCCCGCCGAGGTCAACCTGCGCCCCCGCGACATCGCCAACATGGGCTTCGCCCGCGCGGCGGGGGTGCCCGTCGTGCTGGCGGGCGACATCGACCGCGGTGGGGTCATCGCCCAGATCGTCGGCACCCAGGCCGTGATCGACGCTGGCGACGCCGCGATGATCCAGGGCTTCCTGGTCAACAAGTTCCGCGGCGACCCGCGCCTGTTCGACGACGGCTACCGCATGATCGAGGCGCGCACCGGCTGGCGCGGCTTCGGTGTCGTGCCGTGGTTCGCGGACGCGCACCGCCTTCCGGCGGAGGATGCGGTCGATCTGCGCGCCAGTGGCGGGACGGGACTGCATGTCGTCTGCCTGACCCTGTCGCGCATCGCCAATTTCGACGACCTGGACCCGCTGGCGGCGGAACCCGGCCTGCGCCTGACCATGCTGGCGCCGGGACAGGCGATCCCCGGCGACGCCGGTCTGGTGATCGTGCCGGGCACGAAATCGACGCTTGGCGATCTGGCCTTCCTGCGGGCGCAGGGCTGGGACATCGACCTGGCCGCGCATCACCGGCGCGGCGGGCATGTGCTGGGCATCTGCGGTGGCTATCAGATGCTGGGCCGGATGATCGACGATCCGTCGGGCGCGGACGGGGTGGCAGGGCAGGTGGTGGGGCTGGGCCTTTTGGACGTGACCACCGTCATGGCCCCCGACAAGCGGCTGACCCGCGTGACCGGCACCGCCCTGGGCCAGCCCGTGTCGGGATACGAGATCCACATGGGCCGCACCGACGGCCCGGACTGCGCACGCCCCTTTGCCCATGTCCCCGACCCCGACGGGGCCATCAGCGCGGATGGCCGCGTGACGGGCAGCTATCTGCACGGGCTGTTTTCCGACGACGCGTTCCGCGCGGCCTTCCTGGCCCGGCTTGGTGCCGCCTCGCGTCCGGGGTTCGAGGCCGGGGTGGATGCCGCGCTGGACGATCTGGCGGATCACCTGGAGGCGCATCTGGACGTGGCGGCCCTGCTGGCCGTCGCGCGCTGATCCCCGATGCGGGCGCCCCCGCCATGCGCGCAGGGTGCAGCAGATGTGACCGCGTGGCGCTGGACGAAACCGGGTCGGCACGCTACCTGAGGGGCATGGAACAGATCAAAGCCCCCCTGACCCTGTATCTGGCCGCCCCGCGCGGCTTCTGCGCAGGCGTCGACCGCGCCATCAAAATCGTGGAACTCGCGTTGGAGAAATGGGGCGCCCCCGTCTTTGTCCGCCACGAGATCGTACACAACAAGTATGTCGTCGACACGCTGCGCGACAAGGGCGCGGTCTTCGTCGAGGAACTGGACGAATGCCCGGCCGACCGGCCCGTGATCTTTTCCGCCCATGGCGTTCCCAAGGCCGTCCCGGCCGAGGCGCAGCGCCGCGAGATGGTCTATGTCGACGCGACCTGCCCGCTGGTCAGCAAGGTCCATATCGAGGCCGAACGGCACCACGCCGCGGGCCTGCAGATGATCATGATCGGCCACAGGGGCCACCCCGAGGTCCTTGGCACCATGGGCCAGCTGCCCGAGGGCGAGGTGATCCTGGTCGAGGACGTGGCCGACGTCGCCCGCGTCCAGGTCCGCGACCCCGCGCGCCTGGCCTTCATCACCCAGACCACCCTGTCGGTCGACGACACCGCCGCCGTTGTCGCGGCCCTGCAGGCGCGGTTCCCCACGATCGTCGGGCCCGCCAAGGAAGACATCTGCTATGCCACCACCAACCGCCAGGCGGCGGTCAAGGCGGTGGCGCCGCATGTCGATGCGCTGCTGGTGATCGGGGCCGAGAATTCCAGCAACTCCAAGCGTCTGGTCGAGGTCGGGCGTGCCGCGGGCTGCGGCTATGCCCAGCTGGTGATGCGCGCGGCCGAGATCGACTGGCGGGCGCTGGACGGTATCCGCAGCATCGGCGTGACCGCCGGCGCCAGCGCCCCCGAGGTGCTGATCAACGAGGTCATCGACGCCTTCCACGCCCGCTATGACGTGACCGTCGAGGTGGTCGAGACCGCCGTGGAACGGGTCGAGTTCAAGGTCCCCCGCGTCCTGCGCGAGACGGCCTGACCGAACCGGCCCCTTGCCGGATCGCCCGCCCCGGTCCTATCCTCCGGCCACAGGTTGGAGGACCCCACATGACCGTCTATCTGATTGCCGAAGTCACCGTCACCGACGACGCCTGGATCGCCCCCTATGCGGCGGCGGTCCATGACATCGCCGCCCGCCACAACGGCCGCTACCTGTCCCGGTCCGGCCATATCGAGACGCTGGAGGGCGAGGCCCGCGACGTCACCCTGATCGCGCTGATCGAGTTCCCGACCCGCGAGGACGCGATGGGCTTCGTCAACGATCCCGACTATGCGCCCCATGCGAATGCCCGCAAGCGCGGGTCCGTCAGCCATTTCCGGCTGATCGACGACAGCGACGCGGCCGGCAGCATCCCGTATCTTCCCGCGCCCGCCTGAGGCCCGCTGGCCTGCCGCGCCGATCGCGGCTATAGCGGCGCGGACAAGGCGGAAAGGGACAGCATGCGGCTCTATTCGATGCCCTCATCGGGCAACAGCTACAAGGTCAGGCTGCTGGCGGCGCTGACCGGCCAGTCGCTGGACCGGGTCGATTGCGAATACGGATCGGCCGCCCTGCAGCAGGCCAAGGACCAGGGCGCGCTGCCCTTCGGCAAGCTGCCGGCGCTGCGTCTGGACGACGGGACCACGCTGGCGGAATCGAACGCCATCCTGTGCTATCTGGGCGAGGGCACGGCTTATTGGCCCGCCAGCCGGACCCTGCGGGCGCAGATGCTGGGCTGGATGTTCTGGGAACAGTACAACCACGAACCGGTCATCGCGGTGCGCCAGGCGCTGGTCAGCTATCCCCATCGCGCGGCGGATGCCACGCCCGACCGGCTGGCCGACCTGCTGGATCGCGGCCACGCGCTGCTGTCCGTGATGGAAAATCATCTGGCGACCCAAGACTGGCTGGTGGGCGACGCGGCCAGCCTGGCCGACATCTGCCTCTATGCCTATACGCACAGCGCGGGTGCGCGCGGCGGGTTCGACATGAACCGCTTTCCGGCCGTGCGCGGCTGGCTGGCGCGGGTGGCGGCCCTGCCGGGGCACGTGACCATCGATGGCTGAGCTGTTCGCCTGGACCGACGGCGCCTGCAGCGGCAATCCCGGCCCCGGCGGCTGGGGCGTGCTGATGCGCGCGCTGGACGGCGCGAACGTGGTCAAGCAGCGCGAGTTGCAGGGCGGAGAGCCTGCCACGACCAACAATCGGATGGAGCTGATGGCCGCCATCAGCGCGCTGGAGGCGCTGACCCGGCCCAGCACCATCGTGATCGTGACCGACAGCAATTATGTCAAGAACGGCGTGACCCAGTGGATCCACGGCTGGAAGCGCAACGGCTGGAGGACCGCCGACAAGAAGCCCGTCAAGAACGTCGAATTGTGGCAGCGGCTTGATGCGGCGCAGGCCACCCACAGCGTCGAATGGCGCTGGATCAAGGGCCATGCCGGCCATGCCGAGAACGAACGTGCGGACGAACTGGCCCGCGCGGGCATGGCGCCGTTCAAGCCGTGACGGGACAGGTGATCGCGGGGCTGCCCACGCTGGTCTGGGTGCTGGACTATGCCTCGGTGCTGGTCTTTGCGCTGACCGGGGCGTTGGTGGCCAGCCGCGCGCAGCTGGACCCGGTGGGCTTTGTCTTCATGGCCGCGATGACGGCCGTGGGCGGCGGGACGCTGCGCGACCTGATCCTGGGCCGCGACATGGTGTTCTGGGTCGCCCGGCCGTCGCTGGTCGTGGTGGCCGCGGTGGCGGCGATGGTCGTGTTCTGGACCGCGCACCGGTTCGAAAGCCGTTATCGCCTGCTGCTGTGGCTGGACGCCTTTGCCCTGTCCGTGGCGGTGCCCGCGGGCGTCGCAGTGGCCCTGGCGGGCGGGTTCAGTCCGGTCATCGTGGTCATCATGGGCGTGGTCACCGGCACCTTCGGCGGGCTGATGCGCGACGTGGTCGGCAACGAGGTGCCGCTGGTCCTGAAACAGGGCGAACTGTACCTGACCGCGGCCTTTGGCGGGGCGCTGGCGGCGGTGCTGCTGGTCTGGATGGGCTTGGGCCGGGTCGAGGCCCTGGCCGCCTGCGGCGTGGTCACCTTCGTGCTGCGTGCGGGCAGCATGGTGCGAGGCTGGAAGCTGCCGGTCTATCGCCCCCGCCCGCCGCGCACCCGCGGCTAGCGCAGGACGGGCGGCCCCGCGCGGCCCGCGTCGATGTTCTGCACCCCGGCGCGCAGCCCCTGGCCGATGCGATGCGCCATCTGCGACCAGGCGCGGGCCGACCAGGGCGGCAGGGTGCGGCGCAGCGCCTCGTCGAACAGCGCCAGCCAGATCTCGAAATGCTCGGGGCGGACGTTGCCCGCGGACAGGTGCGCGCGCATCGGGCTGCCGTTGTAGCCCGCCTTTTGCAGGATCGCGCCCTTCCAGAAGGCAGCGATGCGATCCTCATGCGCGGCCCAGTCGCCGACATGTTCGGCAAAGATCGGGGCCAGCACCTCGTGCCGCCGCACGGCGCCGTAGAAGACGGCGACGGTGCGGGCGATCTCTGCCTCGGTGATGTCGAAACGCGGGTCCATGCGCCGCATCTGGGGCAGGGGCGGCGCGGTTGCAAGGGGCCGCGTGCCGCCGTAAGGGGGGCCACCCGGTCGCAGCCCACCCGGACAAAACAGGAGCGAGCCATGAGCCACTATACCGACGCGCTGACCCAGCTGGGCAGCGACACCCCCCTGCCGCAGCACCCCGACCAGGCCGTGCTGGAACGTGTGCCCAACCCCCAGCCCGGCCAGACCTATGCCGTGCGCTTTACCCAGCCCGAATTCACCAGCCTGTGCCCGCTGACCGGCCAGCCCGATTTCGCGCATCTGGTGATCGACTATGTCCCCGGCGACTGGCTGGTCGAATCGAAATCGCTGAAGCTGTTCCTGGGCAGCTTCCGCAACCACGGCGCCTTCCACGAGGATTGCACCGTGGGCATCGGCCGCCGCATCGCCGACCTGCTGGAGCCCGCTTGGCTGCGCATCGGCGGATACTGGTATCCGCGCGGCGGCATGCCGATCGACGTGTTCTGGCAGACGGGCGCGGCGCCTGCGGGCCTGTGGCTGCCCGATCAGGGCGTGCCGACCTATCGCGGGCGCGGCTAGGCGGCGTTCAGCCGCGCCAGGATCGCAGCGCGATCAGCGCCGTGTCGATCACGTCGCCAAGTCGGGCCAGCAGGTGTTCGGGTTCTGGCGCGCCGCTGTCCGTCTCGGCGTCCAGCCGTGCCATCAGGCGCGACAGGCGCCGCCGATGGACGCCGGTCCACAGCTGGACCGGGTCCGCGATCAGCCCCGCGAAGGTGGTGACCAACGACCCCGCGACGGCCAGCGCCACCCCGGTCGCGACGACCGTCAGCGGCGCGGTCTCCACCGGAAAGGCCCAGTACCATGCCCGCCCCAACGTGTCGCCCAGGGCGAAGTCGCGCACCGCGGCACCATGCGCGCGCATCTGCGCCATGGGCCCGGCAAGCGAGATCATGCCCGGTGTCGCGCGGTGAAACAGCGCGATCCCCACGGTCAGCACGATCAGCGAGGTCGTGATCTCGGCTACGGCATTGCGGGTGTCGGCATGGCTGCGGATGGCGCGGGCGATGCGGTCGGGGGACGTGTCCGGACCCAGGCCCTGCCGCTGCAGATCGGCGATCAGCGCGCCCAGGTCGCGCTGGATCACCGTCGAGACGTCGGACCGCAGGAACACCCGCCGGCTGCGCAGCCAGCCGCCCACCCGCGTGGCCCCCATCCACGTCAGGGCCCAGCCCGCGCCCAGCATCAGCAGGGCCACCGGCGCCAGCATCACGTTCACCGGCGCGCGCAGCAGGTCCGCGCCGATCGCGTGGCGGTGCAGCGCCAGTGTGCCACGCGGACCGTAGCGCAGCCGTGCGAACCGGCGCAGCGCCGCATCGCGACGGGTCAGGCGGCTGCGCAGGGGGGCGGGGGGCATCGGGCTCTCCGAAGGCGGTGGCCGCAGTCTAGCGGGACGGGGGCCCATGCGCTAGGTTCGGCGCTTGCAGCGCCAAGCGGCGCTTTCTATAGAGGGCGGATGAAATTTCCGGCGTTCGGATCTCGAATTAGCAGCCCGGTGGCGTGAGGTTTCACGCCGCCGGGTCAGTCTTGTCCGAACATCTCTCAAAGGAACGCCCCGATGGCCGACGCCACGCAGCCCGATTACCGCGATACCGTCTTTCTGCCCCAGACCGAGTTTCCGATGCGTGCGGGCCTGCCTGCGCGCGAACCCGAATGGCTGGAGCGGTGGGCGCGCATCGGCGTCTATGACCGCCTGCGGTCCACCGCGGCGGGGCGCAAGCCGTTCGTGCTGCATGATGGCCCGCCTTATGCCAACGGGCATCTGCATATCGGCCACGCGCTGAACAAGACCATCAAGGACATCGTCGTGCGGTCGCACCAGATGATGGGTTTCGATGCGCGCTATGTGCCGGGCTGGGACTGTCACGGCCTGCCGATCGAATGGAAGATCGAGGAGAAGTACCGCAAGGAAGGCCGCGACAAGGACGCGGTCGACATGGTCGAGTTCCGCCAGGAATGCCGCCGCTTTGCCGACGAATGGGTCGACATCCAGCGCGAGGAGTTCAAGCGCCTGGGCGTGACCGGGGCCTGGGACCGGCCCTATCTGACGATGGACTACCACGCCGAGGCCGTCATCGCGGCCGAGTTCATGAAGCTGGTGATGAACGGCTCGCTGTATCAGGGGTCCAAGCCCGTGATGTGGTCGCCGGTGGAGAAGACCGCCCTAGCCGAGGCCGAGGTCGAGTATCACGACCATACCAGCCACACGATCTGGGTGCGGTTCGGGGTGCAGGGGCAGGGCGCCCTGTCGAACGCCAAGGTCGTCATCTGGACCACCACCCCCTGGACCATCCCGCAGAACCGCGCCGTCGCGTTCAACCCGCAGATCGCCTATGGCCTCTATCAGGTCGATGCCGTGGCCGAAGGCTCGACCGCCGTCGCCGGAGAGCATCTGGTGCTGGCCGATGCGCTGGCGCAAGGCGTCATGACGCAAGCCAAGGTGACCGAGTTCCAGCGTGTTGCGGACGTGACAGCCGCTGATCTTGAGGGGCTGATCCTGTCCCACCCCCTGCGCGGAGTCGAGGGTGGCGCAGGCGAGTGGGACTATGACGTCCCCATGCTGCCCGGCGATCATGTCACCGACGAGGCGGGTACGGGCTTCGTCCACACCGCGCCCAGCCATGGCGACGACGACTATCAGCTGGGCCTGCGCTTCAAGCTGCCGATGACCTACAATGTCGAGCCGGACGGCAGCTATCGCAAGGACCTGCCGATCTTCGGTGGCGAGGCGATCGTGGCGCCCGACGGCAAGGACGGCCCGGCCAATGTCAGCGTCATCAAGCAGCTGGCCTGGGCCGGGGCGCTGCTGGCTAAGGGCAAGATCAAGCACTCCTATCCGCACAGCTGGCGGTCCAAGGCGCCGCTGATCTATCGCAACACGCCCCAGTGGTTCGCGGCCATCGACAAGCCCTTGGACGACGGGCTGGGCCAGCATGGCGACACGATCCGGGCGCGGGCGCTGACCTCGATCGACCAGCTGGTCAAGTGGTGGCCCAAGACCGGGCGCAACCGCATCCATTCCATGGTCGAGAACCGCCCCGACTGGGTGCTGTCGCGCCAGCGGGCCTGGGGCGTGCCGCTGACCTGCTTCGTTAAGAAGGGCGCCAAGCCCACCGACGACGACTTCCTGCTGCGCGATGCGCGCCTGAACGACCGGATCGTCGCGGCCTTCGAGGCGGATGGCGCGGATGTCTGGTACAGCGCGGGCTTCAAGGCGCGGGTGCTGGACGGGATCGCGGACCCTGAGGCCTATGACCAAGTCATGGACGTGCTGGACGTGTGGTTCGACAGCGGCTCGACCCACAGCTTCGTGCTGCGCGACCGCGAGGATGGCGCACCGGACGGGATCGCCGACGTCTATCTGGAAGGCACCGATCAGCATCGCGGCTGGTTCCAGTCGTCGCTGCTGCAGGCGTCGGCCACCAAGGGCCGCGCGCCCTATCGCAACGTGGTCACGCATGGCTTCACGCTGGACGAGAAGGGCATGAAGATGTCCAAGTCGCTTGGCAACACCATCGTGCCCGCCAAGGTGATCGAACAGTACGGCGCCGACATCCTGCGCCTGTGGGTGGCGCAGGCCGATTATACCGCCGACCAGCGGATCGGCCCCGAGATCCTGAAGGGCACCGCCGACAGCTATCGCCGCCTGCGCAACACGCTGCGCTTCCTGCTGGGGGCGCTGGCCGCGTTCGACGATGCCGAACGCATCGAGCCCGCCCAGATGCCCGAGTTGGAGCAGTGGATGCTGCACCGGCTGGCGCAGCTGGATCACCAGGTTCGCCAGGGCTATGCGGCGTTCGATTTCCAGGGCGTGTTCCAGACGCTGTTCCAGTTCTGCACCGTCGATCTGTCAGCCTTCTATTTCGACGTGCGCAAGGACGCGCTGTACTGCGACGCGGCGGACAGCGACCGCAGGCGGGCAGCGCGGACGGTGCTGGACCTGCTGTTCCACCGGCTGGTGACCTGGCTGGCGCCGATCCTGCCCTTCACGATGGAGGACGTCTGGCTGTCGCGCTTCCCGTCGGAGGATGACAGCGTGCACCTGCACGATTTCGCGCAGACGCCGGCCGACTGGCTGAACGAGCCGCTGGCCGCCAAATGGGAGCATGTCCGCCGCGCCCGCCGCGTGGTCACCGCCGCGCTGGAGGTCAAGCGGACCGACAAGACGATCGGCGCCAGCCTGGAGGCCGCGCCCGTCGTCCATGTCGAGGATGCCCAGATGCTGGCCGCGCTTAAGTCGGTGGCCTTCGCGGATGTGTGCATCACGTCGGACCTGTCGCTGACCGCGGACCCCGCGCCCACCGAGGCGTTCCGCATGGCCGAGACCCCGGGCATCGGCGTCGTCTTCGAGACCGCCGAGGGCGAGAAGTGCCAGCGCTGCTGGAAGATCCTGCCCGATGTCGGCACGCATGCCCATCCGGGCGTCTGCGCGCGCTGCGACGCGGCCCTGGGATGACCGATGACGACCTGCGCGGGGCGATCCTTGCGCAGGTCACGCGGCTGCGGCCGGGCACGACTTGCTGCCCCAGCCGGATCGCCCGCGATCTGGCCGATGACTGGCGCCCGCTGATGGACCCGCTGCGGCGGCTGGCGCTGCGGATGGCGGCGGAGGGGGACATCGCCGTCCTGCAGAAGGGGCGCCCCGTGGGGCCCGATCCGCGCGGCCCGATCCGATTGGCGCGGCGCTAGACCAGCCACCACCCCCGTGCCTTCAACTGGTTGCGAATCATCTTTTCCGGGGCAGGGGTCGGCCTGTCGGCAAAGATCGGGCGCACCTTCTGGCGTCCCTTGTCCTGATAGATCAGCTTGCGCGCAGGCTCCCATTCCCGCAGCACGCGCTTGACCTCCCTGGCGGCGACGGCGTCCTCCAGCGCGGTGATCGCGGCCTCGGGGTCGCGGGCATAGAGGAGCGGCAGCCGCCGGTAATGGCAGGTCACGTCGCCGTCCAGACCGTCCAGCGCAGAGCCGGGCCGCCCGCCGCCCAGACTGTGGATGACCAGCGGCAGCACCGCCTGGTCCAGCCACGGGTCCATCACCTGGCAGGCCAATGCGTCATGCGGACTGTCGCGCAGGGCCAGCGCCCAGGCCAGGAACCGCTGGCCGAACTCTGCAGGGTCGGGCCCGAAGAACCACCCCGCGTTGAAGTACAGATAGCGTTCCCAGTGTTCGTCAGGCTGCGACAGGTCCAGCGTGGGGGCGAAGGACAGCCCGAACCGGTCGTAAAGCGATTGCCAGATGCCGTGATAGCCCGGGCCGTAAAGCGGCGGCTTGGGCCAGGTCCCCTCGCGCCGCATCGAGGCGGATGGCCGGGCGAAGTCGAAGCGGACCCGGTCCAGCGGCCCGGTGATCAGCGTGTCGGTGTCCAGAAACAGGAACGGCTCGCCCGCAGGCAGGACCGACAGGGCCTCGATCTTGTTGCCCTGGGGATAGGAGGCACCGAAATGGCGCGCGGTGAACGGCAAGATCATGGCGCCGAAATCGGCCAGCAGTTGGCGGCACGGGTCCGAAATGGCCGTATCATGCCCGCTCCAGGCGCCGTCGGGGGTGGGTTCGGCGATGAACACCGTGCCCGTGAAGTCCGGGGCATGCGCGCGCAGGCTGGCCATGAAGATCACGGCCTCGAACTCCAGCCGTCCGGCCTGGGCGACGATCAGCAGATTGGGCTGCTTAAGTTTCCTGGGGGGCACCCGACATCCTTTGCGGAACGTGATCGGGTTCAGCCTAGCGGTTGTGCGGGGACAGCAAAAGCCCCACTGCAGGGATGGTCCCTGCCACCACTTGATCATCCGGAATGTCGGGAAAGTGGTGGGCGACCCTGGAATCGAACCAGGCGTGGGTCTCCCCGGCGGAGTTACAGTCCGCTGCCGCACCTTGCAGCACGTCGCCCGCCGATCGCTTTCGGCGTGCGGGGTGATTAGCCGCCCCGTCGGGGGGCGTCAAGCGGATTTCCGGGGCTTGCGCGATGCGCGCCCTGCGCGCAGAGAAGGGTCCACAAGGAAAGGAGGCCGCGCATGTCCGACAAGAGCGGAAACGCCAAGAAGCCCACATGGGTCATCGACAAGGAACGCGCCCGCCGCGCGGCCGCCGCCGAGACGGTCTGGCTGTTCGGCCTGCACGCGGTCCGCGACGCGCTGGCCAACCCGGTGCGCCAGAAGCTGCGCCTGGTGGTCACCCAGAATGCGCTGGCCCGGCTTGGCGAGCTGCACGGGATGGAGCCGGAGATCACCGATCCGCGCATCTTCGACAAGGCCGTGGGCTTGGCCGCCGAAAGCGTCCATCAGGGCGCCGCGCTGGAGGTCAAGCCGCTGAAATGGGGCAGCCTGTCGGAGGTCGCGCTGCGCGAGGCGCCCGGAGAGACGCGGCCGCTGCTGGTCGCGCTGGACCGGGTGACCGACCCGCACAACGTCGGTGCGATCCTGCGGTCGGCCGAGGTGTTCGGCGCGCGCGCGGTCATCGCCCCGCACCGCCATTCCGCCCCCGAGACTGGCGCCCTGGCCAAGACGGCGTCGGGCGCGCTGGAGCGTCAGCCCTATCTGCGCGTGCCGAACCTGGCCGAGGCGCTGACCCAGCTGAAGAACATGGGCTTCATCCTGGTGGGTCTGGACGGCACCGGCACCGAATCATTGCCCGACCTGATGTCGGACCTGTCGGGCAGGGCGGTCTGCCTGGTGATGGGCGCCGAAGGGCCGGGCATGCGGGAGCTGACGATGAAGACCTGCGACCATGTCGCGCGGATTCCCTTTGCTGCCGATTTCGGGTCGCTGAACGTGTCGAATGCCGCCGCCGTGGCCCTGTATGCCGCGGGGCGTGCCTGAATATCACATCCCTGCGACGATTATGTCACGCGCGTTGAGATTTGGTCCGGCTGCTGTCAAGTAGACCGGACCGCAACCGTCGAGTCGTCATGAAAGCCTCTGTCCTGTGCCTGCTGATCAGCCTTGCGGCCGCGCTTCCCGCGGCGGCGCAGGACTGGGCCGTGGGTGGGTTCGACCCGGTGGGCTATGCGCAGGCCGGGCGCCCGACCCCGGGGCGCAGCGACATCGCGACGATGTGGAAGGGCCAGCTGTGGCATTTCGCATCCGAAGAGAATCGCGCCCGGTTCGAGGCCAACCCGCGATCCTTTGCCCCGGCGTTAGACGGAATGTGCCCGGTGTCCATCGTCGACGGACGCCCGCAGATGGGCGATCCGCGCCATTTCGCGGTGGTGGCGGGCAGGCTGTACCTGCTGGAATCAGGTGCCGCGGAACGGCGCCTGTCCAGTGACCCCGCCGGGATCGTGGCAGAGGCTCAGCGCCTGTGGCGCTGACGCTGGCGACACAAGAATCACAAATGCGTGATCAGGGTGGAACTTTTCTGCCTGATGCCCATTTACACCTCATGGCATGACCCCGGAACGGTCATGTCCAGATCACTGTCCCTCGTTCCGCGACTTGCGCCCGGCCATCGTATGGACCGGGCGCTTTTTCTATGAGAGGCTGCAACCTGCGGCTGCGGCCCGGAGGAGGGACGATCATGGACATCCACACGGACGAGGATCACGACATCGCGCGCATCGCCCGGGACACAAAGGTCGTGGCGATGGTGGGCCTGTCCCCCAACGAGGCGCGGCCCAGCTGGGGCGTCGCCCGCTATCTGCAGTCCCAGGGCATCCGCGTCATCCCGGTCAATCCAGGTCACGACGGCCAGACCATCCTGGGAGAGCGCGTCTATGCGACGCTGGCCGACATCCCGGCTGCCGAAGGGGTGCAGCTTGTCGACATCTTCCGCCGCTCGGACGCGGTGGGGCAGGTGGTCGACGAGGCGCTGGCCCATCTGCCCGACCTGCAGGTGATCTGGACCCAGCTTGGCGTGCGCGACGACGCGGCCGCCGAGCGTGCCCGCGCACGCGGCATCACCGTGGTTCAGGACCGCTGCCCCAAGATCGAGTTTCCGCGCTATCTGTAGCGGTCCGATATCTGCTTGACGGGCGGACGGGGTGGCACTAATCAGGCCCGACCTCAGGGGTATAGCTCAGTTGGTAGAGCATCGGTCTCCAAAACCGAGGGTC
Organism: Paracoccus marcusii; assembly: GCF_028621715.1. Taxonomy (NCBI): domain Bacteria; kingdom Pseudomonadati; phylum Pseudomonadota; class Alphaproteobacteria; order Rhodobacterales; family Paracoccaceae; genus Paracoccus; species Paracoccus marcusii. The sequence continues at coordinate 453,222 of NZ_CP117466.1, read as the reverse complement.
GTGGGTTCGAGTCCCCCTGCCCCTGCCAGGTCCTTCCGCCAGACCTGCGTCCTGACCGCGATCAGGGTTGAAAAGCCGGGCGTGCCCGGCTAGACCCGCGGTCGCATTTGCCCAAGGAGCCGCCCGTGGCCAATCCCGTCCAGTTCATCAACCAGGTCCGCGCCGAAGCCGCCAAGATTTCCTGGCCGACGCGCCGCGAGGTGATCACCACGACCATCATGGTCCTGATCTTCGCCTCGATCACCAGCCTGTTCTTCTTCCTGGTCGACCTGACGATCCGCACCGGTCTGACCCAGGGGCTGCGCCTGATCAGCGGCTGATCGGGGCTTGCAATTGCGGGCGGGGGGCGGTATTTCCCCCCGACTGTCCGGGACACGGCGTGCATCGAATGCGCATGCGCGCCGATTTGCATATTTCCGGGCGACATGGAATTCAAAGGGTTGGCGCGCTGTCCGCGTGATTCCCGAAAGATGAGCAGGGGTCGATCGAGACATGGCAAAACGTTGGTATTCGGTCAGCGTCCTGTCGAACTTCGAAAAGAAGGTCGCCGAGGCGATTCGCCAGTCCGTCGCCGAGAAGGGCCTGGACGACCAGATCGACGAGGTCCTGGTCCCGACCGAGGAAGTGATCGAGATCCGTCGCGGCAAGAAGGTGACGTCCGAGCGCCGCTTCATGCCCGGCTATGTGCTGGTGCACATGGAGATGTCGGACCGGACCTATCACCTGGTCAACTCGATCAACCGCGTCACCGGCTTTCTGGGCGCGCAGGGCAAACCGATGCCGATGCGCGACGACGAAGTGAACATGATGCTGCACCGCTCGGACGACGGCGCACCCGCCGCGCCGCGTAACCTGATCCGCTTTGACGTGGGCGAGAAGGTCAGCGTGACCGACGGCCCGTTCGAGGGGTTCTCGGGGATGGTCGAGGAGATCGACGAGATTTCCTCGCGCATCAAGGTGACGGTGTCGATCTTTGGCCGGCCGACGCCGGTCGAACTGGAATTCACGCAGGTTTCGAAATCTTCGTGATCGGCTGCGGGAGGCCGTGAGGCCGCACCGCTAAATCGGCCCCCGTGCGGGGCTTGATGACAAAGGAGAAGGCCAGATGGCCAAGAAAGTTGTTGGCAGCCTGAAGCTGCAGATCAAGGCGGGCCAAGCGAACCCGTCGCCCCCCGTCGGCCCGGCCCTGGGTCAGCGCGGCATCAATATCATGGCGTTCTGCAAAGAGTTCAACGCCAAGACCCAGGAGATGGAGCAGGGTTCGCCCGTGCCCGTCGTCATCACCTATTATGCCGACAAGTCGTTCACCTTCGAGACGAAGACGCCGCCCGCGTCCTTCCTGCTCAAGAAGGCAGCCGGCCTGAAGCCGGTCGGCAAGCGCAACCGCGCCAAGGGTTCGGACAAGCCGGGCCGTGCCACCGCAGGCACCGTGACGGTCAAGCAGATCCGCGAGATCGCCGAGACCAAGATGAAGGACCTGTCGGCGAACGACGTGGATGCCGCGATGAAGATCATCGTCGGTTCCGCCCGGTCGATCGGCATCGAGGTGAGGGGCTGATCATGGCAAACGTTTCCAAGAAAAAGACTGCCGCCCGCGCCGCCTTTGAAGGCAAAGCCAACCTGACCGTCGAGGACGCCGTCAAGCTGGTCAAGGCACAGGCCTCGGCCAAGTTCGACGAGACCGTCGAGATCGCGCTGAACCTGGGCGTCGACCCGCGTCACGCCGACCAGATGGTCCGCGGCGTGGTGACCCTGCCCGCAGGCACCGGCAAGGACGTCCGCGTCGCCGTGTTCGCCCGTGGACCCAAGGCTGACGAAGCCAAGGCCGCCGGTGCGGACATCGTCGGCGCCGAGGACCTGATGGAGACCATCCAGTCCGGCAAGATCGAGTTCGACCGTTGCATCGCGACGCCGGACATGATGCCGCTGGTCGGCCGTCTGGGCAAGATCCTAGGCCCGCGCAACCTGATGCCGAACCCCAAGGTCGGCACCGTGACGATGGACGTGAAATCGGCCGTCGAAGCAGCCAAGGGCGGCGAGGTCCAGTTCAAGGCCGAGAAGGCGGGCGTCGTCCATGCCGGCATCGGCAAGGTCTCGTTCGACGAGGACAAGCTGGCCCAGAACCTGCGCGCCTTCGTGGACGCGGTGAGCCGCGCCAAGCCGACGGGTGCCAAGGGCACCTACATGAAAAAGGTCTCGATCAGCTCGACCATGGGTCCGGGCGTGTCGATCGACGTGGTCTCTGCGACCGCGAACTGACCGCAGGAATTTCCCCGCCGGACAAGGGCGGGGAATGGCGGGGCCGCACGCGGCCCTGTCCTGTCCGAGACGGAGGGTGCGAGGGAGACCTTGCTTAATTGCCTTCCTGAGATGGGGAAGCGTTTTTCCGAAGGCCCAGTCCTTCGGGTGATCTTGCCCTAACGGACCCGACCCGGTCCCGTTCGAGACCGGGAAAAGTGAGAGCCGGGGGGAAACCCCCAACTTGGAGTGAAACCGTGGATAGAGCACAGAAAGAACAGCTGGTCGAGGAACTCGGCCAGATCTTCGAAAGCTCTGGCGTCGTGGTGGTTGCCCACTACGAGGGGATGACGGTTGCACATATGCAGGACCTCCGCGCGCGCATGCGCGAAGCGGGTGGTTCGGTTCGCGTTGCCAAGAACAAGCTCGCCAAGATCGCCCTGGAAGGAAAGCCTTGCGCAAGCATCGCCGACTACCTGACGGGCATGACCGTGATCACCTATTCGGAGGATCCGACCGCTGCTGCGCGGATCGCCGACAAGTACGCCAAGGATAACGATCGTTTCGTGATCCTGGGCGGTGCGATGGGTGGTTCGGCCCTGGATCCGGCCGGTGTGAAAGCCGTCGCCTCGATGCCGTCGCGTGATGAGCTGATCGCTCAGATCGTGTCGTGCCTCGGTGCGCCCGCTTCGAACATCGCCGGTGCCATTGGCGCGCCTGCTTCGAACATCGCGAGCATTCTCACGACCCTCGAGGAACGTGAGGCTGCGTAAGCAACCTATTCCCGACTGGTGGTTGAAGACCCGACGTTGGAACATTAACTGGAAAGAACGGAAAAATGGCTGATCTGAAGAAACTCGCCGAAGAAATCGTGGGCCTGACCCTGCTGGAAGCCCAGGAACTGAAGACCATCCTGAAGGATGAGTACGGCATCGAGCCGGCTGCCGGTGGCGCCGTCATGATGGCTGGCCCCGCTGCTTCGGCAGAAGCCGCCGAAGAGAAGACCGAATTCGACGTCGTCCTGGTCGAAGCCGGCGCCAACAAGATCAACGTGATCAAGGAAGTTCGCGGCATCACCGGTCTGGGCCTGAAAGAAGCCAAGGACCTGGTCGAAGCTGGCGGCAAGGTCAAGGAAGGCGCTTCCAAGGCCGACGCCGAAGAAGTGAAGAAGAAGCTGGAAGCAGCCGGCGCCAAGGTCGAGCTGAAGTAATCGATCCTTTGATCGGTTGAAGACAGGCAGGGTCCGGGGTTTCCCGGTCCCTGCCGAACCTGTCTTGAAGGGCGGTCCGGCTGGCGGACATTCCTTCAGGGCATGTTCGAGGTTCGGGAGCCGCGCGGTGGGACGCGTGGCACGAATGGAACCTCACCCCTGCATTCGTAGGTGCGTTCCGGGGGCCCCGACCCGGACGCGCGCGAAGACGAAAGGTGACAAGACCCCATGGCGCAAGCTTATGTCGGCCAAAAGCGGATCCGCCGCTATTATGGCAACATCCGTGAAGTTCTGGAGATGCCGAACCTGATCGAGGTTCAGAAATCCTCCTATGACCTGTTCCTGAACTCGGGCGAGGGCAGCGGTCATAACGATGGTGACGGCATCCAGGGCGTGTTCCAGTCGGTGTTCCCGATCAAGGACTTCAACGAGACGGCCACGCTGGAGTTCGTCAAGTACGAGCTGGAGAAGCCGAAATACGACGTGGACGAGTGCCAGCAGCGCGACATGACCTATGCCGCGCCGCTGAAGGTCACCCTGCGTCTGATCGTGTTCGATGTCGACGAGAACACCGGGGCGAAATCCGTCAAGGACATCAAGGAACAGGACGTCTTCATGGGCGACATGCCCCTGATGACGACGAACGGCACGTTTATCGTGAACGGCACCGAGCGCGTGGTCGTGTCGCAGATGCACCGCAGCCCGGGCGTGTTCTTCGACCATGACCGCGGCAAGACCCATTCCTCGGGCAAACTGCTGTTCGCCTGCCGCATCATTCCCTATCGCGGCTCGTGGCTGGACTTCGAATTCGACGCCAAGGACCTGGTGTTCGCCCGCATCGACCGCCGCCGCAAGCTGCCGGTGACGACGCTGCTCTATGCCCTGGGCATGGATCAGGAAGCGATCATGGACGCGTTCTACGAGACCGTGACCTACTCCCTGCGCCGCGAGGGGCGCGAGCAGGGCTGGGTGACGCGGTTCTTCCCCGAGCGCGTGCGCGGCACCCGGCCTGCCTATGACCTGGTAAACGCCGATACCGGCGAGGTCATCACGAAGGCCGGCGAGAAGGTCACCCCGCGCCTGGTGAAGAAGCTGCTGGAATCCGAAGAACAGCTGAACCTGTTCGTCCCGTTCGAGCGCATCGTCGGCCGCTTCGTCGCCAAGGACATCGTCAACGACCAGACCGGCTTCATCTATGCCGAGGCCGGCGACGAGATCACCGCGGAATACGACAAGCAGGGCGAGATGACTGGCGGCCTGCTGAAGGTGCTGCTGGACAACGACATCACCGACGTGCCGGTTCTGGACATCGACCACGTCAACGTGGGTCCCTACATCCGCAACACGATGGCGGCCGACAAGAACATGGGCCGCGAAGGCGCGCTGATGGACATCTATCGCGTCATGCGCCCGGGCGAGCCGCCCACCGTCGAGGCCGCGTCGAACCTATTCAACTCGCTGTTCTTCGACAGCGAGCGTTACGACCTGTCCGCCGTGGGCCGGGTCAAGATGAACATGCGCCTTGATCTGGACGCCCCCGACACGCAGCGCACGCTGCGCCACGAGGACATCGTGTCCTGCATCAGCGGCCTGGTCGAACTGCGCGACGGCAAGGGCGAGATCGACGACATCGACCACCTGGGCAACCGCCGGGTGCGTTCGGTCGGCGAGCTGATGGAGAACCAGTACCGCGTCGGCCTGCTGCGCATGGAGCGTGCCATCCGCGAGCGCATGTCCGGCGTCGAGATCGACACCGTCATGCCGCAGGACCTGATCAACGCGAAACCCGCAGCGGCGGCGGTGCGTGAATTCTTCGGCTCCAGCCAGCTGTCGCAGTTCATGGACCAGACCAACCCGCTGTCCGAAGTGACGCACAAGCGTCGCCTGTCGGCCCTAGGGCCGGGCGGTCTGACGCGCGAACGCGCAGGCTTCGAGGTTCGCGACGTCCACCCGACCCATTACGGCCGGATGTGCCCGATCGAGACGCCGGAAGGCCAGAACATCGGCCTGATCAACAGCCTTGCCACCTTTGCACGGGTGAACAAGTACGGCTTCATCGAGACGCCCTACCGCAAGGTGGTCGACGGTCACGTGACCGACGACGTCGTCTACATGTCCGCGACCGAGGAGATGCGTCACACCGTGGCGCAGGCCAACGCGACCCTGGACGAGAACGGCAACTTCACCGACGAGCTGATCTCGACCCGCCAATCAGGCGACTTCATGCTGAACCCGGTCGATGCGGTCGACCTGATCGACGTGTCGCCCAAGCAGCTGGTTTCGGTCGCCGCGGCGCTGATCCCGTTCCTTGAGAACGACGACGCCAACCGCGCGCTGATGGGCTCGAACATGCAGCGTCAGGCCGTGCCTCTGCTGCGTGCCGAGGCGCCGTTCGTGGGCACCGGCATGGAAGCCACCGTGGCGCGCGATTCGGGCGCCGCGATCATGGCGCGCCGTGGCGGCATCATCGACCAGGTCGATGCGCAGCGGATCGTGGTCCGGGCGACCGAGGACATGGGCGCGGGCGACGCGGGCGTGGACATCTATCGTCTGCGCAAGTTCAAGCGTTCGAACCAGTCCTCGACCATCAACCAGCGCCCGCTGGTGAAGGTCGGAGAGAAGGTCGTGGCCAACCAGGTCATCGCGGACGGTCCCTCGACCGACCAGGGCGAACTGGCGATCGGCCGGAACGTGGTCGTCGCCTTCATGCCGTGGAACGGCTACAACTACGAGGACTCGATCCTGATCTCCGAGCGGATCCACCGCGATGACGTGTTCACCTCGATCCATATCGATGAATACGAGGTTGCGGCCCGCGACACCAAGCTGGGGCCGGAAGAGATCACCCGTGACATCCCGAACGTGGGCGAAGAAGCCCTGCGCAACCTGGATGAAGCCGGCATCGTCTATATCGGCGCCGAATGCGGTCCGGGTGACATCCTGGTGGGCAAGATCACCCCCAAGGGCGAAAGCCCGATGACGCCGGAAGAAAAGCTGCTGCGTGCCATCTTCGGTGAGAAGGCGTCCGACGTCCGCGACACCTCGCTGCGTCTGCCGCCGGGTGCCTATGGCACGATCGTCGAGGTCCGGGTGTTCAACCGCCACGGCGTCGACAAGGACGAGCGTGCCCTGCAGATCGAGCGCGAGGAAGTCGAGCGTCTGGCGCGCGACCGCGACGACGAACAGGGCATCCTGGACCGCAACATCTATGCGCGTCTGAAGACCCTGATCCTGGGCAAGACCGCCCTGAAGGGGCCGAAAGGCATCAAGTCGGGGACGGAGATCACCGAGGAGCTGCTGGGCACCATGTCCCGCGGCCAGTGGTGGCAGCTGGCCGTCAGCGAAGAGGACATCGCCAAGGATGTCGAGGCGCTGAACGGTCAGTACGACACCCAGAAGAAGCTGCTGGAGGCCCGCTTCGAGGACAAGGTCGAGAAGGTCCGTCAGGGCGACGACCTGCCGCCGGGCGTGATGAAGATGGTCAAGGTGTTCGTCGCCGTGAAGCGCAAGCTTCAGGCGGGGGACAAGATGGCCGGTCGTCACGGCAACAAGGGCGTCGTGTCCAAGGTCGTCCCGATGGAGGACATGCCGTTCCTGGCGGACGGCACTCCCGTCGACCTGGTTCTGAACCCCCTGGGCGTGCCGTCGCGCATGAACGTGGGTCAGATCCTGGAGACCCACATGGGTTGGGCCAGCCGCGCCCTGGGCCTCAAGATCGACGAGGCGCTGGAAGAGTATCGCCGCAACGGCGACATGACTCCGGTCCGCGAGGCGATGCGCATCGGTTACGGCGACGAGCTGTATTCCGAGATGTTCGACGGCCTGGACGACGAGACCCTGCGCGAGCATGCGGGCACCGTCCGCACGGGCGTGCCGATCGCGACGCCGGTCTTCGACGGCGCCAAGGAGGCCGACGTCAACGACGCGCTGACCCGTGCCGGGTTCGACACGTCGGGCCAGTCGGTGGTGTTCGATGGCCGTTCGGGCGAACAGTTCGCCCGCAAGGTCACCGTGGGCATGAAGTACGTCCTGAAGCTGCACCACCTGGTCGACGACAAGATGCACGCGCGTTCCACGGGTCCGTACTCGCTGGTCACGCAGCAGCCCCTGGGCGGCAAGGCCCAGTTCGGCGGCCAGCGTCTTGGCGAGATGGAGGTCTGGGCCCTGGAAGCCTATGGCGCGGCCTACACGCTGCAGGAAATGCTGACGGTCAAGTCGGACGACGTCGCCGGCCGCACGAAGGTCTATGAGTCCATCGTCAAGGGCGAGGACAACTTCGAGGCGGGCGTGCCGGAATCGTTCAACGTGCTGGTCAAGGAGGTCCGGGGTCTGGGCCTCAACATGGAACTCCTGGATGCGGACGAGGAGGAGTGAGGGCCCGCGCCCTCACCACCCCTTCCTCCGTGCCCTTCATTAGGAATTGAGAATGAACCAGGAACTCGCCACCAACCCCCTGAACCCGCTGGCCCCGCCGCGGCAGTTCAATGAAATCAAGATCTCGCTGGCCTCGCCCGAAGAAATTCTGGCCTGGTCCTTCGGCGAGGTGAAGAAGCCCGAGACCATCAACTACCGCACGTTCAAGCCCGAGCGTGACGGCCTGTTCTGCGCGCGCATCTTTGGTCCGATCAAGGACTATGAGTGCCTGTGCGGCAAGTACAAGCGCATGAAGTATCGCGGCCTGGTCTGCGAGAAATGCGGCGTCGAGGTGACCCTGCAGAAGGTCCGCCGCGAGCGGATGGGCCATATCGAACTGGCCGCGCCGGTCGCGCATATCTGGTTCCTGAAGTCGCTGCCGTCGCGCATCGGCCTGATGCTGGACATGACGCTGCGCGATCTGGAGCGGATCCTCTACTTCGAGAACTATGTCGTTATCGAGCCGGGTCTGACCGACCTGACCTATGGCCAGCTTCTGTCCGAGGAAGAGTTCCTGGACGCGCAGGACAACTTCGGTGCCGACGCCTTCCAGGCGGATATCGGTGCCGAGGCCATCCGTGCGATGCTGTCGAACATCGACCTGGCGGCGACCGCCGACCAGCTGCGCGAGGACCTGAAGGCCGCCACCGGCGAGCTGAAGCCCAAGAAGATCATCAAGCGCCTGAAGATCGTCGAGAGCTTCCTGGAATCGGGCAACCGTCCGGAATGGATGGTCCTGACCGTGATCCCGGTCATTCCGCCGGAACTGCGCCCGCTGGTCCCGCTGGACGGCGGCCGGTTCGCCACGTCGGACCTGAACGACCTGTATCGTCGCGTCATCAACCGCAACAACCGCCTCAAGCGGCTGATCGAGCTGCGTGCGCCCGACATCATCGTGCGCAACGAAAAGCGCATGCTGCAGGAATCGGTCGATGCGCTGTTCGACAACGGCCGTCGCGGCCGCGTCATCACGGGCAACAACCGTCGCCCGCTGAAGTCGCTGTCCGACATGCTGAAGGGCAAGCAGGGCCGCTTCCGCCAGAACCTTCTGGGCAAGCGCGTCGATTTCTCGGGTCGTTCGGTCATCGTGACCGGCCCCGAGCTGAAGCTGCATCAGTGTGGCCTGCCCAAGAAGATGGCCCTGGAGCTGTTCAAGCCGTTCATCTATTCGCGGCTTGAGGCGAAGGGTCTGTCCAGCACGGTCAAGCAGGCCAAGAAGCTGGTCGAGAAGGAGCGCCCCGAGGTCTGGGACATCCTGGACGAAGTCATCCGCGAGCACCCGGTCCTGCTGAACCGTGCGCCCACGCTGCACCGTCTCGGCATCCAGGCGTTCGAGCCGATCCTGATCGAGGGCAAGGCGATCCAGCTGCACCCGCTGGTCTGTTCGGCCTTCAACGCCGACTTCGACGGCGACCAGATGGCCGTGCACGTGCCCCTGTCGCTGGAGGCGCAGCTGGAAGCGCGCGTCCTGATGATGTCGACGAACAACGTGCTGTCGCCCGCCAACGGCGCGCCGATCATCGTGCCGTCGCAGGACATGATTCTGGGCCTGTACTACGTCTCGATGCAGCGTGACCGCATGAAGGGCGAGGGCATGGCCTTTGCCAACATTGACGAGGTCGAGCATGCCCTGGCCGCCGGCGAGGTGCATCTGCACGCCAAGATCCAGGCGCGCCTGAAACAGATCGACCAGAACGGCAACGAGGTCTGGAAGCGTTTCGAGACCACCCCGGGCCGCCTGCGGCTTGGCGGTCTGCTGCCCCTGAACGCCAAGGCGCCCTTCGAGCTGGTCAACCGCCTGCTGCGCAAGAAGGACGTGCAGGTCGTCATCGACACCGTCTACCGCTACTGCGGCCAGAAGGAATCGGTGATCTTCTGCGACCAGATCATGGGTCTGGGCTTCCGCGAGGCCTTCCGTGCCGGCATCAGCTTCGGCAAGGACGACATGGTCGTGCCCGACACTAAGTGGACCATCGTCGGCGAGGTCCAGGAGCAGGTGAAGGAGTTCGAACAGCAGTATCTGGACGGCCTGATCACCCAGGGCGAGAAGTACAACAAGGTCGTGGACGCCTGGTCGAAGTGCAACGACCGCGTGACCGAGGCCATGATGTCTACCATCTCGGCCAACAAGCGCGACGAGAACGGCGCCGAGATGGAGCCGAACTCGGTCTACATGATGGCGCATTCCGGTGCGCGGGGTTCGGTCAACCAGATGAAGCAGCTGGGCGGCATGCGTGGCCTGATGGCCAAGCCGTCGGGCGAGATCATCGAGACGCCGATCATCTCGAACTTCAAGGAAGGTCTGACCGTTCTTGAATACTTCAACTCGACCCACGGCGCCCGGAAGGGTCTGTCGGACACCGCGTTGAAGACCGCGAACTCGGGCTATCTGACGCGTCGTCTGGTCGACGTCGCCCAGGACTGCATCATCCGCGAGCATGACTGCGGAACCGAGCGCGCGATCACCGCATCTGCCGCGGTGAACGACGGCGAGGTCATCAGCCCGCTGGCCGAGCGCGTGCTGGGCCGGACCGCGGCCGAGGACGTGCTGGTGCCGGGCGAGGACGAGATCATCGTCCGCGCCAACGAGGTGATCGACGAACGCAAGGCCGACGCCATCGAGGCGGCGGGCGTGCAGTCCGTGCGCATCCGTTCGGCGCTGACCTGCGAATCCGAGGACGGGATCTGCGCGCTGTGCTATGGCCGCGATCTGGCCCGCGGCACGCTGGTCAACATCGGCGAGGCTGTCGGCATCATCGCCGCGCAGTCGATCGGCGAACCGGGCACCCAGCTGACGATGCGGACCTTCCACATCGGCGGCATCGCGCAGGGCGGCCAGCAGTCGTTCCAGGCCGCCTCGCACGAGGGCACGATCGCCTTCCGCAACGAGAGCATCCTGGAAAACGCCAATGGCGAGCAGGTCGTGATGTCGCGCAACATGCAGATCCTGGTCATGGACGACCAGGGGCAGGAGCGCGCCAGCCACAAGCTGTTCTACGGCTCCAAGCTGTTCGTGAAGGAAGGCGAGCGGGTCATCCGCGGCGCGAAGCTGTTCGAATGGGACCCCTATACCCTGCCGATCATCGCGGAGAAGGGCGGCATCGCCAAGTTCGTCGACCTGCTGTCGGGGATCTCGGTCCGCGACGAGACCGACGATGCGACGGGCATGACCCAAAAGATCGTGACCGACTGGCGGTCGGCCCCCAAGGGCAACGACCTCAAGCCCGAGATCATCATCATGGACGCCAACGGCGAACCGGTGCGCAACGACCAGGGCAACCCGGTCAGCTATCCGATGTCTGTGGATGCCGTGCTGTCGATCGAGGACGGCCAGGAGATCAAGCCTGGCGACGTGGTGGCCCGCATCCCGCGCGAAGGCGCGCGGACCAAGGACATCACCGGTGGTCTGCCGCGCGTGGCGGAACTGTTTGAGGCGCGTCGTCCCAAGGATCACGCGATCATCGCCGAGATCGACGGCTATGTCCGCTTCGGCAAGGACTACAAGAACAAGCGCCGCATCACGCTGGAGCCGTCCGAGGAGGGTCTGACCCCCGTCGAGTACATGGTGCCGAAAGGCAAGCACATCCCGGTGCAGGAAGGCGACTTCGTGCAGAAGGGTGACTACATCATGGACGGCAATCCTGCGCCGCATGACATCCTGCGCATCATGGGGATCGAGGCCTTGGCTGACTATCTCATCGACGAGGTGCAGGACGTCTATCGACTGCAGGGCGTGAAGATCAACGACAAGCACATCGAGGTGATCGTTCGCCAGATGCTGCAGAAGATCGAGATCCTGGACGGCGGCGACACCACGCTGCTGAAGGGCGAGAACGTCGAGCGTGACGAGTTCGTCGAGGAGAACGCCAAGATCGAGGCACGCGGCGGACGTCCCGCCACGGGCGAGCCTGTCCTGCTGGGCATCACCAAGGCCAGCCTGCAGACCCGCAGCTTCATCTCGGCCGCCTCCTTCCAGGAGACGACCCGCGTGCTGACCGAGGCTGCCGTCCAAGGCAAGCGCGACAAGCTGGTCGGTCTCAAGGAGAACGTCATCGTGGGCCGCCTGATCCCGGCGGGCACCGGTGGTGCGACCACGCGCGTTCGCCGCATCGCGACCGAACGCGACGCCGAGGTGATCGAGGCACGCCGCGCCGAGGCCGAGGCCGCTGCAGCCCTGGCCGCGCCCGAGCCGTCCTTTGCCACCCCGGCGGCCGATCCGGTGGATCTGCCGCAGGACGGCAGCGACGATTGATCGCAACGCCTGACTGATGATGCAAAGGCCCGGCACCCAGTGCCGGGCCTTTGTCTTTTGGGTTGACCGCCCTTGCGGGCTGCACATACTGCATCTGCCGTTCAAGGAACCGTGATGCGCATGCAAGCCCTGGGTCTGTGCCGTTTCCCCCTGCCGGTGCAGGGCGGGTTGCAGATCGTGGCAGGAAACGCCCAGGCCCGCATGGGCCGCCATTCCGAACCCCTCACGATGCGGAAGGGCCAGCGTCGTCCGATTGTCGGCATGGTCCAGCCTTCCGTGTGTGACACCGATGGCGGAGTCGGCAATCAGGCCGATCGGGGCCTGTTGCGTCAGCATCCTGTCACTGTCGGCAATGCCGATGCGCGAGTGTCGATCGACCGGTACAAGGCGCAGCCGACATCCGTGCCGGCACCACGTCCCGCACGGGCAGGGCGGTTGCGGCACCCCGCGCAGGATGCCGACAGCGGGGATCCTCCGGCGGCCTGACCCGTCGCTGCAAGCCCCCCTCCGCCATCCTGTTCCGGAAAGCCGCCATGTCCACGCCCCTGATGTCCCCGCTGCGCCGCACGCGGCCCGCCTCGATCCGGCCAGAACCGCTACAACCGGGCGACAACCTGCGCGGGGCAGGGCTGATGACGCTGTCGATGATGGGGTTCACCTGCAACGATGCGATCATCAAGTTCGTGGTTCAGGACATTCCGCTGTATCAGGCAATCACGCTGCGGGGGGTGTTCGTGCTGCTGGCCCTGATGATCCTCGCGCAGCGTGCGGGGGGCCTGCGGCTGCGCATTCCGGCCCCCGCCCGCGCGCCGATGGTCCTGCGGCTGGTCGGAGAGATCGGCTCGACCCTGCTGTTCCTGAACGCGCTGCAGCGCATGGCCATCGGCGACCTGACGGCGGTGATGCAGTCGCTGCCGCTGGTGGTGATGCTGGGGGCGGCGCTGTTCTTCAAGGAGACCCTGGGCTGGCGGCGCATCCTGGCGGTGGGGGTGGGCATGCTGGGTGTGCTGATCATCCTGCGTCCGGGCAGCGGCACGTTCGGCATCTGGTCGCTGGTCGCACTTGGGGCGATGCTGCTGGTCGCGGTGCGCGACCTGTCGACGCGCCAGTTCGGGCGCGACATCAGTTCGAACACCATCGCGTTCTATGGCGCGGTGCTGGTCACGCTGACCGGGTTCGTCCTCAGCCTGGGTCAGGGCTGGGTGATGCCGCATCTGTGGCACCTTGCCCTGCTGGCCCTGGGCAGCGCCTTCCTGACCGTCGGTTACCTCTGCGCCGTGGCCGCCATGCGCGTCGGAGAGATCGCGGCCGTGTCGCCCTTCCGCTATACCTCGCTGCTGATGGCCATCTTTCTGGGACTGGTGGTCTTCGGCGACTGGCCGGACCTCTGGACCTGGGTCGGATCGGCCCTTGTCGTGGGGGCGGGCATCTATACCATCTGGCGCGAGGCTCAACTGGGACGGCGGCGCTGATGCGGGTGCAGATGCTGGGACTGTGCCGCTTTTCCTATCTGGGACTGCGCGGCTATCAGGTCGAACATGACAGCATCGCGGCGCGCCGTGCCTATCTGTACGATCCCGACCGGCTGGCCCGGCGCTGGCTGTGGTTCCAGACCGTGGCCCTGCCGGGTTGGCTGGCGCAGACCGATCCTGACTTCACGCTGGTGATCATGACCGGGCCGGACCTGCCCGAACCCTGGCTGGGCCAGCTGCGCGACCTGTGCGACCGGGTGCCGCAGCTGCGCCTGTCGCTGGTGCCGCCGATGGACTATCACCTGGAGGCCTGTCACGCGGCGGTGGCGCCGCATCTTGACCCGGATGCGCAGGTGATCGGTCATTTCCGCCATGACGACGACGATGCGGTGGCGGTCGATTACATCGCCCGCGCGCGCGCCGATTTCGCGCGCGTCAGCCCGCTATGGCAGGCCGAGGGCAAGCTGTCGCTGGACTATGGGCGCGGCCTGATCATCGCGGCGCGCGACGGCCAGCTGAAGATCACCCCGCGGATCTGTCACAACATGGGGGTGGCGCTGACAATCTTCCTGGCGCCCGACGCACCGCGGACGGCGCTGCATTTCAACCACACCAAGCTGGCGCAGTGGATGCCGGGGGTTCAGGTGACGCGACCCCTGATGTTCATCCGGTCGATCCATGCCGACAGCGATTCCGGCGACATGGGGCCGGGCGTGCCCTGGCAGCCCGAGGAAGGCACGATGAACAGGCTGCTGCGCAGCCGTTTCGGCCTGCGCCGGGCGGATCTGGCCGCGCTGGCGCGCAGCCTGGGCTAGGCCGCAGGGGCCATGGGGGCTTGTTGACAGGGGCGGGGATTCCCCCTATGACCACGCGACCCGGCGGGAAACCGCATCGGGTGCCAGAACCTGTGAGGTCAGGGTCCGGGCAGAACAGCCTCGATCCTCTGGAATTATGCCCGTCAGCCCTTTATGGGCGGGACGGGCTTGGCATTTTGCGATTCGCGCAGGATGCCGTCGAGAAGCGGCGCAACCAGTGGGTTGCGAGTATTGACAGAGCAAGACGGGGAACCGAATGCCGACGATCCAACAGCTGATCCGCAAGCCGCGGCAGCCGAGAGTGCAGCGGTCTAAATCCATGCACCTTCAGGGCTGCCCGCAGAAACGCGGTGTCTGCACGCGCGTCTACACCACGACGCCGAAGAAGCCGAACTCCGCTATGCGTAAGGTGGCCAAGGTCCGCCTGACGAATGGCTTCGAGGTCATCTCCTACATTCCGGGCGAGAAGCACAACCTGCAGGAACACAGCGTCGTGCTGATCCGCGGCGGCCGCGTCAAAGACCTTCCGGGTGTCCGTTACCACATCCTGCGCGGTGTGCTGGATACCCAGGGCGTCAAAGACCGTCGTCAGCGTCGTTCGAAATACGGCGCGAAGCGTCCGAAGTAAGGAGAGGCATCCATGTCACGTCGTCACGCCGCTGAGAAGCGCGATGTCCTGCCCGACGCCAAGTATGGCGATCGCGTGCTGACCAAATTCATGAACAACCTGATGGTTGACGGCAAGAAGTCGATTGCCGAGCGGATCGTCTACAACGCGCTGGAGCGCGTCGAGACCCGTCTCAAGCGCGAGCCCATCGAGGTCTTCCACGAGGCGCTGGAAAACGTGAAGCCGTCCGTCGAGGTGCGTTCGCGCCGCGTCGGTGGTGCCACGTACCAGGTCCCGGTCGAAGTTCGTCCGATCCGCCGCGAGGCGCTGGCCATCCGCTGGCTGATCACGGCCGCGGCCAAGCGCAACGAGAACACGATGGAAGAGCGCCTTGCGGGCGAGCTGTCCGATGCCGTCAACGGCCGCGGAACCGCCGTCAAGAAGCGCGAAGACACGCACAAGATGGCCGACGCCAACAAGGCGTTCAGCCACTACCGCTGGTAAGGCGAAAGGATCCACTTCATGGCACGCGAATATCAGCTTCCGCGTTATCGCAACTTCGGCATCATGGCCCACATCGATGCCGGCAAGACGACGACGACCGAGCGCATCCTTTACTACACCGGCAAGTCGCACAAGATCGGCGAAGTGCATGACGGCGCTGCGACCATGGACTGGATGGAGCAAGAGCAGGAGCGCGGCATCACGATCACGTCTGCCGCGACCACCACGTTCTGGCAGCGTCAGGAAGACCCCACCACCGAGGGGACTTCGGACACGAAGTACCGCTTCAACATCATCGACACCCCCGGCCACGTGGACTTCACCATCGAGGTCGAGCGTTCGCTGGCGGTTCTGGACGGCGCGATCTGTCTGCTGGACGCCAACGCCGGCGTCGAGCCGCAGACCGAGACCGTCTGGCGTCAGGCCGACCGCTACAAGGTTCCGCGGATCGTGTTCGTCAACAAGATGGACAAGATCGGCGCGGACTTCTTCAACTGCGTCCGCATGATCAAGGACCGCACCGGCGGCATCCCTTGCCCGATCGCCCTGCCGATCGGCGCGGAGGACAAGCTGGAAGGCATCGTCGACCTGATCAAGATGGAAGAGTGGGTGTGGGAAGGCGAAGATCTGGGCGCGTCCTGGGTCCGCAAGCCCATCCGTGACGAGCTGAAGGACCTGGCCGACGAGTGGCGCTCGAACATGATCGAGCTGGCCGTCGAGATGGACGACGCCGCCATGGAAGCCTACCTGGAGGGCAACGAGCCCGACGAGGAGACGCTGCGCGCGCTGATCCGCAAGGGCACGCTGTCGCTGTCGTTCTTCCCCGTCACCGCAGGTTCGGCGTTCAAGAACAAGGGCGTGCAGCCCCTGCTGAACGCGGTCATCGACTTCCTGCCGAACCCGCTGGACGTGCCGGCCTACATGGGCTTCACCCCGGGCGACGAGACCGAGACGCGCAACATCGAACGCCGTGCGGACGATGCGATGCCCTTCTCGGGCCTAGCGTTCAAGATCATGAACGACCCGTTCGTCGGCTCGCTGACCTTCACGCGCATCTATTCGGGCGTGATGAAGAAGGGCGATCAGCTGCTGAACGCCACCAAGGGCAAGCGCGAGCGCGTCGGCCGCATGATGATGATGCACTCGATCAACCGCGAGGAGATCGAGGAGGCCTTTGCAGGCGATATCATCGCGCTGGCCGGTCTGAAGGACACCACCACGGGCGACACCCTGTGCGATCCGGCCAAGCCGGTGGTCCTCGAGACCATGACCTTCCCCGAGCCGGTGATCGAGATCGCCGTCGAGCCCAAGTCGAAGGCCGACCAGGAGAAGATGGGCCTGGCCCTTCAGCGCCTGTCGGCGGAAGACCCGTCCTTCCGTGTGGAAACCGATCTTGAATCGGGCCAGACGATCATGAAGGGCATGGGCGAACTTCACCTCGACATCCTGGTCGACCGCATGAAGCGCGAGTTCAAGGTCGAGGCGAACATCGGTGCGCCGCAGGTGGCCTATCGCGAGACCATCTCGCAGTCGGCCGACATCGACTACACGCACAAGAAGCAGACCGGTGGTACGGGCCAGTTCGCCCGAATCAAGCTGACCATCACCCCGACCGAGCCGGGCGAAGGCTATTCGTTCGAATCGAAGATCGTGGGCGGTGCGGTGCCGAAGGAATACATCCCGGGCGTCGAGAAGGGCATCAAGTCCGTCATGGACTCGGGTCCGCTGGCAGGCTTCCCGGTCATCGACTTCAAGGTCGCGCTGACGGACGGTGCGTTCCACGACGTCGACTCCTCGGTCCTGGCGTTCGAGATCGCGGCCCGCGCCGCGATGCGCGAAGGCCTGCGCAAGGCCGGCGCCAAGCTGCTGGAGCCGATCATGAAGGTCGAGGTCGTCACGCCGGAAGAGTATACCGGTTCGATCATCGGCGACCTGACCAGCCGTCGTGGCATGGTCCGGGGGCAAGACAGCCGCGGCAACGCGAACGTCATCGACGCCTTCGTGCCGCTGGCCAACATGTTCGGCTACATCAACAACCTGCGTTCGATGTCGTCCGGCCGTGCTGTGTTCTCGATGCAGTTCGACCACTACGAGGCCGTGCCGCAGAACATCTCGGACGAGATCCAGAAGAAATACGCCTGATCTTGCGGCGGGGCGTCACGCCCCGCCACTTTACAAGCATTGAAGAACAAGGAGCCATTCCATGGCAAAGGCAAAGTTTGAACGGAACAAACCGCACGTCAACATCGGCACGATCGGCCACGTTGACCACGGCAAGACGACGCTGACGGCGGCCATCACGAAGTACTTCGGCGAATTCCGCGCCTATGACCAGATCGACGGCGCGCCCGAAGAGAAGGCCCGCGGGATCACGATCTCGACCGCGCACGTGGAATACGAATCCGAGACGCGCCACTATGCGCATGTCGACTGCCCGGGCCACGCCGACTACGTCAAGAACATGATCACCGGTGCCGCCCAGATGGACGGCGCGATCCTGGTCGTGAACGCCGCCGACGGCCCGATGCCCCAGACGCGCGAGCACATCCTGCTGGGTCGCCAGGTAGGCATCCCCTACATGGTCGTCTACCTGAACAAGGTCGACCAGGTGGATGACGAGGAACTGCTGGAACTGGTCGAGATGGAAGTCCGCGAGCTGCTGTCCTCCTACGACTATCCGGGCGACGACATCCCGATCATCAAGGGTTCGGCGCTGGCAGCCATGGAAGGCCGCGACAACGCCATCGGCGAGGATTCGATCCGCGCGCTGATCGCCGCCGTCGACGAGTACATCCCGACCCCCGAGCGTGCGATCGACCAGCCGTTCCTGCTGCCGATCGAGGACGTGTTCTCGATCTCGGGCCGCGGCACCGTGGTCACCGGCCGCATCGAGCGCGGCGCGGTCAACGTGGGCGACGAACTGGAGATCGTGGGCATCCGCGACACCAAGAAGACCACCTGCACGGGCGTCGAGATGTTCCGCAAGCTGCTGGACCGCGGCGAGGCCGGCGACAACGTGGGCGTCCTGCTGCGCGGCATCGACCGTGACGGCGTCGAGCGCGGCCAGGTCCTGGTCAAGCCGAAGTCGGTCACCCCGCACACCCAGTTCGAGGCCGAGGCCTACATCCTGACCAAGGAAGAGGGCGGCCGCCACACGCCGTTCTTCGCGAACTACCGCCCGCAGTTCTACTTCCGGACCACGGACGTCACGGGCACCGTCAAGCTGCCCGAGGGCACCGAGATGGTGATGCCCGGCGACAACCTGAAGTTCGAGGTCGAGCTGATCGCCCCGATCGCGATGGAAGAGAAGCTGCGCTTCGCCATCCGCGAAGGCGGCCGCACCGTCGGCGCAGGCGTCGTCTCCAAGATCATCAAGTGATCCAGGGCCCGAACGGGCCAGGGAATGCTGATGCTGCCGGATGATCCTTTCGGGGATATCGCGGCGGACAGGGCCACCCTTCGGGGTGGCCCTTGTCGTTTGTGTCTGGCGACGGTGCCAATATGGATGACATGACCAAAAAGTCGCGTTGACCGAAGCGGGGCCGCGCGCGAGACTGCAGGTCAGGAACAGGACAAGATCAAGCTGATGTGCCAGATCTTTGCCGGGCAGCACCCGGACCGCTACGAGACCGTCACCCGCCGTTTGCGCCTGAACGGCCAGTCGACTTCGATCCGGCTGGAGCGTGCATTCTGGTGCATCTTGGACCGCATCGCCGCCCGCGAAGGCGTGACGACGCCCGCCTTCATCTCCAAGCTGCACGCCGAAGTGCTGGAGTTGCACGGAGAGGCGCGGAACTTCACCTCCCTGCTGCGCTGCGCCTGCACGATCTATCTGGGCGAGGACGACGTCGCCCCGGCGATCGCCGCAGAGTGACGCGAATATTTTCGCTGTAGTAATCCGATACTACCCGGCCCGTCCCCAAGCCCCTAGCCTCGATCAGGCAAGACACGTGCAGGGAGGGCCAGATGGCCAAGTACATCCACTCGATGATCCGCGTTCTGGACGAGGCGGCCTCGGTCGATTTCTATGACCGCTGCTTTGGACTGAAGGTGGCCGAGCGGCTGGATTTCGAGAAATTCACGCTGATCTACCTGTCCAATGGCGAAAGCGGGACCGAGCTGGAGCTGACCGTCAACAAGGGCCGCACCGAGCCCTATGACCTGGGCGACGGCTATGGGCACGTGGCCTTTTCGGTCGACGATGTCGACGCGACCCACGCCCGGCTGGAGGAGATCGGCTTTGCCCCCCGCAAGCTGGTCGATTTCGCGCCGGGCGGCGAGGTGATCGCCCGCTTCTTCTTCATCAAGGACCCGGACGGATACGAGATCGAGGTCCTGCAGCGGGGCGGCCGCTACAGCTGATCAGCCTGCCGCGCCCTTGGGAGGGGGCGCGGGACCACATCAAGGGAGGAGGAACCCATGTCTGAACCAACGACCAAGGGCCTGACCCGTCGGGCGCTGCTGTCGCGGGCCGTCGCGGCGGGCGCGCTGGCAGTGGCCGGCGCAGGCTTCATCGCGGCACCCGATGCGGCCTGGGCCGTCGAGGTGACCGCGATCAGCGAGCACGAGATGGCCACGCTGCTGCAGATGGCCCGCGACATCTATCCGCATGACCGCGTGGGCGACCGTTTCTATGCGATCGCGATCAAGGGATACGACACCGCCGAGAACCAGCCCATGGTGGCCGAGGGCATCGCCGCGCTGGACGCCGCCGCGCAGGCGGCCGGGCATGAAGACTATGTCTCGATCGGGTGGGAGCAGGACCGCGTGGCGATCCTGCGCGGGATGGAGGACAGCGCGTTTTTCCAGACCGTCCGGGGCGGGCTGGTGACCGGTCTCTACAACCAGAAAGAGGTCTGGCCGATCTTCGGCTATGAGGGAGAGAGCTTCTCCCAGGGCGGCTACATCTATCGTGGCTTTGACGACATCGACTGGCTGTAAGGGGGCGGATCATGGCAACGGCTGCGAAATTCGAACTGACCGACGACAGCGTGGTCGTCATCATCGGCACCGGCGCGGGCGGCGGCGTGCTGGCCAACGAACTGGCGCAGAAGGGCGTCAAGGTCGTGGCGCTGGAGGCGGGCGGGCGCTATCTGCCCGAAGACTATATCAACGACGAATGGGAAAGTTTTGGCCAGTTGGCCTGGACCGACCCGCGCACGACCAGCGGCGACTGGCGCGTGGCCAAGGATTTCAGTGGCTTGCCCGCCTGGATCGTCAAGGCGGTCGGCGGCACCACGACCCATTGGGCGGGCGCCTCGATCCGGTTCCAGGAGCATGAATGGAAGGCCCTGACCACCTATGGCGCGGTCGAGGGGGCGAACCTGCTGGACTGGCCAATCGACGCGGCCGAGATGGCGCCGTGGTACGAGAAGGCCGAGGCCAAGCTGGCCGTCACCCGGACCGGCGACTTTCCGGGCCTGCCCGGCAGCAACAACTACAAGGTGTTCGAGGCGGGGGCCAAGGCCATCGGCTATACCGAGGTGTCGACCGGGCGCATGGCGATCAACAGCATCGACAACGACGAACGGCCGGCCTGCCAGCAGACGGGGTTCTGTTTCCAGGGCTGCAAATGGGGCGCAAAGTGGTCGGCCGCCTACACCGACATCCCCAAGGGCGAGGCGACCGGCAACCTTGAGGTCCGCGACCACGCCCATGTGGCCCGCATCCTGCACAACGACCAGGGCCGCGTGACCGGGGTCGAGTATTTCGACAAGGACGGCGCCCTGCAGTTCCAGGCCGCGCGCATCGTGGCGGTGGCGGGCAACAGCTTTGAAAGCCCGCGGCTGCTGCTGAATTCCGCCAGCGAGATGTTCCCCGACGGTCTGGCCAACAGCAGCGGTCAGGTGGGACGCAACTACATGCGTCACACGACCGGGTCGGTCTATGGCATCTTCGAAAAACCCGTGCGCATGTGGCGGGGCACGACCATGGCCGGCATCATGCAGGACGAGGCGCGCCACGATCCCTCCCGCGGCTTCGTCGGCGGATACGAGCTGGAGACCCTGTCCTTGGGCTTGCCCTTCATGGCGGCCTTCCTGGACCCCGGCCGGTGGGGGCGCGAGTTCACGACCGCCTTGGACCAGTACGAATACATGGCCGGGATGTGGATCGTCGGAGAGGACATGCCGCAGGCGACGAACCGCGTCACCCTGTCGGACACGGTCGACAAGTTTGGCCTGAAGGTCGCCAACGTGAATTTCAGCGACCATCCCAACGACGTGGCGATGCGCAATCACGCCTATGAGCGGGGGCAGGCGATGTACCGGGCGATGGGGGCCACGCGGACCCTGCCGACGCCTCCCTATCCGTCCACGCACAACCTTGGGACCAACCGCATGTCGGAGCGGCCGGAGGACGGCGTGGTCAACAAATGGGGGCAGACGCATGACATCGCGAACCTGTTCGTGTCCGATGGCAGCCAGTTCACGACGGGCGCGGCGGAAAACCCGACCCTGACCATCGTCGCGCTGGCGATCCGTCAGGCCGACCATATCGCCAGGGAAATGGCCGCGGGCACGATCTGAGGAAAGACGACCGCCCGGGGATGTCCTCCGGGCGGTCGTAGTGGATCAGCCGTTGGCGGCCTTCTGGTTTACGCCGCCCTCGGCGATGCGGGTCATGTGCTTGTCGCCGTCGCGGGTGCTCTCCAGGCATTCCTGCAGCACGCCGCCATCGGCATCCAGATCCAGGCGGTTGGCAAAGCTGCGCACGCAGCCATAGCCCGCGATCGCGTAATGGGTCAGGCGCTGATACTGGGTGATGATGGCCGCGTCGCGGACGTCGTCATCACCGAAATCGGCCTGCAGCGCGTGCTTGCGGGCCTCGGTTACCAGACCTTCCATGCCCTTGCAGTGCTCTCCGGTGGGGTCGACGCCGTGCTGGCTGCACAGGGTCGCCAGATGCTCCATGCCGCGGGCGATGCCTTCGTTGCCGGCGATCAGCGCCTCGGCCAGTTCGCGCGACTTGGCGACGCGACCCATCTCGGTCACGACGGGCATGGACTGCTTGCAGGCGGAATACAGGTCCTGCAGCTGGTCCAGATACAGGTCCTTGAGGGAATTCATGGTCATGATACGGCCTTTCTGATGGTGCTGGATGACCAACGATCCCCGGCCCGCCCCGTTCCATCGCGATGGCAAAGATCGCCCCTGCGCGCTTGACTTTGCGGGCGGTCCGGGTCAGCACTGCGGCCCCTTCAGCAGCGGAGGACATCCCCATGTTCGCCTGGTTCGAACGACGCATCGACCCCTATCCCGACCAGACCCCGACCATGCCCCCGTCGGGTCTGTGGCGGTTCGTGCTGCATTACAGTCGCGGCACGCTGCCCTGGCTGGTGCTGCTGGCCGTGGGATCGGGCCTGATCGCGCTGATCGAGGTGGCGCTGTTCGGCTGGCTGGGGCAGCTGATCGACCAGCTGGCAGACACCCCGCGAGAGGTCTTCTGGGACCGTCATGGCGGCAGCATCGCGCTGATGGCGCTGGTGCTGCTGGTGGTGATGCCGGCGCTGAACGTGGTGACATCGCTGGTCCTGCACCAGTCGCTGATGGGCAATTTCCCGCAGCGCATCCGCTGGCAGGCGCATCGCTGGCTGCTGCGCCAGTCGGTCGGCTATTTCCAGGACGAATTCGCGGGCCGCATCGCGCAGCGCCTGATGCAGACCGCCCTGGCCGTGCGCGAGGTGTCCATGAAGATCATGGACGTGGGCAGCTATGTGTTGATCTATTTCCTGGGCGCGATGGTGCTGGCCGCCAGCCAGGACTGGCGTCTGGCCTTGCCCTTCCTGGTCTGGGCCGCGGCCTACGGTGCGCTGCTGTGGTATGTCGTGCCGCGCCTTGGCCGCGTGGCACAGGAACAGGCCGATGCCCGCAGCGCGATGACCGGACGCATCGTCGACAGCTATACCAACATCGCGACGGTCAAGCTGTTCTCTCACTCCGACCGGGAGGAGGCGTGGATGCATCAGGGCATGGACCGGTTCCTGGGCACCGTCCACGCGCAGATGCGCCTGTCCAGCCTGCAGGACATGGTGCTGAACCTGCTGAACGTCTGGCTGGTCGCGGCGGTGGCCGGGCTGGGACTATGGCTGTGGACGCAGGGGCTGATCGCGGTCGGGGCGGTGGCCATCGCGGTGCCGCTGGCCCTGCGGCTGAACAACATGTCGCACTGGATCATGTGGGAATTCGCCGCCCTGTTCGAGAATATCGGCACGGTGCGCGACGGCATCACCAGCCTGTCCCTGCCGCGAGAGGTGCGCGACGCGCCGGGGGCGCAGCCCCTGCTGCCCGGTCCTGCGGCGGTGCGGTTCGACAACGTCACCTTCCGCTATGGCGGTGCTGCGGGGGCGCAGCCGATGGCGGTGCTGGACGACCTGACGCTGCATCTGCAGCCCGGTGAACGGGTGGGCTTGGTGGGCCGGTCGGGCGCGGGAAAATCGACGCTGATCAACCTGCTGCTGCGCTTTCACGACATTGACGCGGGGCGCATCACCATCGACGGCCAGGACATCGCGCAGGTGACCCAGGACAGCCTGCGCGCGGCCATCGGCGTGGTCACGCAGGACAGTTCGCTGCTGCACCGGTCGGTGCGCGAGAACATCGCCTATGGCCGCCCCGACGCGACCCCGGATCAGATCGACCACGCCCTGCGCATGGCCGAGGCGGACGGGTTCGTCCCGTCCCTGTCCGACAGCCAGGGCCGGCATGGGCTTGATGCGCATGTGGGCGAACGCGGCGTCAAGCTGTCGGGCGGCCAGCGCCAGCGCATCGCCATCGCGCGGGTCGCGTTGAAGAACGCGCCGATCCTGATTCTGGACGAGGCCACAAGCGCCCTGGACAGCGAGGTCGAGGCCGCGATCCAGTCCCGGCTGGAGGCATTGATGCAGGGCAAGACGGTCATCGCCATCGCGCATCGCCTGTCCACGATCGCCGCGATGGACCGGCTGGTGGTCATGGACCAGGGCCGGATCGTCGAACAGGGCAGCCATGCCGAACTACTGGAACGCGACGGCCTGTACGCCCGGCTGTGGCATCGCCAGTCCGGCGGTTTCCTGGCCGCGGACTGAGGGCAGGACGTGAAAAAGGCCCCGGCGCGATGCCGGGGCCTTCGTCGTTTCGTGGGTGCGCTTACTGCGCCAGCAGGTCGGTGATCCGGCGGACCGAGGCGCGACGGTTGTCGCGGATGTCCCCCTCGGCACGGACGCGCAGGAACTGCTCGCCATAGCCTTGGGTCACCAGGTTCTCCGGCGGCACGTCAAAATACTCGGTCAGTGCCAGCGCCACCGATTCCGCACGACGGTCCGACAGCGCCAGGTTGGCGGCGTCCGACCCGACCGTGTCGGTATGACCCTCGATCATGAAGATCTCCTGCGGGTTCTGGGCGATCTGGTCCTGGATCGCACGACCCAGACCCTGCAACTGCTGCGCCTGATCAGACCGGATAGCGGCAGAGCCGGTATCGAAGGTGATCGCGTCGATGTTGACCGGCGCCACCAGCGCCCGCACCTCGGGGATGTTGCGGATCTGGGACAGCGTAAAGCGGCGGTCGACATTCGCCTCGCGCAGCAGGGCCTCGCGCAGCTGATCTTCGTTCAGGGGCGCATTGCCGGTCTGAACGGGGGCAGGGGCGGGCAGGGCGCCGATATCGACGGGCTGCACATCGGCGGTGTCGTCGATCAGCTGCGTGGTCGTGCCGTCGGCGCTGACCAGGGTGCGGCGCAGAACCTGCAGGTTCGCGTCACGAATGGTCACAACGCGGCTGCCGTCTTGGCGCGTCACGATGGTGCGCGACGAACCGTCGTCGAAGTTCTCGGTCTGCACTGTCGAGCCGGGCTGGCGCAGCAGGGCGACCTCGTCCTTGATGACCTCTTGGCTGCCATCGGCGCGGGTGACGACGACGCGGTCCGGCGCGGACAGCGCAACTTGGCGGTTGTTGTTCAGGTAGGATCCGACAGCCACGGCACCCAGACCCAGCAGCAGCGCATTGCGCAGGCGGTTGTCGTCGTCCTCCTCCTCGGCCTGCGGTGCGGGCTGACCGGTGGCGCCCGCCAGCGCATCGCGCAGGCTGGTGGTAAAGTCCTCGGACGACGACCGGGCGTTCTCCTCGGTCACCTGCTGCTCGGTGATCTCGCCCGATCCATCGGCTGCGTCCAGCGCCGCCGCGGTGGCCGGTGCGGTCGCCTGAGCGGCCTCGCGCGATGCCTCGGTCTCGACGGTGTCCTCTTCGGCGGCACGACGGATCATCTCTCCGTTCTGGCCGACGCGGTACATCTGCGCCTCGGTCGGGGCCAGGCGCAACTCGCCCGCCTCATTGGTCTCGACGACGACGCCGTTCGGGGTCATCGCACGACCGCCATCCGCACAGGGGAACGTGCTGCCGTCCAGACAGGTCAGCGCCGAGGTGTCCAGGCCACCCTGAACCTCTTGGGTCAGCACTCCGGCCAGACCCGGCAGGGCGCCAGCGCGTTCGACCTGCGTCGCACCGGTCGCCAGGGTCAGGCTACCCTGAGCCGCAGGCGCTGCGGGTTCCGCAGGTGCATCGGCTGTCGCGGCCGGATCGGCTGCGGGCTGCTCGCCCTGCTCTTGCGCGCGCAACTGCTCGGTCAGGGCGTCGAGGTCGCTTCCGACGGGTTCTTCAGCGGCATCCGCCGGCTGCTGGTCGTTTTGCGCGGCAGGGCGTGCGTTCGGACGCGGCTCCGCCGGAGCGTCGGCGGCAGGAGGCGCCTCGCGCTGCGGGTTGGCGCGCGGCGCGGCATCGCCGGCGGCCGGGGCCTCTGCGGCGGGCTCGGCGGCGCGGTTAGGATTTGGCGCGGGTGCGGCCTCGGGCTGGGGTGCAGGACGGGCCTCGGGCGCCTGGTCCGGCATCGCGTCAGGTGCGGGCGGCGGCGGGGTGCCATCCGGTGCGGGCTGCGGTACAGGTTCGGCTGCGGGGGCCGGCTGAGCTTCGGCTTCGGGCGCTGCTGCCTCGGGTGCCGCCGGGGGCGCGGGCTCTGCGGCGGGCGCCGGCTCGGCAGCCGGGGCGGCCTCTGCCGCGGGCGCGGGAGCAGGTTCCGCAGCGGGGGCAGGCTCCGCCTCTGCCGCGGGAGCTGCTTCCGGCGCCTCGGCAGGGGCCTTAGCAGGCTGCTCCGCCGGGGCTTCGGCCGGTGCTTCCTCGGGGGCAGGGGGCGCCTCGGCCGGGGCTTCCGGCGCGGGCTCCTCGACCGGCGCGGGCTCGGGCGCAGGCTCTTCCGCAGGCGCGGGCTCCGCCGGCGGCGGGTTCTGGGCCTGGTTCAAGTCGGCACCGTCCTGCGGTCCCTCCTCGCCGGGGGCCGCGGGCGGGGGCGGGACCTGACCTTCGGGCGCGGCCTGCGCCAGGATTAGGTTCTGGGGGGCCGCCTGATCGGGGGCGGGCATCGCGGTCTGGGCCATCGCAAGATGCGGCGCCATCAGCGACAGGCAGGCCGCGATGGCGGTTGTGTTATGGATAATCCGGCGCATGAGACGCTCCTTGTGGAAAATCGAATGACTGTCTTTGGTGCTTTAACAGGCACTTGCGCCAAGGGTTCCCAAACTTGCCGTGACCATCGCGTGATGGGCGGCGGTGCGCCATGCAAAAGGCCGCGCCGAAACGACGCGGCCCATGGGCGGTTCGATAGAAACGACGTCAGACGCCGTCGCCAACAAAGGCCTTTTCGACGACGAATTCGCGCGGTTCGGAATTCGCGCCCTCGTTCAGGCCGAACCCTTCCAGGACCGCCTTGACGTCGACGTTGAACGCCAGGCTGCCGCAGATCATCGCGCGATCCTGCGCCGGATCGATGGGCGGCAGGCCCAGATCCGACAGCACCTTGCCCGACGTCAGGTTGTCGGTGATGCGCCCCATAAACGGCGATGGCTCTCGCGTCGTCGTCGGATAGTATTTCAGCCGCTGGGCGAAATCGTCGCCATAGATCTCGGTCAGCAGCGGGTCGTGGCGCAGGTTGTTCACCAGCTCGGCGCCATAGACCAGCTCCTCACCGGTGCGGCAGGTATGCATCATGATGACCTGCTCGAACCGCTCATAGGTCTCGGGGTCGCGCATCAGGCTGGCAAAGGGCGCGAACCCCGTGCCGGTGGCCAGGAACCACAGCCGCTTGCCGGGCAGCAGCGCGTCCAGGACCAGCGTGCCCACGGGTTTCGGACGCAGGATGATCTGATCGCCCGGCTTGATGTGCTGCAGCTTGGAGGTCAGCGGCCCGTCGGGGACGATGATGGAATAGAATTCCAGCTCGTCGTCCCAGTTGGGCGAGGCGATGGAATATGCCCGCAGCAGCGGCTTGCCGTTGTCGCCCGGCAGGCCGATCATCACGAATTCGCCCGACCGGAAGCGCAGCGAGGCAGGCCGCGTCACCCGGAACGAAAACAGGCTGTCGGTCCATTTCGTGACCGAGGTCACGGTTTGGGCATCGGGAACGGTAATCTTGGCGGCCTCGGTCACGGGCAGATCCAGCGTCATTGTTGCAATCCTTGTCGTCTAATCGAAGGGGCGCGCGGGTGAAAGGGTCAGCCAGCCAGCTGCGCCCGATGGTCCCAGGCCTTCCAGTCGGCGCGGGCCAGCCATTGGTCCTGCGGCTGCCGGGCGGCGATGTCGGCGGCGACCTCGACCTCGTCGAAGCCCACCCGGCGCGCCATGGCGTATTGATCGGCGATCAGCCGCCCCGTCGCGCGCAGGCGACCGGTATAGCCCAGTTCGCGCAAGCGGCGGGCCAGCGTGAAACCGCGCCCGTCGCTGAAGGACGGAAAGGCGATGCCGATCAGCGGCTGATCCAGGTGGTCGGCCAGGGTCGCGGGGGCGGTGTCGGGGGCCAGCACCACGGCGGGCTGGTCGGTCACCGGATGAAACCCGTCGTCACGGGCCAGGACGGGTTCGCTGTTCAACTGCTCGCTCATGCCGAGACCTTTCCGCGGACCATGCGCCCGCCGATGAAATGGATGCCGCATTCGGATTTCTCCTGGCCGCGCCAGCGCCCGGAACGGGGGTCCTCGCCCGGCTTGACCGGCGAGGTGCAGGGCGCGCAGCCGATGGACGGATAGCCCTTGGCCACCAGCGGATGCCGGGGCAGGCGGTTCTCGACCATGTAGTCCTGCACGTCCTCGGGGCGCCAATGCGCCAAGGGGTTCACGCGCAGGCGCGACGGGGGTTCGGGCTCAAAGAACTCCAGCGCGGCGCGCTGGCCGTTCTGGAACCGCTTGCGGCCCGTGATCCACGCGTCATAGCCCGACAGCACGCGTTCCAGCGGCACCGTCTTGCGGAAATCGCAGCAGGCGTCGGGGTTCGACTTGTGCAGCGTTCCGTCCGGGTCATGGGCCGCGATCTCCGCCTCGCTGGCGGTGATGACCTGCACGTTGGTCAGCGAAAGCCGCTCCGCGACCTCCTGCTGATAGGCCAGGGTCTCGGGGAACAGCATCTGCGTGTCGATGAACAGCACCGGCAGGCCCGGTGCGACCCGGCTGACCATGTGCAGCAGCACGACCGATTCCGCGCCGAAGGACGACACCAGCGCCACCTGCCCCAGATCGGGGTCGGTGACCGCGCGGCGCAGCACCTCGATGGCAGCATGGTGGCGATAGCGGTCGTTCAGCCGCCCCGCGCGTGTGTCCAGGTTCCCGTCAAGCATCGGCGGCCACGGGATAGAGCGCGGCCTTGAACGGGGCCTGACCCAGACGGCGATAGGCGTCGATAAAGCGTTCGGACGCGTCCTCGCGGACCTCCAGATAGGCGCGCAGCAGCCGGTCGATGGCCGGGACGACCTGTTCGGCGGGGAAGCCCGCGCCCGCGCGCTCGCCGATGGCCGGGATGTCATAGGCATCGCCGCCAAGCGTGATCTGATAGTTTTCCACGCCCGCACGATCCAGCCCCAGGATGCCGATATGGCCCAGGTGGTGATGCCCGCAGGCGTTGATGCAGCCCGAGATGCGGATGTTCAGGTTGCCGATCTCCTCCTCCAGCCCGACGGAGCGGAAATGGTCGGCGATCTCCTCGGCGATGGGGATGGAACGCGCGGTGGCCAGCGCGCAGTAATCCATGCCGGGGCAGGCGATGATGTCGCTGGTCAGCCCGGCATTCGCGGTGGCAAGGCCCGCGGCGCGCAGCTCGGCGTACAGCGCCGGCAGGTCCGACTTGTGCACATGAGGCAGGGCCACGTTCTGGTCGTGCATCACGCGCAGGTCGTTGTGGCCAAACCGTTCGGCCAGATCGGCCAGCAGGCGCATCTGGTCGGCGCTGGCGTCGCCCGGCGTCTGGCCCGGCGCCTTGAAGGTCACGACGACGCTGGCATAGCCCTCGATCCGGTGCTGATGCAGGTTCGTATCAGACCAGCTGCGGAAGGCCGGGTTCGCCTGACGCTCGACCTCATAGCCATCGACGGGCGCGTTGCGGAAGGATGGCGCGCGGAAGCGATCCTTGAACACGGCCAGCGCATCGCGGTCGGCGCCGTGGAAATCGCGGCGGCGGGCGAGGAACTCTTCCTCGATCTCGGCGCGCATGACGTCCAGGCCGCGCTCCAGCACGGTGATCTTGATGCGGGCCTTGTACTTGTTGTCGCGGCGGCCGGCCAAGTTGTAGGTCGCGATGATCGCCTCGACGTAAGGCAGCAGGTCCTCCTCGGGCAGGAAGTCGCGGACGACCTGACCCAGCAGGGGCGTGCGACCCAGACCGCCGCCGATCCAGACCTCGAAGCCGGTCTTGCCGTTCTGTTCGGTCAGGCGCAGGCCGATGTCATGGGCGGCGATCACCGCGCGGTCCTTCTTGCCGCCGGAAATGGCGATCTTGAACTTGCGCGGCAGGAACTGGAATTCGGCGTGATCGGTCGACCAGCTGCGCAGCAGCTCCGCATAGGGGCGCGGATCGGCAGCCTCGTCAAAGGCCGCGCCGGCGAAGGCGTCGGTGGTCACGTTGCGGATCGTGTTGCCGCTGGTCTGGATGGCGTGCATGCCGACATCGGCCAGCGCGTCCAGCATGTCCGGGATGTCCACCAGCTTGGGCCAGTTGAACTGGATGTTCTGGCGGGTGGTCCAGTGGCCGTATCCTTTGTCCCACTTCTCGGCCAGCAGGGCCAGGGTGCGCATCTGGTCCGGGCTGATCGTGCCATAGGGGATCGCCACGCGCAGCATGTAGGCATGCAGCTGCAGATAGACGCCGTTCATCAGGCGCAGCGGCTTGAACTCGTCCTCGGTCAGGCTGCCGTCCAGACGGCGGGCGACCTGGGCACGGAACTCGGCCGCGCGCTGGCGGACATAATCGGTCTCGACGGGGCGGATATCAAACATGGGCGGTTTCCGTCTTCTGGGCGTCGGCTTGCCGATCGGCCTGGATGCCGTGGAAATAGTTGGACGGTCCGCGCTGGCGGAAGGCCTCGCGGAAATGGACGGGCTCGGGTCCGTCGGGACCGCGCCTGGCCTCGACCAGATAGGGACCGACGACGATCTCGGATTGCGCCACGGCCTGCAGCAGGTCCAGGTCGGCGATGGCCTCGTCGTCATAGACGGTCGCCTGGCGCGGATCGCGGGTCCAGCCGTCGGCGCACATCCACACATTGTGGCCTTCGCGAAGGTCGTTCGCGGTGATGACGCCGGGGCGTGCGGCCGACAGGGGGAAGGACTTGCTCATGACTGGACCTCGCGGTTTTGCTGACCACTATATAGAATTTCGTTCTGGATTCTGCACAGTGGTCGCGGCAAATAAGGACGATCGACCAAGGAGCGCGCCATGCCGGAACCGATTTCCCCCGATGCGGGCGCAGGCCAAACGCCTGTCCGCCTGGACGAGGTGGACCGCAAGATCCTGTCCCTGCTGCAGCAGGATGCCAGCCTGTCTCTGGACCAGATCGCCGATCGGGTGGGGGCCTCCAAGACCCCGGTCTGGAACCGAATCCGCAAGCTGCGAGAGGCAGGCGTGATCCGCCGTCAGGTCGCCATCCTGGACCCCGAGGCGCTGGGGCTGGAGGCCTGCTTTTTCGTGCTGATCCGCACCAGCGAACATGACCGCGACTGGGCCGCGCGCTTTCTGCGTGCGCTGCGTGAGCGGCCCGAGGTGGTCGAGGCACACCGTCTGGCGGGCGACATCGACTATATCCTCAAGGTGCAGGTCAGGAACGCCCGCGCTTATGACCGCTTTTACCAATCGCTGATCGGCGAGGTGAAGATCCACAACGTCACGGCCCTGCTGTCGATGGAGGAGATCAAGGCCACCAGCGCCCTGCCCATCCCGGACGGGGAGCGCTGAGATGGCCTGGGTGATCTGGCACAAGCCGACCTGCTCCACCTCGCGCTGGGTACTGGCCGCGCTGCGCGATGCGGGGATCGCACCCGAGGTGCGCGACTACATCGCCGCGCCGCCGTCCGAGGATGCGTTGCGCGATGCGCTGTCGCGTCTGGGCATCGGGGCGCGGGGGTTGCTGCGGCGCAAGGGAACGCCATTCGCGGAACTGGGGCTGGATGATCCCGGCCTGTCCGATGATGCGCTGATCGCGGCGATGGCGGCCCATCCGATCCTGATCGAACGGCCGGTCGTCTTTGCGCCGCATGGCGCCGTGCTGTGCCGGCCGAAGGAGCGGGTCAGTGAGCTGATCGCCCGCAATCACGCAGGTGGTCCGCCGTGATCCGGTGGGGGTGCGGGGTGCGAACCGACAGATGACGCCCAGACTGCGGCGACATCGGCAGATGCCTTAAGGATCGATCGGATCGAACGCCCCGACAGAGATGCCCAGCAGCAGCCAACGCCGCCCCTCCAGCCCCAGGACCAGGTCGAAGCTGACATGACGCGGCTGCAGCGGGACAAAGCCGGTCAGGCGCAGCTCCTGCCCGGTATCGGACAGCGCGCTGTCTAGGATGACCGGGTCGACGACCATCGCCTGCAGCAGGTCCAGCCGTTCCTCGCGCAGCGGCGTGAACAGGCCCGCCAGGCGCGTCGGATCGTTGGCCAGTGCGAATTCGGGGGCGGCGATGTCGCGCAGCACCGTGTAGTTGCCCGTCCAGTTGCCGTGGTTCACCGCCGCCAGCACGTCGCGGATCAGGGCGGTGGCATAGCTGGGTTCGACCAGGGGGGCCTCGGCCCGGGGTTCGGGCTGCGGTTCGGCGGGGGCGTCCTGCGCATGGGCGCTGGCGCCGACCAGGGCCAGCGCCATCGCGATGGCCAGGGACAGCGCATGCGCCGTCCCCGTCCGTGTTGCGGCGTGGCCTACCACGCGTAGGTCACGCCGATGCGGCCGCCGACCTGGTTGCGGTCGAAGCCATAGGTGATGCCCGCGTCGAACTGGGTGTTCGCGTCGAAGCGGTAGCCCATCGACGCGGCCAGTGCCTGCGATCCCTCGAAGCTGCCGATGCTGGTCGACACGGCATAGGTCTTGTCCTGGGGGACATAGGGTGTGTTCAGCGCCATCGCCATTGCGATGCCTTCCTTGTTGTCCTCGACCTGCTGGCCCAGAGAGCGCACGCGGCCGTTCAGCGACGACATGCTCTCGCCGATCGACCGGTCGACCGCCAGGTTGCCCTGCGCGTCCGAGGTCACGACGCCGATGGGGGTGCCCTGCGCCGCCGTGCTGGCATCCGACGCGATGCCCGCCGCGCGATAGGTGTTGGCACCGTTGCCCAGCACGAATTCGTTCGCGCGGGTTGCGGTCGCGCCATCACCGATGGCGACCGAGTTGTCGGCCGCAGCGACCGCCTGGTTGCCCAGCGCGATCGACCCCGATCCCATGGCCATCGCGGCCTCGCCGATGGCGGTCGAGCGCACGCCGCTGGCCGCTGCCAGGTGGCCGAAGGCATGGGCGCGTTCGGCGGTGGCCTGCGCCTGCCAACCGAAGGCGGTGGCGGCGGTGCCGTTCGCGACCGATTCACCGCCGACCGCGGTGGTCGACGTTCCGTTCGCGACCGAGGTATCGCCAATGGCCAGCGCGTCCGTGCCGTTGGCGATGGATTCGTTGCCGATCGCGGTCGAGAAATCCGACTGGGCGTCGGCATTCTCGCCCACGGCCAGCGAGCGGACACCCTGCGCGGTGGCCAGGTGGCCGATGGCCTGGGCGCGTTCTGCGGTCGCCATGGACTGCCAGCCGATGGCGCTGGCGCCCGGCCCGGTCGCGACCGACTCGCCACCGATGGCGGTGGTCGAGTTGCCGTTCGCCGCCGCCGTGTCGCCCACGGCCAGCGCATCGACGCCATTGGCGATGGATTCGTTGCCGATGGCGGTGGACAGGTCGGTCTGGGCGTCGGCATTCTCGCCGATGGCCATCGACCGGACGCCCTGTGCGGTGGCCAGGTGGCCGAAGGCCTGGGCGCGTTCGGCGGTGGCTTGGGCCTGCCAGCCGATGGCGCTGGCGCCGGGGCCGGTCGCGACCGATTCGCCGCCGACCGCGGTGGTCGAGTTGCCGTTCGCCGCCGCGGTGTCGCCCACGGCCAGCGCGTCAACGCCGTTGGCGACGGATTCGTTGCCGATGGCGGTGGACAGGTCGGTCTGCGCGTCGGCGTTCTCGCCCACGGCCAGGGACCGGACGCCTTGGGCGGTGGCCAGGTGGCCGATGGCCTGCGCACGTTCCGCGGTGGCTTGGGCCTGCCAGCCGATGGCGCTGGCGCCGGGACCGGTCGCGACCGATTCGCCGCCGACCGCGGTGGTCGAGGGGCCGGTGGCGGTCGCCTCTCCGCCGATGGCCACGCCGTCCACGGCGGTCGCATCGGTAGAGGCGTTGTCGCCGATTGCGACCGACAGCGGGCCATCGGCGATGGCGGTCGGGCCGCAGGCCAGCGATCCGGCGCCGCCTGCGCCCTGCTGGCATTCCTGTGCGGCGGCCGTGCCGACGGCGCCGATCATCGCGACGGCGGCAGCACCGCCGAGCAGCATGGCGCGGGTACGGGTCAGGTGGGTCATGGGATTCTCCTCATCCGTTGGACAGGGCCTTTTGCGGGCCTCTGACCGGGGGACGCGGGAAACCGCCGACCGGATGCAGGATTTGTCGAATTAATTCCCGTGCGGCCTCAGTCGTCCACGACGTTGAGGATCTTGGGCAGCGCGGGGCAGGGCAGGAGCTGGTTCTTCGCCACGTCGGCCAGCGTGTGATTGTGCAGGAAGACATAGACATGCGCGGACAGGCTTTCCCACAGCCGGTTCGACAGGGTCTGTGCCCGCGACCCGGAAATGCCGCCCGACGCGCCCGCGCCGATATGCATGGCGCTGACGGTCTCGTCCACGGCCTCCAGGATCTCGGCCACGCGGATCGTCTCGGGGGTGCGGGCCAGGCGGTATCCGCCGCCCGGACCGCGCACGGATGCCACCAGCCCCGCCCGGCGCAGGCGCACGAACAGCTGTTCCAGATAGGGCAGCGAGATGTCCTGGCGTTTCGAGATTTCGGCCAGCGAGGTCAGGTCGCCCCCCTTGGCGATGGCCAGGTCGGTCAGCGCGATGATCGCGTAGCGTCCCTTGGTGGACAGTTTCATGGCGCGTCTTCCCCCCGATGGTCCCTGCCGGGCCTGCCTTTGCATTGACGCGCGCCGTCGTCGCGCGCTATGCCCGGCCCAGCATGTTTCTTGCCAAACCTGTGCCGGCTGCCCAGATATCCCGTCTAGAAGCCATGCGCGCACGCGTCAAGAAACCCGACAGGACCTGTGAAGGACAACCATGCCCGAGCTGATTTTTCCCGGCCCCGAAGGCCGTCTCGAAGGCCGTTACCACCCTCAGCCCGGCAAGCCAGACGCCCCCATCGCCATCGTGCTGCATCCGCACCCGCAATATGGCGGGACGATGAACAACCGCGTCGTCTACAACCTGCACTATGCGTTCCACCGCATGGGATTCACGGTGATGCGGTTCAACTTCCGCGGCGTGGGCCGCAGCCAGGGCGAATTCGACCAGGGCATCGGAGAGCTGTCCGATGCCGCCTCGGCGCTGGATTACCTGCAGGCGATGAACCCCAATTCCAAGCATTGCTGGGTCGCGGGATTCAGCTTCGGTGCGTGGATCGGGATGCAGCTGCTGATGCGCCGCCCCGAGATCACCGGCTTCATCAGCGTGGCGCCGCCCGCGAACATGTACGATTTCAGCTTCCTGGCGCCGTGCCCGTCGTCGGGCCTGATCGTGAACGGCACCGCCGACCGCGTCGCCCCGCCCAAGGACACCGCCACCCTGGTGGGCAAGCTGCGCGAGCAGAAGGGCATCACCGTCACCCATGAGGAGATCGAGGGCGCGGACCATTTCTTCCGCGACGACGAGACCCACATGAAGCCGATGATCGACCTGGTGCAGGGTTACGTCAGGAAGCGCCTGACCGAGACGTCGCGCTGAGGGCTGCGGCCATGCTGGACGATGCGTTCGCCTTTCTGTGCGAGGCGGACCGGCTGAAGTCGGTCCACCGCGCCAGCGTCCTGATGGACCTGTCGCGCCCCGAGAACAGTGCAGAACACAGCTGGCACGTCGCCCTGTGGGCGATGGTGATGGGCGCCAGCGACCGCGCCATCGCGATGATCCTGATCCACGATCTGGTCGAGATCGACACGGGCGATCAGCCGATCCACCTGGATCATGACGTGGAAGGCCTGGCCATCGCCGAGGCCGCGGCGGCGGATCGCATCTTCGGTCTGGCACCGGACGGGGCGCGTCTGGCCGCCCTCTGGCGCGATTTCGAGGGGCGCGCGGACGCTGCCGCGGTGACTGCCAAGCGCATGGATCACGCACAGCCCATCTTTCAGGTACTCCAGGCGCGCGATCCGATCCCCGACCATGTCCGGATCGTGCGCGACAACCTGTCGGCCGGGCGCGCGGCGCGGTTCGAACGCGAATGGCCGCAGGGGTGGCAGGCCGCGCATGCGCTGCTGTCCGGACAGGAGGTCGCCCAGGGCGATCTGTCCCGCCGCCTGGCCTTTCTGGCCGAGGCCGACGCGCTGAAGGGCGTCCTGCGCGCAAACCGCCTGCTGGACGGATCGCGGCGCGAGAACAGCGCCGAGCACAGCTGGCACCTGGCGCTGTACGCGCTGGTGCTGGGCGGTCTGGCGGGGCCGGGCGTCGATCCGGGCCGCGTCATCCGCATGCTGCTGATCCACGATCTGGTCGAGATCGACGTGGGCGATGTGCCCCTGCATTCCGCCGGCGGGCAGGCGCATGGATCGGCGGCGATCCAAGCCGCCGAGGAGGCCGCCGCGCGGCGCCTGTTCGGCCTGCTGCCCGACCCGCAAGGACAGCAGATGCTGGCCCTGTGGCAGGAGTTCGAGGCGGCGGCCAGCCCCGATGCCGTTTTTGCCAAGGCGCTGGACCGCTGCCAGCCTGTGGTCCAGAACCTGCGGTCGGGCGGCGCGGGCTGGGTCGAATACGACGTGACCCTGGCGCAGGTGGAAAGCCGCGTGGGCCCTTGGATCGAACGCGGCTGCGCGCCGCTGTGGCAGTGGCTGCACCACGGCCTTTGCGCCCATTTTGCAGGCAGCTGATCACCGGACGGGCGTCTTGCATACCATCGCATACCGTCTTTCAATCGGACCCTTTTGCGGCTAGAAGCGGCGCGACCGTATCCACCGCACAAGGGGCAGTTCATGTCGAAGATCAAGGTTGCCAATCCCGTCGTCGAGCTGGACGGGGACGAGATGACGCGGATCATCTGGGACTTCATCAAGCAAAAGCTGATCCTGCCCTATCTGGACATCGACCTGAAATATTACGATCTGGGCATCGAGGAGCGCGACCGCACCAACGACCAGATCACCATCGACGCGGCCGAGGCGATCAAGCGCCACGGGGTCGGCGTGAAATGCGCGACCATCACCCCCGACGAGGCGCGGGTCGAGGAATTCGGCCTGAAGAAGATGTGGCGCAGCCCCAATGGCACGATCCGCAACATCCTGGGCGGCGTGATCTTCCGCGAACCGATCATCTGCAAGAACGTGCCGCGGCTGGTGCCGGGCTGGACGCAGCCGATCATCGTCGGCCGCCACGCCTTCGGCGACCAGTACAAGGCCACCGATTTCCGCTTCCCGGGCAAGGGCAAGCTGACCATCAAGTTCGTCGGCGAGAACGGTGAGACGATCGAGCACGAGGTCTATGACGCCCCCGCCGCCGGGGTCGCAATGGCCATGTACAATCTGGACGATTCGATCCGCGATTTCGCCCGTGCCTCGCTGAACTATGGCCTGGCGCGCGGCTATCCGGTCTATCTCTCGACCAAGAACACGATCCTCAAGGCCTATGACGGCCGCTTCAAGGACCTGTTCCAGGAGGTCTACGAGGCCGAGTTCCAGGACCGGTTCAAGAAGGCCGGCATCCATTACGAACACCGCCTGATCGACGACATGGTCGCAAGCGCGATGAAATGGTCGGGCGGCTATGTGTGGGCGTGCAAGAACTATGACGGCGACGTGCAGTCGGACACCGTCGCGCAGGGCTTTGGCAGCTTGGGCCTGATGACCTCGGTCCTGATGACCCCGGACGGCAAGATCGTCGAATCCGAGGCCGCCCATGGCACCGTCACCCGCCACTATCGCGAACACCAGAAGGGCAACGCGACCTCGACCAACTCGATCGCGTCGATCTTTGCCTGGACCGGCGGCCTCAAGCACCGCGCCAAGCTGGACGACAACGCCGCCCTGCTGACCTTTGCGCAGACGCTGGAGAAGGTGACCGTCCAGGCGGTCGAGGACGGCCACATGACCAAGGACCTGGCGCTGCTGGTGGGTCCCGACCAGAAATGGCTGACCACGATGGGCTATCTGGAAAAGGTCGACCAGTACCTGAACAAGGCGCTGAACTGATCACGAAGGCCGGGCAATCGCCCGGCCTTCTGCTTTCCGAGGGCGCAGGATGCATTTCTCCGTTGTCCAAATACCCCCGGGGGGATCGCCGCAAGGCGATGGGGGGCTGGCCCCCCTTTCTTTGGAACCCGGCCTGCGTTAAGGGCAGGGCGTCCCAAGCAGGAGTCCCGCGATGAAAGCCGCTGTCGTCACCTTTCCCGGATCGAATTGCGACCGCGACCTTGCCGTCGCGCTGGAACAGGCGGGGGCCGAGGTGGTGCGCGTCTGGCACAAGGACAGCCAGCTGCCCGACGGGATCGACCTGGTCGGCGTGCCGGGCGGGTTCTCCTATGGCGACTATCTGCGCTGCGGGGCGATCGCCGCGCATTCCCCCATCGCCGACGCGCTGCGGGCCCATGCGGCGCGGGGCGGCTATGTGCTGGGGATCTGCAACGGCTTTCAGGTGCTGACCGAACTGGGCCTGCTGCCGGGTGCGCTGATGCGCAACACCGGGCTGACTTTCCTGTGCAAGCCGTCGGTCCTGACCGTGGGCACCGCGGACAGCGCCTTCACCGGCGGTTACGCCAAGGGCCAGCGGATCAGCATTCCGGTGGCCCATCACGACGGCAACTATCAGATCGGCGCCGAAGGCCTGGCGCAGCTGCGCGATCAGGACCGCATCGCCTTCACCTATGCCCCGGCGATCAACGGGTCCGTCGGCGACATCGCGGGCGTGCTGTCGGAAAACCGGCGCGTCCTGGGCATGATGCCGCATCCCGAACGCGCCGCCGATCCGGTCACGGGCGGCACCGACGGGGCGGCGCTGTTCACGGGGCTGGCCACGGCGCTGACGCACGCCTGACTTGAGCCGGA
This sequence comes from Paracoccus marcusii, assembly GCF_028621715.1. Lineage (NCBI taxonomy): Bacteria > Pseudomonadati > Pseudomonadota > Alphaproteobacteria > Rhodobacterales > Paracoccaceae > Paracoccus > Paracoccus marcusii. Next base: position 414,123 of record NZ_CP117466.1, on the reverse strand, counting down.
CCGTTCTTCGCCATAGATTGCGTCAGCCGATCTTGTGGGACGGGTCCGTGCGTGGTCACTGAGGATCATATCGAAGACAGCGCCGAACGCAGGCGCGGCAGGGTCGGCCAGCCGGTCAACCCTTGGTGGCTGCGTGCGACGATCGCGCTGATCTGCATGGCGGCGCTGGGCACGATCTGGGTCACCAACGCATGGCTGACCGATCGCTTCTCCGAGAACACGCGCGTGCGGTCCGAACTGCGTCTGGCGCTGTATTCGGGCAACCTGATGTCGGAACTGCAGCGCAATTCGGTCGTGCCCTTGCTGTTAGCACGTGACCCGGCGCTGATCGGGGCGCTGAACGGCAACGATTTTTCCACCACCTCGGCGCGGCTGATGACCGCGCAGAAGGAGATCGGCGCGGCCTCGATCCGCTTGCTGGACGCATCGGGGCGGGTCGTGGGTGCTACGGACCGCTATCAGATCGGCACGAACAGCGTCGCGGCCCCGCAATATGTCGAGGCGCTGCGGTCGCGCGACACGGTCTTCACCGTGTCCGAACTGGCATCGGGCGCCCACGAGTTCGCCTATTCCCGCGCCGTGGTGTCCGAGGGGCGGACGCTGGGTGTGATCGTCGTCGGCGCCGACCTGACCCGGCTGGAACGGTCCTGGGCGGGCATTTCCGATGCTGTGGCCGTCACCGACAGCGAGGGTGTGATCATCCTGTCGACCGAGCCGCGCTGGCGAGGCCTGACCGTCGCCGAGGCGCAGGCGGTTCGCGATGCACCCTCTGCGATCCGGCGGGCGTTCCAGGTGACGGCGGACTGGACCTCCAGCCCCGCCGACGCCTATGTCCAGGGCCGCGCGGTGATGCAGTCCGAGGCGCGGGTGCCGTTCCGCGGCTGGCGGATGATCAGTTTCACCGCTTATTCGTCCGTGCGCGAGCGCGTCAACGCCATCCTGGCGCTGCAGATCATGGGTTTCGCCATCCTGCTGGCGGGGGCGTTCTGGATGCTGTCGCGGCGCGCGCGCATCCAGAGCCAGGCCTATATGCGCGAGTCGGCCGACCTGCGCGCCCTGAACGCCCGCCTGACCCGAGAGATCGCGGAACGCGAGCGCGTGCAGAAGGAGCTGCGCGTGGCCGAGCAGACCATGCAGCAATCCTCCAAGCTGGCCGCCCTGGGAGAGATGTCGGCCGGCGTCAGCCACGAGCTGAACCAGCCCTTGGCCGCGATGAAGACCTATCTGGCGGGGGCGCGGCTGCTGCTGCAGCGCGGCCGCCCCGAGGAGGCGCTGTCCAGCTTTCAGCGCATCGACGACCTGATCGACCGGATGGGTGCGATCACCCGGCAGCTGAAGTCCTATGCCCGCAAGGGCGGCGAGGCGGTCGAGCCGGTCGATCTGCGCGCCGCGGTCAGCAGCGCGCTGACCATGATGGAGCCCCAGCTGCGCACCCGGCCCATCCGCATCATTCGCATCGTGCCGCGCGAGCGGGTGATGGTCATGGCCGACCGCATCCGGCTGGAACAGGTGCTGATCAACCTGCTGCGCAACGCGGTCGACGCGGTCAAGGGCCGCCCCGACGCCGCGATCGAGATCACGGTCGAGGCCGCGGCTCACGCCTATGTGTCCGTCCGCGATAACGGGCCGGGTGTCTCGGACCTGGAAAAGCTGTTTGAACCCTTCTGGACCACCAAGAAGCCCGGTGAGGGGACCGGGCTGGGGCTGGCGATCTCGTCCACGATCGTCGCCGATTTCGGGGGTCGCCTGACCGCCCATAACGAAAACACCGGCGGAGCGGTGTTCCGGGTCGAGCTGCCGCTGCACCGCCCCGGACAGCCCCGTCAGGCCCTGGCGGCCGAATGACGCAACACGAGAGGATGACAAGAATGTCCCGCAAGCTGAAGATCGCCATCGTGGATGACGAACCCGACATGCGCGAATCGATCAGCCAGTGGCTGGTCCTGTCGGGCTTCGAGACCGAGACCTTTGCCAGCGCCGAGGACGCGCTGAAGGTCATCGGGTCCGACTGGCCCGGCATCGTCGTCAGCGACATCCGCATGCCCGGCATGGACGGCATGGCCTTTCTGAAACGCCTGATGGGCCTGGATTCGAACCTGCCCGTCATCATGATCACCGGCCATGGCGACGTGCCCATGGCGGTCGAGGCGATGCGCCTTGGCGCGATGGATTTCATGGAGAAGCCCTTCAACCCCGACCGCATGACCCAGCTGGCCAAGAAGGCCACGCAGGCCCGGCGCATGACCCTGGACAACCGCGCCCTGCGCCGCGACCTGTCCGAAGGCCAGCAGGTCATGTCCAAGCTGATCGGCGCCAGCCCGGTGATGGAGCGCCTGCGCGAGGACATCCTGGACTTGGGCCAGGCCGACGGCCACGTGTTGATCGACGGCGAGACCGGCACCGGCAAGACGCTGGTGGCGCATGCCCTGCACGCGGTCGGGCCGCGCGCGTCCAAGAAGTTCGTGCCGGTCAGCTGCGCGGCCTATAACGACGAGGCCCTGGCATCGCGCCTGTTCGGGCCTATCGAGGACGGGCTGCCCGCCGTCGAGGAGGCCCGCGCCGGCACGCTGTGCCTGGAGGATGTAGAGGCCCTGTCCGAGGCACTGCAGGCCCGCCTGCTGGCCTTCATCAGCGAGCAGGGCACACCTGCCGAGACGCGCATCATCGCGATCAGCAACGCCCGTGGCGAGGGCCGCAAGGCCGAGGATTCGCTGCGTCCCGACCTGTTCTATCGCTTGTCGGCGCTGAAGATCACCCTGCCGCCGCTGCGCGCGCGGGGCGAGGACATCCTGGCGCTGTTCACCCGCATGACCGAGCAGTTCAGCGAGGAATACGGCTGCGAGCCGCCCCAGGTCAGCGCGCAGGAGGCCGCGCAGCTGCTGCAGGCGCCTTGGCCAGGCAACATCCGGCAGCTGATCAACGTGGCCGAACGCGCGGTCTTGCAGAACCGCCGCGGGTCGGGGTCGATCGCGTCGCTGCTGATGGCGGATGGCGAGGACAACCAGCAGGCCACCACCACCGAGGGCAAGCCGCTGAAGGAATATGTCGAAAGCTTCGAGAAGATGCTGATCGACAACACCATGCGCCGCCACAAGGGCAGCATTTCCGGGGTGATGGACGAACTGTGCCTGCCGCGCCGGACGCTGAACGAGAAGATGGCCAAGTACGGCCTGCAACGCGGCGACTATCTGTAAGGGACCATTGGGGGCGGCGCGACCTGCCGCCCCCAACTGTCCGGGTCCCGCCGTCCGAATAAACACGCGATGGTCACAGCAACACACTGGACCGCAGGAACCGTCTTCAGAAAACTTGTGACACGACCCCGCATCTGCGGGACACTGGTGAAAGCGGGGCGAAAGCCCCGTACCGGTTTTGGGTGAACATCACCCGACCGTGGTTCAACCATAGCTTGCGACCCGTCGGTTTCCAACTGTCCATTTGGACAGGAAGATCAAGCATCCCCCTGTAAACTAACCCTTTATCTGCATTTCCTGCAATTTGTCGGCTAGGCGACAGTTCGGCGCGCCCGGGGTCGCGGGACTTGCGAAAGATGCCTGTGGGGATTACGCCGCAGGAGACCACGGAAAGGCAGCCCGCATGAGCGTTTCGTCCGACGACAAGTTCACCCCCCGCTCCCCCCATCCCCGGACCCAGGCCGTCCATCACGGCACCCGGCGCAGCCAATATGGCGAGATGGCCGAGGCGATCTTCCTGACCCAGGGCTTCGTCTATCCCGACGCCGCCGCGGCCGAGGCGCGGTTCCAGGGCACCGGTCCGGACGAGTTCATCTATGCCCGTTACGGCAACCCCACCAGCCGCATGTTCGAGGACCGCATCGCCGCGCTGGAGGGGACCGAGGACGCCTTTGCCACCGCCAGCGGCATGGCCGCGGTCAACGGCGCGATGTTCGCGATGTGCAAGCCGGGCGATCACGTCGTCGCGGCGCGGGCGCTGTTCGGGTCCTGCCTGTACGTGCTGGATCTGCTGGTGCGGTTCGGGGTCAAGGTCAGCTATGTCGACGGCACCGATCTGGACCAATGGGCCGCGGCGATCACGCCCGGCACGCGGGCGGTGTTCTTCGAGAGCGTGTCGAACCCCACGCTGGAGGTGATCGACATCCGCGCCGTCGCGGACCTTGCCCATGCGGCGGGCGCGACGGTGGTGGTCGACAACGTGTTCGCGACCCCGGTCTTTTCGCGCGCGGTCGAGCAGGGGGCCGATGTGGTCGTCTATTCCGCGACCAAGCATATCGATGGCGGCGGGCGGGCGCTGGCCGGGGTGATCTGCGGCACGCGCCAGTTCGTGCGCGAGGTGGCCGAGCCCTATCTGAAGCATACCGGCGGCGCGATCAGCCCGTTTCATTCCTGGATCATGCTGAACGGGCTTCAGACCATGGACCTGCGCGTGCGCGCCCAGGCCGAGGCCGCCGCGGGCATCGCCGCCGCGCTGCACGGCCATCCGGCGCTGAGCCGCGTGATCTATCCGGGCCTGGCCGATCATCCGCAGCACGACCTGGCCATGCGGCAGATGGGGTCGGGCGGCACGATGATCGCTATGGAACTGGCGGGCGGCAAGGAGGCGGCATTCGCCGCGCTGGATCGTCTGCGGATCATCGCGATCTCGAACAACCTGGGCGATGCGAAATCCATCGTGACCCATCCGGCCACCACCACCCATTCGCGCCTGACCGACGAGGACAAGGCGCGCCTTGGCATCACGCCTGGCCTGTTGCGCCTGTCGGTGGGGTTGGAGGACGCGCGCGACCTGACCGCCGATTTGATGGACGCGCTGCAGGGCTGAGCCGGGCTGCGTCATCGTGGCGTGGCGCATCTGCAGGGGCGGGCTGACATTTGTTGTGCCGCCCCCTATATCTGTGGCGATCACGCCGGAGGCACCATGACCGAGATCCGCCCCCTGACCCCCGCCTATCCCGCGCTGGCGCGCAGCTATGACGCGGACTTCCGCGTGGACCCAGCCTACAAGGACAGCCTGCCGGACCTGCAGAACGGGCCTGCCAGCCTGATCGTGGGTGCGCGCACCGCGATCCAGCATGTGGGCATCTCGAACTTTCGGCTGCCGATCCGCTATCTGGTGCGTGACGGCGGAGAGATCACGCTGGAGACCAGCGTGACCGGCACCGTCAGTCTGGAGGCCGACCGCAAGGGCATCAACATGTCGCGGATCATGCGGTCATTCTATGGCCATGCCGATCATGCGTTCAGCCTGTCGGTGCTGGAGGCGGCGCTGGACGACTACAAGACCGACCTGGACGCGCTGGATGCGCGGATTCAGATGCGGTTTTCGTACCCGGTGCGGGTGGACAGCCTGCGGTCGGGCCTGTCGGGCTGGCAATATTACGACATCGCGCTGGAGGTGATCGACGTGGCCGGCGTGCGGCTGCGGGTCATGCATGTCGATTACGTCTATTCGTCGACCTGTCCCTGTTCGCTGGAACTGTCCGAGCATGCCCGACAGACGCGCGGGCGGCTGGCCACCCCGCATTCGCAGCGGTCGGTCGCGCGGATATCGCTGGTGATGGACGGCCCCGAGCGGATCTGGTTCGAGGATGTCATCGCGCTGTGCCGCGCAGCGGTGCCGACCGAGACACAGGTCATGGTCAAGCGCGAGGACGAGCAGGCCTTTGCCGAGTTGAACGCGGCGAACCCGATCTTTGTCGAGGATGCCGTGCGGGCCTTTGCGGGCCAGCTGATCGCCGATCCGCGGGTGGGCGATTTTCGTGTCGTGGCAAGCCATCAGGAATCGCTGCATTCGCATGATGCGGTCAGCCTGCTGACCAGCGGGCCGACCTTTGCCCAGGCATCGCTGGACCCTGCGACTTTTGCGGGGTTGCGCGCCTGATTTGCGTCCCGCGGTGGCCGGGGGAGCTGCGCGCCCCCCGGACCCCCTGCTGATGGGGCGCACCATTTCGGCACGGATGAGAACATAGGGCGAACGTCGGGCTTTCCTTGGCGCGCGGCGATGCCTATGTTGGCGGGATGGAGCATTTCGACGATTCCGATGATCTGGCGGCGGTGCCGCTGTCGCAGCGCGCGATGGCCGCGCGGCCCGCGCCGTATCTTGACGCGCTGAACGCCGCGCAGCGCGCCGCTGTCGAGGCGCTGGATGGGCCTGTCCTGATGCTGGCGGGGGCAGGCACCGGCAAGACGCGCGCACTGACCACACGGATCGCGCATCTGCTGATGCTGGGCAAGGCGCGGCCCGGGCAGTTGCTGGCCGTGACCTTCACCAACAAGGCCGCGCGCGAGATGAAAGACCGGATCGGCCGCCTGCTGGGCGATGCGGTCGAGGGGATGCCTTGGCTGGGCACCTTCCACAGCATCAGCGTCAAGATCCTGCGCCGCCATGCCGAGCTGATCGGGCACGGCAACCTGCACCTGAAGCCCAGCTTTACCATTCTGGACACGGACGACCAGATCCGCCTGCTGAAGCAGCTGATCGCGGCCGAGAACATCGACGAGAAACGTTGGCCCGCACGGCAGCTGGCGCATCTGATCGACGGGTGGAAGAACCGCTGCATCACGCCCGGCAACCTGCCCCGGGGCGAGGGTGAGGCGTTTGACGGTCATGGCGGCAAGCTGTACGCGGCCTATCAGGACCGGCTGCTGACGCTGAACGCGGTCGATTTCGGCGACCTGCTGATGCATTGCGTGACGCTGTTCCAGGCGCATCCAGACGTGCTGCGCCAATGGCAGGACCGGTTCCGCTATATCCTGGTGGACGAGTATCAGGACACCAACGTCGCGCAGTACATGTGGTTGCGGCTGCTGGCGCAGGCGCATCGCAACATCTGCTGCGTGGGCGACGACGACCAGTCGATCTATGGCTGGCGCGGGGCCGAGGTGGGCAACATCCTGCGGTTCGAGAAGGACTTTCCGGGCGCCGAGGTGATCCGGCTGGAGCAGAATTACCGGTCCACCCCGCAGATCCTGGCGGCGGCGTCCGGTCTGATCGCGGCGAACCAGGGGCGGTTGGGCAAGACGCTGTGGACGGATGCCGAACCGGGCGAACCGGTGCGCCTGATCGGGCATTGGGACAGCGAGGCCGAGGCCCGCTGGATCGGCGAGGAGATCGAGGCGTTCCAGGGCGGCCATCGACAGGCCCTGGGCCGCGTCAGCCTGAACGACATGGCGATCCTTGTGCGCGCGTCGCACCAGATGCGGGCGTTCGAAGACCGGTTCATGACCATCGGTCTGCCCTATCGGGTGATCGGCGGCCCGCGCTTTTATGAGCGACAGGAGATCCGCGACGCGATGGCCTATTTCCGGCTGGTGGTGTCCCCGGACGACGACCTGGCCTTCGAGCGGATCGTGAACACGCCCAAGCGCGGCTTGGGCGACAAGGCGCTGCAGACGGTCCAGCATGCGGCGCGGCGGAACGGCGTGAACCTGCTGGAGGGTGCGCGCATCGTCGTGGAGGAGAAGCAGCTGGGCGGCAAGGGCCTGGCGAACCTGCGCGATTTCGTGGCGCTGATCGGGCGGTCGCACATGGCGGTGCGCGACGGGGTGGGTCATGTGGAACTGGCCGAGCGGGTGCTGGACGAATCGGGCTATACCGCGATGTGGCAGAACGACAAGTCGCCCGACGCGCCGGGACGGCTGGACAACCTCAAGGAACTGGTCAAGGCACTGGAGGAATTCGAGAACCTTCAGGGCTTTCTGGAGCACGTGTCGCTGGTCATGGACCGCGACGACGGAGAGCAGGCCGAACAGGTCAGCATCATGACGCTGCACGGTGCCAAGGGGCTGGAGTTTCCGGTCGTCTTCCTGCCGGGCTGGGAAGACGGGCTGTTCCCGAACCAGCGTGCCATGGACGAACAGGGCACCAAGGGTCTGGAGGAGGAGCGGCGGCTGGCCTATGTCGGCATCACCCGCGCCGAACGCCTAGCCACGATCACCTTTGCCGGAAACCGGCGCATGTACGGGCAATGGCAGTCCAGCCTGCCGTCACGATTCATCGACGAACTGCCCCAGGAACATGTCGAGGTGCTGACCCCGCCGGGCCTGTACGGCGGCGGATACGGCGCGGCCATGGCGATGGCGGGCGGCACGCGGATGGACGAACGGGTGGCCAAGGCCGATGTCTATGCCTCTCCGGGATGGAAGCGGATGCAGGCGCGGGCCGCCGATCGCGGCCAGCCGGTGCATCGCACCCCCGTGACGATCAATGCGGCGCCCGCGTCGCGATTCACCGTGGGCAACCGCGTGACCCACGCCAAGTTCGGCGAGGGTCAGGTCATGGGCATCGCCGAGGACACGCTGACCGTTCAGTTCGAGGCCGGGTTCAAGAACATCAAGGCGGCCTATGTTCAGCCGGCGGGCGGGGGCGACGACGTCCCCTTCTGACGGCGGGACAGGCGGGGCTGTCCCGCGCGGGTCAGGGCCTGGGCATAGGCCGCGTCGACATCCGTGCCCGGATGGTTCTCTGCCAGGCGCAGCAGGCGGAAATGGATGTCTGCGACCCGCTCGTAGTAATCCAGGAAGGCGTAGTTGATCGCGGCCCCCGTCGCCGCGCCCAGGACCGGAACGGCCTGCGCGCCCAGCTTGGTCGTCAGGCGGGTCGCGAACTGACCGGCAAAGCGGGTGATCAGCGTTGACACGGTCTGCCCGTTGGTCAGCAGGCGGTTTGCCAGGAACGATTGCGCGGCCGCGTCGCCGTCCTGTCCGGGCTCGCCGTACTGGAACACCGCCAGGCATTCCAGCCGCACCCGCGGATCGGTGGTGTCAAAGCCATGCTTGCGCGCGACCTTCTGGATGGAATTGAAGATGACCGTGGTCGAGGCCACCAGGTCCGGCACGATGCCCGCCAGCCCGAACCATCCGCCCGTGGCCCCCGACATCACCGCCGCCGCCCTGTTGGCGACCAGCGGCGCGTCACGCACCACGCTGATCCCGTCGCCGCGCGCAGACAGGTCGTACAGTTGGCGGAACGCGCTTTCCATGACCTTCTCAAGTGACAGGGGCGACAGGCCCAGGACGGTGGTGGCCGCGCCTTCGGTCAGCCGGCCCACGGCCTCGACCCCGCGCATCAGCAGGCCGCGCCCGGCCAGCTGGCGGGCGGCCAGCCGGTCCAGTTCGGCCTGCAGGTCGGCGGTCGGGTCGGTCAGCGCGGTCGAGGTCATGGTCATGCTCCTGGTCAGTCGGCCCATTCCGGGTCGGTGGTAAACGCGATGGTCAGCCAACGGTTCGTGATGTCGCCGCCGATGGCCTCGCCGATCTGGTCGCGGATGGCGTCCCATTCCTCCAGCGGGCGGGGGGGCTGGCCCTGGGGGACGATGAAGTACAGCTCGATCTGGCGGCCGCGCCCGACACGGGCGACATAGGCGCGGTGGTCCAGAAAGCCGTGTTGGGCCACAACCTCGCGGGCCACGGCGTCGATCTCGGCCAGCATGTCGGAGGGCGTGATCAGCAGGATGTCGGCCAGCGCCCGGCGGATGGTCGGCACCGGCAGCGGGATCACAATCACGCAGACCAGCGCCAGCACGGCCGGATCGACATAGGGCGACAGGGGCGCCAGCGCCGTTCCCTGGATCGCCCAGCCAAAGACGAAGGCCGCCAGCAGCGCCCCCGTCAGCGCGGCCGAGATGGTCCAGCCCTGCACGTCCAGCGCCACGAAATTCGACCGGATCGACCGGTTGGCGTGACGGTTGTGGATCGCCATGCCGATGGCGACGATCAGCACCACCGTGGCATAGAGGATGGCCCGTCCGAACTGCAGCGGGTGGCCGCCGGTCAGCAGGCTGCCCACCGCCGTCACCAGCGCATAGACCGCGGCCCCCGACAGCAGGATGCCGTTCAGGCCCAGGACCATCGGCTCCAGGTGCCAGAAGCCCATCGTGAACCGCTGGACCAGCCGGGCCTGGCGGCGTTCCGACAGGCGTTGGGTGATCAGCGACGACACCAGCAGCGCGACCGACGTCATGACCGCATCCGTCAGCGAATAGATGCCGTCGAAGATGATCGACGCCGACCCCGACGCCACGCCGAAACCGATCCCCACCGCCGCCGCGACGAAGGTCATGGCGATCGACAGGCGCAGGACGGCTTGTTCGGACATCGGGCGGGTCATGGGGGTCCTTTCGGCCGCCGAACGCCGCACGCGTTCAAAGGGTTGCACGCTGCGCCGCCGTGACGCGACGCGACATCTGGCCCCTGCCGCGCGGGGCGTGCTAACGTGGTCGCCAATGATGACGGGGGCTTTGCGGTGGCGGTGATCCGGCTGTGGCTGTTCGTTCTGGCGGCGCAGGTGGTGTTCTATGTGCTGCTGCGCATGCATATCCGGTCCGGACAGGTCGAACGCCTTGAGAACCGGTGGGATGCCCGCCATCCCGACCAGGCCGGGAACACCGCCGCACGGCGCGCGTTCATCGCCAAGGCGATGGTCGGGTTCAACCGAACCCTGCGGGCGCGGCTGGCCGGCCTGGTCTTCGTGTTGCCCACGCTGGCCGTCGTGGTCATCGTCATCCTGGTCAACTGGCAATAGGAGCTGCCATGTATTATGTGCGCGTCGTCGCAGGCGTCCTGTTCGGCATCCTGGTCTTTGGCCTGCTGGATTACACCCTGCCGTCCCAGAACACGCTGCGGATCAGCAACACCTACAACCGCCTGACGGAGATCCCGCCCTCGGCCGCGATCTTCTGGGCCTCCGACAGCACCGGCACGGTCGAGAACGCCCAGGGCCAGCGCGACGTGCGCTTCATCGACGCGGTGCGGCCCGGCGGGCGGGTCTTCGTCTATCGAAACGAGGATACGGGCTGGGTCTGGCCGCCCTATTTCAAGTACGACAGCGCGAACCTGCAGGCCGAGGCCACGAACCTGCAATCCTCGGCGCGTGATCCGATCTGGGTCAGCGTGACCGCCTATGGTTGGCGTCTGCCGTGGATGTCGACCTATCCCAATGCGATTTCCATCAACACTGTGGCGGGCCCCGACGACCGCCCGACCAACTGGGCCGCGCTGATCGTCTGTGGCGTGCTGCTGGCATTGCTGACGTTGGTCTGGCGCATGTGGGCGCAGTTCCGTCAGCGCAGCACAAGGAGACCGGCATGACCAACCCCGGAACCGACCTGCACCCCGACTGGTTCGAGGGCATCCGCATCAACACCCCCGCGGTCGAACGCCGTGCGGCGACATTGCCCGCGCGCCGCAGCCTGAAGAAGGATCACCAGGCCGCGTGGCTTTTGAACGCGGTGCGCTGCATCGACCTGACCACGCTGGCGGGCGATGACACGCCCGACAGGGTCGCTCGTCTGTGCGCCAAGGCGCGCCAGCCCATCGCCGCCGATCTGCTGGAGGCCGTGGGCGTGACCGGGCTGACCACCGGCGCGGTCTGCGTCTATCCGACGATGGTCGCGCCCGCCAAGCGCGCCCTGGGCAACAGCGGCATTCCCGTCGCCAGCGTGGCGACGGGTTTTCCCGCAGGCCTGATGCCCCTGGACCTGCGCCTGGCCGAGATCCGCTATGCCGTGGATCAGGGCGCCGATGAGATCGACATCGTCATTACCCGCGCCCATGTGCTGCAGGGCAACTGGGCGGCGCTGTATGACGAATTGCGCGCCATGCGCGAGGCCTGCGGTGCGGCGCGGATGAAGGCGATCCTGGCCACCGGCGATCTGAAGTCGCTGGAGAATGTCGCCAAGGCCAGCCATGTGGCGATGCAGGCCGGGTCGGACTGGATCAAGACCTCGACCGGCAAGGAGGGCGTGAACGCGACCCTGCCGGTCAGTCTGGTCATGGTTCGCACCATCCGTGACTTTCATGCCCGCACCGGCATCAAGGTCGGCTTCAAGCCCGCGGGCGGCCTGCGCACCGCCAAGGACGCGATCAGCTGGCAGGTGCTGATGGCCGAGGAGCTGGGCCGCGACTGGCTGGCCCCGGACCTGTTCCGCATCGGCGCCTCCAGCCTACTGGGCGATATCGAGCGCCAGATCAGCCACCATGTGACGGGCCGCTATGCCGCCGCCCACCGCCAAGCGATTGCCTGAGGATCCGATGACCCAAGTGAGCGAGATCATGCAGACGATGGAATACGGCCCCTCGACCGAGGACGCGTCCGCGGCCCGCGACTGGCTGGCCCGGCGGGGGACGTTCGGCCATTTCATCAACGGCAGCTTCACCAAGCCGGGCGAGACGTTCGAGACCCGCGACCCCGCCACCGGCGAGGTTCTGGCCCGCGTGACGCAGGGAACGGCGGACGACGTCGCGACGGCGGTCAAGGCCGCGCGCCGCGCGCAGAAGGGCTGGGCCGCGCTGCCCGGCACCGAACGGGCGCGGCACCTCTATGCGCTGGCCCGGCACGTGCAAAAGCGCGAGCGCTTCCTGTCGGTCCTTGAGACGCTGGACAACGGCAAGCCGATCCGCGAGGCGCGCGACATCGACGTGCCGCTGGTCGCGCGGCATTTCTATCACCATGCGGGCTGGGCGGAACTGCGCGACACGCGGTTTCCGGGCCATGCCCCCTTGGGCGTCTGCGGGCAGATCATCCCGTGGAACTTTCCGCTGCTGATGCTGGCCTGGAAGGTGGCGCCGGCGCTGGCCGCGGGCAACACGGTCGTCCTGAAGCCCGCCGAATACACCCCCCTGACCGCCCTGGCCTTCGCCGAGATCTGCCAGGAGGTCGGCCTGCCCGCGGGCGTCGTGAACATCGTGACCGGCGACGGCACGACGGGCGCGGCCCTGGTCGCGGCCGAGGTCGACAAGATCGCCTTCACCGGCTCGACCGAGGTCGGGCGCGGCATCGCCACCGCCTTGGCCGGGACCGGGCGCAAGCTGACGCTTGAGCTGGGCGGCAAGTCGCCCTTCGTGGTGATGGAGGACGCCGATCTGGATGCCGCCGTCGAGGGCGTGGTGGACAGCATCTGGTTCAACCAGGGCCAGGTCTGCTGCGCGGGGTCGCGCATCATGGTGGCGGAATCCGTGGCCGCGCGGTTCGAAACGCTGCTGTCGGCCCGCATGGCGCGGCTGCGCGTGGGCGCACCGCTGGACAAGTCCACCGATATCGGCGCCATCGTCGATCCGGTACAAAAGGACCGCATTCTGTCGATCTGCCGTGCGGCGACCGATGCCGGGGCGGAGCTGGTCGGCGGGCAGGCGCAGGAGGGCTGCTTCATCGCACCCGGCTATCTGAAGAACATCGCCCCCGCCAATCCCGGCATGGAGCAGGAGATTTTCGGCCCCATCGCCACGCTGTCGACCTTCCGCACCGCGGATGAGGCGGTCGAGCTGGCCAACAACACCCGCTATGGCCTGGCCGGATCGGTCTGGTCGGAAAGCGCGACGGTCGCCACCGACATCGCCGCGCGGATCAAGGCCGGGGTGATCTGGATCAACGGCGCCAACATGTTCGACGCCGCGGCCCCCTTCGGCGGCTATCGCGAAAGCGGTTATGGCCGCGAGGGCGGGGCCGCGGGGATGCGCGACTATCTGGCCGAGCCGGCGGTGAAACCCGCGCGCGAGGTCGCCCCCAAACCCGCCGTCGCCGTGACGGACGGGGCCGCGCCGCAGCAGGGCATCGACCGCACGGCCAAGCTCTATTACGGCGGCGCGCAGAAGCGGCCCGATGGCGGCGCGATGTATGCGGTGCCGGGCGGGCTGGCCCCCCTGGGCAGCCGCAAGGACATCCGAAACGCCGTCGAGGCCGCGACGAAGGCGGGGAAATGGGCGGCGGCGGGCGGCCATGCCCGCGCGCAGGTCCTCTATTACATTGCCGAGAACCTGTCGGCGCGGGCTGCGGAATTCGCCGCCCGCACCAGCCGGGTCGAGGTCGATGCCGCCATCGCCCGCGCCTTCCACTATGCGGCCTGGGCCGACAAGTTCGACGGCGCGACCGTGCAGGCCAAGCCGGGCCATCTGGTCACCGTGATCCCCGAACCGATGGGCGTCATCGGCATCACATGCCCGAATGCGCAGCCGCTGGCGGGGTTCCTGTCGCTGGTGCTGCCCGCCATCGCCATGGGCAATGCGGTCGTGGCGATCCCCGCGCAGGACGACCCGCTGGCGGTGACGGACCTCTATCAGGTGTTCGACACGTCCGACCTGCCGGGCGGCGTGGTCAACATCGTGACCGGGGTCACCGCCGATCTGGCCGTGCCGCTGGCCGCCCATGACGAGGTCGCGGGCTTCTGGCACGCGGGCCCTGCGGCGGATCTGGCGGCAGTGGACCGGGCGGCGGCGGGGAACCTGAAGCCCGTCTGGGCGGTGCCCGGCCGCGACTGGACCGGCGTCCATGCGCAGGGCGAGACCTTCCTGCAGCACGCCACGCGGTCCAAGACGATCTGGCTGCCCTATGGCGCCCTGCCCGCGGGCAGCGGCAGCGCGGCCTATTGAAACGAAGAAGGGGGGCCGCTTGGCCCCCCTTTTCCGTCAGCGCCCCCGGATGCGGGGGTCCATGGCGTCGCGCAGCCCGTCGCCGATATAGTTCACGCACAGCACCGTCAGCGAGATCAGCAAGCCGGGGAAGATCACCCGCCACGGATACAGCACCATCTGGTCCACGGCGTCGAACAGCAGCCGTCCCCAGGTCGGGAAGTCGGGCGGAAAGCCCAGGCCCAGGAAGGACAGCGCGCTTTCGGTGATGATCGCGGTGGCAATGCCCAGGGTCGCGGCCACCATGATCGGCGACAGCACGTTGGGCAGGATGTGGCGCGTGATCATCCGGTGCGACGGCGTGCCGATGGACCGCGCGGCCAGGATGAACTCGCGTTCCTTCAGGCCCAGCACCTCGCCGCGCACGATGCGGGCGGCCTGCATCCAGCTGGTCGCGCCGATGGCCGTCACGATCAGGAAGAAGATGCCAAGCGCCGGGCCGAAGGTCTGCGACAGCGGCTCGCGGAACAGCGTCACCATCAGCAGCAGCAGGGGCAGCAGCGGCAGCGCCAGGAACAGCTCTGTCAGGCGCATCAGCGGTGCGTCCAGCCGGCGGAAGTAGCCCGACATCACGCCTATCAGGCTGCCCAGGAAGATCGCGATGATCATTGCGGTCAGGCCGACGGCGATGGACACCTGGCCGCCCGCCATCAGGCGCGCCAGCAGGTCACGGCCCAGCTGGTCGGTGCCCAGGGGATGGGCCGCGGAAAAGCCCGAGTTGCGGGCGCGGATGTCCACATAGGTCGGGTCGATCGTCCAGATCAGCGGTCCGACGGACACGAACAGGATGATCGCCACGAACAGCACCAGCGCCACCATCGCGCCGCGGTGGCTGCGGAACTGGCGCCAGACGTCAGACCACTGGCTGCGGGTCTCGACCGCGCCCTGGGGGGGCACGACCGGGGGGCTGGCGGCGGCGGGGACGGCGGCGTTGCCTGCGGCGGCGCGCAGGTCGTCGGGGGATTTGGGGTCAGTCATAGCGGATCCTCGGGTCCAGCACCCCATAGAGGATGTCTGCGATCAGGGTGAAGACGACGATCAGGATGGCAAAGATGAAGGTCAGCGTCAGGACCATCGGGATGTCGTTGCCGTGGATCGAGGTGATCAGCAGCTGTCCCAGCCCGTTCACCTTGAACACCTGTTCGGTGATGATGGCGCCGCCGAAGACCGCCGGCAGGCCAAGCGCGATCACGGTCACGACCGGGATCAGGCTGTTGCGCAAGACATGCTTCAACACGACGACGCGTTCGGACAGGCCCTTGGCGCGCGCGGTGCGGACATAGTCCTGGCCCAGGTTGTCCAGCATGGACGAGCGCATGAAGCGGCTGATCTGCGCCGCATTGTAAAGCGCCAGCACCGTCACGGGCATCACCATCTGGCGGGCCTGCTGCTTGAAGCTGGCCCAGTCGTCGACCTGCAGCGTGGTGTCATAGACCGACGGGAACCACTGCAGGTTCACCGCGAAGATGATGATCAGCACGACGCCGGTGAAGAAGGTGGGCATCGAGAACCCGATCATCGACACAAAGGTGCCGATCTGGTCGAACCAGCTGTACTGCTTGTAGGCCGAGATGATCCCGATGGGGATCGCGATGAGGATGCCCACCAGATAGGACATGCCGACCACGGTCAGGGTCTGCGGCACGCGCTGGGCGATCACGTCGAAGACGGGGCTGCGCGACTGGAAGCTGATGATGCGCTGGGCGCCGTCGCTGAAGTTCGTGCCGAACCACTGGTCGGTCCAGTACAGCGGCTCGACCCAGAAGAACTGCTTCAGCCACAGCAGGTAGCGGACCGGCCAGGGCTCGCCCAGGCCCAGGGCCGCGCGCATGCGTTCGCGGACCTCCGGGGGCACGGTCAGGGGCACGTCGCCCAAGGGATCGCCGGGCGAGGCTTCCAGCAGCAGGAAGATCACCAGCGAGATGAACAGCAATGTCGGAATGGCCAGCAGCAGCCGGCGGATGGTGAAACTCAGCATGGTGCCTCGATCCGGTGGTTTCTGGGCATCTGTGTCCCCCCGTCACGGTCCCGCGCGCCCGCGGGCCCCTGAGAGAGGGGCGCCGCCCCGGCGCAGGGCCAGGGCGGCAGGATGCATTACTGTTCGACGCGGGTCCAGTCCGCGACGTTCCAGATCTCGCTGTCCCAGGCGTTCAGCTGCACGCCGCCAAGCGTGTTCGAATGCGCCGAGGCCGTGCCGCGATAGACCAGCGGGATGATCGCGTTGCTGTCCTTGGTCAGCATGTCGTTCATCGTCCGGCCCATGGCGGCGCGTTCGTCGGCATCGACGATGCCTTCGATCTCGTCGACCATGCGGTCGTATTCCGGGTCGCAGAAGCGGCTGATGTTCTCGCCCTGCCACTGGTTGGCGGGCGAGGGCGCCTTGTCGCAGGTCCACTTGGACAGGTAGGGCGCCGGGTTGTTGCCGTCGAAGTTGTCGGCATACATCTCGACGTCGGCATAGAACTTCTGCAGCGTGTCGGGCGAGCCCGCATCCGAGCCGAAGAACACCGACGCGTCGACCGTCTTCAGCTCGGTCTGGACGCCGATTTCCGACCACCACTGCTTGATCAGCGCCTGGAAGTCCTGGCGAACCGCGTTGACCGAGGTCTGGAAGACCATGTTCAGCTGCACGCCGTCCTTCTCACGCACGCCGTTGCCGCCCATCGTCCAGCCTGCCTCGTCCAGCAGCGCGTTCGCACCGGCGATGTCCTGGGTCAGGCATTCGGTGTTGTCGGACGCCCAGGCCTCGGGGGCGGGGACATAGTTGCAGGTCGGCTGGCCCGACGTGCCATAGCCGATCTCTACCAGCAGGGCGCGGTCGATGGCCATGGACAGCGCCTTGCGCACCGCCGGGTCCGACAGGAACGGATGCGGATGTGCGGCGGTCGAACGCTCGCCCTCGGGCAGCGACGACGACGGGTCAGTCAGGTTGACGTGGATGCGTTCCACCAGCGTGCCGAACGCGGCAGAGACCTTGCCGCGGCCCGCGGCCTCCATGCCGGCGATGACGTCGGGGGCCAGCTGGGTGTTCCAGGCATAGTCGAACTCGCCCGTCTCCATGACCGACCGCGCGGCGCCGGCCGCGTCGCCGCCACCCTTGACCAGCACGGTCGCGAAGGCGGGCTTGGCCGCGTCGCGGTATTCCGGGTTCGCTTCGAGGCTGATCGTGTCGTTGGTCAGGAACTGGGTGACGCGGAACGGGCCGGTGCCGATCGGGCCAAAGTTCTGGTCGGTGCAGGTCGGTGCGTTCACGCCCTTGCAGGCCTCGAACTGGGCCTTCTGCAGAATCGGCGACTGCGATCCGACAAAGGCCGAGAACGGGTCGGCGCGCGGCGAATCGAAGGTGACCTTGACGGTCTGCGGATCGACCGCCTCGACCGCGGTGATGCCCTCGAACTTGGCCAGCTGCGCGCAGCCACCCTCGGGGTCCATGCAGTATTCGGCGGTGAAGACGACGTCATCGGCGGTCAGCGGCGTGCCGTCCGACCATTTCACGTCGTCGCGCAGCTTCCAGGTGACCGAGGTCAGGTCCTCGGCGATGCCGCCGTTCTCCAGCGACGGGATCTCGGTCACCAGGCGCGCATAGATCTGGCCTTCGGTGTCGTAGCCCGCCAGCGGTTCCAGGACCAGGCTGCCGGCGATGACTTCCTTGGTGCCGCCCGACAGATAGGGGTGCATCAGGGTCGGGGCCTGCCACATGATGATGTTCAGCTGGCCGTCGCTGCCGCGTTCCGCGAAAGCGGCAGGGGCCATCGCCAGCGTGGCGGCGGCGCCCATCAGACCGGTTCTCAGTTTCATTACACTCTCCTGTTGGGTGTTGCGGCCCGCGGGGGGTTCCACGCCACCTTCAGCCATTCGGGGGCTGATCGTCTTGTCGCGTCCCCGATTGTCCGGGTGGTTGTTCGTGTTGTCATCGTCCCTGCGGAATGCGCGCATCATCAAACGAAGCCTCTGCGAAAGGCAAGACCCATCGCACATGCGTTTGGGCTTTGACTTTCCCCGGGCAATGGCTAGCCTGCTGGCTTGATCTTTCCCGGGGGCCCCAGATGCTTGACGACAAACCTCTTGTTTCCATTGAGAAACTGCGGGTCGAATTCGAAACCAACGATGGGGTCGTGGTCGGCGTCAAGGATGTCAGCTTTAACATCAAGCCGGGCGAATGCGTCTGCGTGGTGGGCGAATCCGGGTCGGGGAAATCGGTCAGCTCGCTGTCGCTGATGCGGCTGGTGGAATTCGGCGGGGGCACCATCGCGGGCGGCCAGCTGATGTTCGAACAGGATGACGGCAAGGTCGTTGACTTGGCCCGCCAGAACAGCGCCGCGATGCGCGACATCCGCGGCAACCAGATCGGCATGATCTTCCAGGAGCCGATGACCGCGCTGAACCCGGTCTTCACCGTCGGCGACCAGCTGGTCGAGGGGTTGATCACCCATCGCGGCCTGAAGAAGGCCGAGGCCCGCGCCCGCGCGCTGGAGATCCTGCGCCAGGTCCGCATTCCCGAACCCGAACGCCGGCTGGACCAGTATCCGCACGAACTGTCGGGCGGCATGCGCCAGCGCGTTGTGATCGCCATCGCCATGGCCTGCGAGCCGCGCCTGCTGATCTGCGACGAGCCCACGACCGCGCTGGACGTGACGATCCAGGCGGAGATCCTGGCGCTGATCGACCGGTTGAAGCGGGAAAAGCAGATTGCCGTCCTTTTCATCACCCATGACATGGCCGTGGTCGCCCAGATGGCCGACCGCGTGGTGGTCATGTATCGCGGCGAGAAGGTCGAGGAAGGCCCGGTCGAGCAGATCTTCGAGAATCCTCAGCGGGATTACACCAAGATGCTGCTGGCCGCCGTCCCGCGCCTTGGCGAGATGACCGGCAAGGCCGCCCCCGAGCGCCTGCGCCTGATGAGCGACGGATCGACCGGCGCCCCCGAACCCATCGTCGTCGCCAACCCCACGCCGCTGCTGACGGTCAAGAACCTGACCACGCGGTTCAAGGTCAAGGGCGGCCTGCTGCGCCGCACCGTCGCGCGGGTGCACGCGGTCGAGGATGTCAGCTTTACCATCAACGCCGGCGAGACGCTGTCGCTGGTGGGGGAATCCGGCTGCGGCAAGTCCACCTGCGGGCGGTCGATCCTGCGCCTGGTCGAGCCCGAATCGGGCACGGTCGACCTGGGTGGCACCGACATCATCGGCCTGTCGGCGAACGCGCTGCGCAAGTCGCGCCGCGACATGCAGATGATCTTTCAGGACCCGTTCGCCAGCCTGGACCCGCACATGAAGCTCTACGACCAGGTCGCAGAACCGATGGAGAACTATGGCATCGGCAGCAAGTCCGAACGCCAGGACCGCATCGCGGCCCTGTTCGACCGGGTTGAACTGCCGCGCAGCTTCATGCGGCGCTATCCGCACGAGATGTCGGGCGGCCAGCGCCAGCGCATCGCCATTGCCCGCGCCCTGGCGCTGAACCCCAAGCTGATCATCGCGGACGAGGCCGTGTCGGCGCTGGACGTGTCGGTCCAGGCGCAGGTGCTGAACCTGCTGATGGAGCTGCAGCAGGACCTGGGCATATCGATGCTGTTCATCAGCCATGACATGGCCGTCGTCGAACGCGTCAGCCACCATGTGGGCGTGATGTATCTGGGCCGCATCGTCGAACTGGGCACCCGCCGGCAGGTCTTCGAGAACCCCCAGCACAGCTATACCCGCCAGCTGATGTCGGCCGTGCCGGTGGCCGACCCGCGCCAGAAGAAGATCAGCGAGGATCTGAGCTTCAAGCCCATCCCGTCGCCCATGCACCCGGTCGATTACGTGGCCAAGCTGTCCGTCTACCGAGAGGTCGCGCCGGGGCACCGCGTGCTGGTCGATCCGGTCACCCACGGCTGATCATTTTTCGGGCAGGGCGTGGCGGGGCGCCCCTTGCCCCTCTTGCAGATCGTGCAGGAAATCGCCAACCTGCGCCCGAAGGAGACAACCATGCCCGTCAAGAACCGCTTTGCCGAACTGCTGCCCGAAATCGCCGCCTGGCGCCGCGATTTCCACGAACATCCCGAACTGCTGTACGACGTCCACCGCACCGCGGGCCGCGTGGCCGACCTGCTGCGCGAATTCGGCTGTGACGAGGTGACCGAGGGCGTGGGCCGCACCGGCGTCGTCGGCGTCATCAAGGGCCGGACCGACAGCAAGGGCCGCGTCGTGGGCCTGCGCGCCGACATGGACGCGCTGCCGATCATCGAGCAGACGGGCGTGGAATACGCGTCAAAGACGCCGGGCAAGATGCATGCCTGCGGCCATGACGGCCACACCGCCATGCTGCTGGGTGCGGCCAAGTACCTGGCCGAGACGCGCAATTTCGACGGCACCGCCATCGTGATCTTCCAGCCCGCGGAAGAAGGCGGTGCCGGGGGCGAGGCGATGGTCTTGGACGGGCTGGTCGACCGCTGGAAGATCGACGAGTTCTACGGCATGCACAACATGCCCGGCATGCCGGTGGGCCAGTTCTCGATCCGGCCCGGCGCGATGATGGCGGCGGCCGATCAGTTCGACATCACCGTGACCGGCAAGGGCGGCCATGCCGCAAAGCCCCATGAATGCATCGACACCACCCTGACCGCCGCCCAGATCGTCGTGGCGTTGCAGTCGGTCGTGGCGCGCAACATCGACCCGCTGAAGAACGCGGTGATCTCGGTCTGCGTGGTGTCGACGGATTCGACGGCGCATAACGTGATCCCGCAGGTCGTCCAGCTGAAGGGCACCGCCCGCAGCTTGGCCCCCGAGGTCCGCGACCAGTTGGAGGAGGGGATCAAGCGCGTCGCCACCAACATCGCCGCCGCGATGGGCGCACGCGCCGATGTCGATTACCAGCGTGGCTATCCGGTCACCATGAACGACCCGCAGGCGACGGAATGGGCCGCCGACGTGGCGCGCGACATCTCGGGCGGGGTGAACATGGACATGCAGCCGATGATGGGCGGCGAGGATTTCAGCTATATGCTGAACGAACGTCCGGGCGCCTATATCTGGGTCGGCAACGGCGACACGGCGATGGTCCATCACCCGGCCTACAACTTCAACGACGATGCGATCCCGGCGGGCTCCAGCTGGTATGCAGGCATGGTCGAGGCGCGGCTGCCGGCGGCCTGATCCGGGCCGCCTGATGTCGCGGGCGGCCCCCCGCCGTCGCAAACGTGATTGCCCTTCGCGGGCAATGCGTTGAAATGCCGGTGGCGTTCGCGCCATCGGCAAAACGGGGACCCCATATGAAGACCTTCACCCTGCGCGTGACCTGCGCCTCGACCCGCGGCATCGTCGCGGCGATTTCCGGCGCGCTGGCGGATGCGGACTGCAACATCACCGACAGCGCCCAGTTCGACGACGTCGAGACGGGTCGGTTCTTCATGCGGGTCAGCTTCCGCTCCGAAGGGGCCGCGACGCTGGAGAGCCTGCGCGCGATGTTCGCGCCCATCGCCACGCGGTTCGGCATGGAGGTCGAGGTCACCGACGATGCCGTCAAGAAGAAGGTGCTGATCATGGTCAGCCGGTTCGGGCACTGCCTGAACGACCTTCTGTACCGCTGGCGCATCGGTGCCCTGCCGATCGAGATCGTTGGCGTCGTGTCGAACCACCACGAATACCAGAAGGTCGTCGTGAACCACGACATCCCCTTCCACATGATCCGCGTCACGCCCGAGAACAAGGCCGAGGCCGAGGCCCGCCAGATGGAGATCATCGACCAGACCGGGGCCGAACTGGTCGTGCTGGCGCGCTATATGCAGGTGCTGTCGGACCGGATGTGCCAGCAGATGTCGGGGCGGATCATCAACATCCACCATTCCTTCCTGCCCAGCTTCAAGGGGGCGAACCCCTACAAGCAGGCCTATGAGCGGGGCGTCAAGCTGATCGGCGCGACCAGCCATTACGTCACCGCCGACCTGGACGAAGGCCCGATCATCGAACAGGACACGGTCCGCGTGACCCATGCCCAGTCTCCCGGCGACTATGTCTCCCTGGGCCGCGACGTCGAGGCGCAGGTGCTGGCCCGCGCGGTCCATGCCCATATCCACGGCCGGGTCTTCCTGAACGCGGCCAAGACGGTGGTCTTCCCGCCGTCGCCCGGCAGCTATGCCAGCGAGCGGATGGGTTAACGCACCGCCTCGAACTCGGCCGCGTCGGCGTCGCGCTGATCCTGGACGGCCTGGTTTGCGCCGTCGCGCGCGGCCTCAAGGGTGCTGCGGATTTCTGCCGCGCGGGCGTCATGGGCGTCATGCGCGGCCGTCAGCGCGGCGCGCAGCGCGGCCTGCTGGTCGGGGGTCAGATCCTGGTCGCGTGACCAGGCACGCACCCGGTTGCTCTCGCGCAGCGAACGGCCACCGATGCAGTTGTTCAGCCGCAGCAGCGCACCTCCGGCGGCGTTGGAATTGCGCAGCTGGGTCATCGACGCTTGGTTGTTGGTTCTCAGCATCTCGAAGCTGTTGGCGTTCCAGCGACGCCTTTCCTCGATCTCGCGCGCCAGCTCGCTTTGCGTGGTGATGGAGGTGAACAGGCCGCCCCCGGCCTGGGCCACGGCCTCCAGCTGGGCGCGTTCGTCGGCGGGCAGGTCCAGGCCCAGGATGTTGACGACGGCGCGGATGTCGCCGTCATGCAGGGCGCGCGCCTGTTCCACGGGATCGCCGCCGCAGGTCTCCTCTCCGTCCGACACGACATAGACGACCTGTTCGCCCACCGCGTCTGACGGCGCCAGCTGCGTCCCGGCGGCGGCCAGTGCATCGGCCAAGGGCGTCCAGCCCGCCGGTTCCAGCGCCTGCACCGCGGCCTTCAGCGCCGTGGTATTGTCGGTGGCAGGCACCAGGGTCTCGACCCCCGCACAGCTTTCGGCGCGACCGGCATCATCGTTCGTGCCCCGATGGCCAAAGGCCACCAGGCTGGCGGTCACGTCATCGGGCAGGTCGTCCAGCAGGGCATCGACCGCCTGCCGTGCCGCCGCCATCTTGGTGTCGCTGCCAAGCGCACCCGCCATCGACCCGGATGCGTCGAAGGCCACCACAAGTCGCCGCAGGGGCACCGGGGCGTCCGTCGCACCCCGGAAGTCGGCATCGCGCTGGTCGTCGCGCATCTGTGGCATGTCGGTGAAGCAGGCGTCGATATCCTCGCCCCGGTCCTGCAGAAAGCGCGCCAGCAGCGCGTCGGCGTCCTGCGCCAGGGCAGGGGCGGTGGACAGCAGCAGGGCGGTCAGGGCAAGCAGGCGCATCAGGCGGCCTCCGGTATCGGTTGCGCACAGTATCGCCGGGGTCGCGGCCGGATGTCATCATCGCGGCCGGGCCTGCGCGGGATGTCGCCGGAACGACGAACGCCCCGGCCTTTTCGGACCGGGGCGCGCAGGGTGTCGGTCAGGGCCGCTTACTGCGGGATCTGGGCGGTGATGCCTTCGACGTAGAAGTTCATCGACTGCAGGTCCGCGTCGCTGGCGGTCTCTCCCTCGGCCAGCCAGACGGTGCCGTCGGCCTTGTTCAGCGGCCCGGTGAAGGGGTGGTATTCGCCCGCGCCGATGGCGTCGCGCAGGGCCTCGGCCTCTGCCTTGACCTCGGCGGGGACGGCGTCGGTGATCTCTCCGATCACGACCTCTCCGTCACCGATGCCCGCCCAGCTGGACCCGCTTTCCCAGGTGCCGTCCAGCACCGCGCCGACGCGCTTGATGTAATAGGGCGACCATTCATCGATGATCGAGGCCACCCGCGGGCTGGGCTTGAACGCCGCCATGTCGCTGGCCTGACCGAATCCGATGGCGCCGGCCTGCTGGGCCTGGGCCAGGGGCGCGGTCGAATCGGTGTGCTGCAGGATCACGTCCACGCCCTCGGCCAACAGCGCCGACGCGGCCTCGGCCTCCTTGGCGGGGTCGAACCAGCTGTAGGCCCAGACGACGCGCATCTCCACGTCCGGGTTCACCTTGCGGGCATGGATGAAGCTGGAGTTGATGCCCTGGATCACCTCGGGGATCGGGAAGGACCCGATATAGCCGATCTTGTTCGATTCCGTCATGCGGCCCGCGATGGTGCCGATGACTGCCCGACCCTCGTAGAAGCGCGCGTCATAGGTCGCGACGTTCTCGGCGGTCTTGTAGCCGGTGGCATGTTCGAACTTGATGTCGGGGAACTTGGCCGCGACGTTCATCACCGGGTCCATGAAGCCGAAGCTGGTCGCGAAGATCAGCTCGTTCCCGGCCAAGGCCAGCTGGGTCAGGGCGCGTTCGGCGTCGGCACCTTCCGGCACGCTCTCGATGAAGGTGGTCTCGACGCGGTCGCCAAACTCGGCCTCGACGGCCTGGCGGGCCAGGTCGTGCTGGTAGGTCCAGCCGCCGTCGCCCACGGGGCCAACATAGATGAAGCCGACCTTCAGGGGCTCGTCCTGGGCCATGGCCGGGGCGGCCATCGCGGTCATCAGGGCGGCGGCCGTGGCCAGAAGATGTCTGCGGTTCATGGTATCCCTCTTGGTTGGTATGGCCGCGGTTCTACCGCAGCGCGTGGAAGTTGGTCCCAAGCGAGCCGGGGGCAGCCGCCCCCGCGCGCCGCGAGTATTTCTGCCGGGCCGAGATGGCCACCAGCACGATGATGGTCGCCAGATAGGGCGCCATCGACAGCAACTGCACCGGCACCTGCACGCCCGCCGCCTGCAGGCGCAGCTGCAGCACGGTGACGCCGCCGAAAAGCCAGGCCCCCGCCAGGACGCCCGCCGCCGTCCAGTTCGAGAAAACCACGATCGCCAGCGCAATCCAGCCCGCACCGGCGGTCATCCCCTCGGTCCATTGCAGGACCGTCGCGATCGAGATGAATGCCCCGCCGATCCCCGCCATCGCGCCGCCGAAGGCGATGGCCGCCAGACGGGTCAGGCGCACGTCATAGCCCAGGGCGTGGGCGGCCTCGTGGTTCTCTCCGACGCCGCGCAGGACCAGGCCGCGCCGGGTGCGGTTCAGGAACCACCAGACGACCGGCACCATCGCCAGCCCCAGCCACACGATCCAGTTGATGCGCAGCGGCCCGATCGGCATGGGCGGCGCCTTGACCCCCTCGAACGGCTTGCCGAACATCGCGGCCAGGCCCAGGCCGAACAGGGTCAGCGCCAGGCCCGATGCGACCTGGTTGGCCAGGAACAGCTGCGTCAGCGCCGCGAACAGCAGCGATATGGCCGCCCCCGCCACGGCCGCGACCAGAAACCCCAGGAACGGATTGCCGCTGGCATAGGCGGCGGCGAAACCGGCCAGTGCGCCGGTGATCATCATCCCCTCGACCCCCAGGTTCAGGACGCCCGCGCGTTCCACGACCAGTTCGCCCAGGGCGGCGAACAGGATCGGGGTCGAGGCCGAGATCAGCAGCAGGAAGACGGACAGGGGGTCGATCATGCGGTGCGCCTTCTGCGGATCTGATAGCGGGTCAGGACGTCGAAGCCCAACAGGAAGAACAGCAGCATCCCCTGGAACACCTGCACGGTCGCGGCGGGCAGCGACATGGTCAGCTGAGCCAGTTCGCCCCCGATATAGGTCAGCGCCAGCAGCAGTCCCGCCAGCAGGATGCCCACCGGGTGCAGCCGTCCCAGGAACGCCACGATGATCGCGGTGAACCCGTATCCCACGCCCAGCTTGTCGGTGATCTGGCCCGCGGGGCCCGCGACCTCGAACAGGCCCGCGGCACCGGCCAGCGCGCCCGACAGGCCCAGGCAGAACGCGACCAGCATCTGCGGCCGCACGCCCGCGAACCGCGCGGCACGGGGTGCGGTACCGGCGGCGCGGATGTGGAACCCGCGGATGTGGCGGCTCATCAGGAACCACGTGGCCAGGACCGCGGCGGCGGCGGCCACGACCCCCCAATGCGCGCCGGTCCCGGCGATCAGTTCGGGGTTGGCGGCGGAGGGGTATTGCTGCAGGTTGCGCGATCCGGGAAAGCCCATGCCCTGCGGGTTGCGCATCGGGCCGAAGGCCATCCATGCGGCGATCCGCTGCGCGACATAGACCAGCATCAGCGACACCAGGATTTCCGATGCGCCGAACCAGTTCCTGAGTATCGCGGGGATCATGCCCCAGGCCCAGCCCCCGGCCAGTCCGGCCGCGACCATCAGCGGAAACAGCCACCACGCCTCCAGCGGGTAAAGCGCCAAGGCGACCGCGGCGCCGGTGATGCCGCCGATGATGTACTGTCCCTCGGCCCCGATGTTCCAGATGCCGGCGCGAAAGCCGATGGCCAGCCCCGAGGCGATCAGGATCAGCGGCGCGGCCTTGATCAGCAGCTGCGGCCGGGAATAGCCGGCGGCAGGACCGAACAGCGGGTCCCAGAAGATCGTGCGGATCGCCGCGACCGGGTCATGCCCCAGCATCGCGAACAGCAGCCCGCCGGCGATCATCGTGGCCAGCACGGCCATGACCGGCGTCGCGACCTGCCAGCCGGTCGAGGCGCTTTGGCGCGGGATCAGCGTGATCATAGATGCGCCTCTTCCATGCCATGCGCACCGCCCAGCATCAGGCCGATGCGGTCCAGCGTCAGGCCGTCGGTGGGCACGGGGGGCGACAGGCGGCCTTCGTTCAGGGCGCAGAAACGGTCGGACAGTTCCAAAAGCTCATCCAGATCCTGAGAGATGACGATGACGCCCGCGCCCTGGCGGGCCAGGTCCAGCAGCGATTGCCGCACGCTGGCTGCCGCCCCCGCATCCACGCCCCAGGTGGGCTGGTTCACGACCAGCACGCGCGGGTTCTGCATGACCTCTCGGCCGATCACGAATTTCTGCAGGTTGCCGCCGGACAGGGCGCGGGCCGCGACATGGGGGCCGGGGGTGCGGACGTCGAACCCGTCGATCACCGCCAGCGCATAGTCGCGCGCGGCCTTGTGGTCGATCAGCCCGCCGCGGACCAGGGACTTGCGGCTGCCCGCGGTCAGCAGCGTGTTCTCGGTCAGGCTGAAATCGGGGACGGCGGCATGGCCCAGCCGGTCCTCGGGCGCGCTGAGCAGGCCCTTGACGCGGCGCGGTTCGGGGCCGGCGGCGGACAGGTCCGCGCCCTCCAGCGTGACGGTGCCGGGCGCGCTGCGGACCTCGCCCGACAGGGCGGCCAACAGCTCCTCCTGGCCGTTGCCGGCGACGCCGCCGATGCCCAGGATCTCTCCGGCCCGCAGGGACAGGGCGATGTCCTTCAGCGCCGTGCCCTCGGCATTGGGAGCGGGCTGGGACAGGGCGCGCACCTCCAGCAGGACGGCGCCGGGCTGGCGACCGCTGCGGTCGATCTGGCGCATCTGGCCGCCGACCATCATCGCGGCCAGGTCGCGGGCGGAATGGGCGCGGGGATCGCAGCTGTCGACGACCTTGCCGTGCCGCAGGATCGTGGCGCGGTCGCAATGGCTGCGAATCTCGTCCAGCTTGTGGCTGATGTACAGGATCGCGGTGCCTTGCGCCGCCAGCTTGCGCAGGGTCGCGAACAGCAGCTCGGCCTCCTGCGGGGTCAGCACGCTGGTCGGTTCGTCCATGATCAACAGGCGGGGGTTCTGCAACAGGCAGCGGATGATCTCGACCCGCTGGCGTTCGCCGGCCGACAGGGTGACGATGCGCCGCGCGGGGTTCAGCGGCAGGCCGAAATCATGGCTGACCTTGGTGATGCGCGCCGACAGTTCGCGCCGCGGCGGCGGGTTCTCCATCCCCAGGGCGATGTTCTCGGCGACCGTCAGCGCGTCGAACAGGCTGAAATGCTGGAACACCATCGCCACGCCCGCCGCGCGCGCCGCCCGCGGATCGGAGGGCGCATGGGCGCCGTCGCCTAGCCACATCTGCCCGTCATCGGGGCGCACCAGCCCATAGATCATCTTGACCAGCGTCGACTTGCCCGCGCCGTTCTCGCCCAGCAGGGCGTGGATCTCTCCGGGCATGACGTGGAACGACACGTCGTCATTGGCGCGGACGCCGGGATAGGACTTGCCCAGACCCCTGGCGCGGAACACGGGCATGTCGGTCAATTCTGTCCCCTTGGTCAAATTCCTGACCTGCTTAGACCGCAATTCGGCAGCCGCGCAATTGCACTGTTTGGTCACGCTGCGATACTGTCCCGATCATGGCCGCAAAATCCCCCCGATTCATCCATCTTCGCACACATTCCGAGCATTCTTTGCTGGAAGGTGCCATTCCAGTAGGCAAATTGCCAAGCCTTGCCTTCGAGGCAGGCATGCCGGCGGTCGCGCTGACCGACACGAACAACATGTTCGCCGCGCTGGAATTCAGCGTGAAGGCCCGCGACAAGGGCATCCAGCCCATTATCGGTTGTCAGGTGACCCTGATGGCCGAGGCCACCGGGCCGGTCGTCCTCCTGGCGCAGAACCAGGCGGGGTGGATGAACCTGATGGCGCTGTCCACCTGCCTCTATCTGCGCGAGGGCGGGGCGCTGCCGCATGTGACGGTCGACGAGCTGTGCGCCAAGGCCGAAGGGCTGATCTGCCTGACCGGGGGCGCGACGGGTCCCTTGGGCCTGCTGATCGCGCAGGGCCAGATGCCCAAGGCCGAGGCGCTGGCCGACCGGCTGGCGGCGTCCTTCGGCGACCGGCTCTATGTCGAACTGCAGCGCCATCCCGGCGAGAACGGCCAGCTGATGGCCGCCGAGGCCGCGTCCGAGGGCGGTCTGGTCGATCTGGCCTATGCCAAGGGTCTGCCGCTGGTGGCGACGAACGATGTCTATTTTCCCAAGACCACCATGTACGAGGCGCATGACGCGCTGATCTGCATCGCCGAGAAAGCCTATGTCGACCAGTCCCAACCCCGTCGCCGCCTGACGCCCCAGCATTACTTCAAGTCCGCCGAAGAGATGGCGGTCCTGTTCGCCGACCTGCCCGAGGCGATCGAGAACACCGTCGAGATCGCCCGCCGCTGCGCCTTTGCGGTGTCCAAGCACGCGCCGATCCTGCCCAGGTTCGCCGATGACGAGGTGACCGAACTGCGTCGCCAGGCCCATGCCGGCCTGGCCGAGCGGCTGAAGGTCATTCCCCACGCGGTCACGGTCGAGGAATACACCGCGCGCCTGGATTTCGAACTGGGCATCATCGAGCAGATGGGTTTTCCCGGCTACTTCCTGATCGTGGCCGATTTCATCTACTGGGCCAAGGAGCAGGGCATCCCGGTCGGTCCCGGCCGCGGGTCGGGCGCCGGGTCGCTGGTCGCCTATGCGCTGACCATCACCGACCTGGACCCGCTGCGCTACAACCTGCTGTTCGAGCGGTTCCTGAACCCCGAACGGGTCAGCATGCCGGATTTCGACATCGACTTCTGCATGGACCGCCGCGAGGAGGTGATCCGTTACGTGCAGGGCAAGTACGGGGCCGACAAGGTGGGCCAGATCATCACCTTCGGCGCGCTTCTGTCCAAGGCTGCGGTGCGCGACGTGGGCCGCGTGCTGCAGCTGCCCTTCGGCCAGGTGGACCGCCTGTCCAAGATGATCCCGGTCGAGGGCGTGAAACCCGTCAGCATCGCCAAGGCCCGCGCCGACGAGCCGCGCCTGCGCGAGGCCGCGCGCGAGGAGGTGGTGGCCCGCCTTCTGGATTACGCCGAACAGCTGGAGGGGCTTTATCGCAACGCCTCCACCCACGCGGCGGGGGTGGTGATCGGGGACCGGCCACTGGACCAGCTGGTGCCGCTGTACCGCGATCCGGCATCCGACATGCCGGCGACCCAGTTCAACATGAAATGGGTGGAGCAGGCCGGCCTGGTCAAGTTCGACTTCCTGGGCCTCAAGACGCTGACGGTGATCCAGAATGCGGTCGACCTGATCAACGGTCAGGGCCGTCCGCTGCACATCGCCGCCGACGGGCGGCAGTTGTACGACCCCGCGCCGGGGACGGAAAACCAGATCAACCTGATCCCGCTGGACGACAAGGCCAGCTATGACCTGTTCGCCAGCGCGCGCACGGTCGCGGTGTTCCAGGTGGAATCCAGCGGCATGATGGACGCGCTGCGCCGCATGAAACCCACCTGCATCGAGGACATCGTGGCGCTGGTGGCGCTGTACCGTCCCGGCCCGATGGAGAACATCCCGACCTATTGCGAGGTCAAGAACGGCCTGCGCGACCTGGAATCGATCCACCCGACCATCGACGACATCCTGGCCGAAACCCAGGGCATCATCGTCTATCAGGAACAGGTGATGCAGATCGCCCAGGTCATGGCGGGCTATTCGCTGGGCGGCGCCGACCTGCTGCGCCGGGCGATGGGCAAGAAGATCGCGGCCGAGATGGCCAAGGAGCGGCCCAAGTTCGTCAAGGGCGCGGTCGCCAACGGCGTGCCCGACAAGAAGGCCGGAGAGGTCTTCGACCTGCTGGAAAAGTTCGCCAACTACGGCTTCAACAAGTCGCACGCGGCCGCCTATGCCGTGGTCAGCTATCAGACCGCGTGGCTGAAGGCGAACCACCCGGTCGAATTCATGGCCGCGGTGATGAACTGCGACATCCACCTCACCGACAAGCTGGCCGTCTACAAACGTGAATGCGATCGGATGGGGATCGAGATCGTGCCGCCCTGCGTCAACCGCTCGGCGCCGACCTTCACCGTGGGGCCGGGGCGCATCCACTATGCCCTGGGCGCGCTGAAGGGCGTGGGCCTGGAGGCGATGCGGCTGATCCATGATGCGCGCGGGGACCAGCCGTTCCGCGACATCCACGACCTGGCACGGCGCACCGACATGAAGCGGGTGGGCAAGCGCCCGCTGGAGATGCTGGCCCGCGCCGGCGCCTTCGATGGGCTGGACGACAACCGCGCCCGGGTGATGAAGTCGCTGGACGGGTTGGTCGCCTGGTCGGCGGCGGTCCAGAGCCAGGCCGCCTCCAGCCAGACGTCGCTGTTCGGGGGCGGAGAGGATCTGCCGCCGCCGCGTGCCCCCCTGTCGGGCATCTGGCTGCCGACCGAGAAGCTGGGAGAGGAGCACAAGGCCGTCGGATTCTACCTGTCCGGGCATCCGCTGGACGACTATCTGCCGGCCCTGCGCCGCAAGAAGGTGATGACCTTGGCCGAGATCAGCCAGGACGCACTGAACGGCCCGCTGGTCGCCCAGATCGCGGGCACGATCGCCGCGCGGATGGAGCGCAAGTCCGCCAAGGGCACCGCCTATGCCTTCGTCAGCCTGTCGGACCCCACGGGGCTGTATGAGGTCACGGTGTTCTCGGACCTGCTGACCGCCAGCCGCGACAAGCTGGAACCGGGCGCCAGCGTCGTGCTGCAGGTCAAGGTCGAGCCGTCGGGCGATCAGGTTAAGATGCTGGCCAATTCGGTCACCGCGCTGGAGGACGCCGTGGCCGACGCGGGTGCAGGCTGCCTTGCGGTCGAGATGCAGGGCGCCGACACGATCCCGCGCCTGGTCGAGGTGCTGACCCGCATCCGCACCGACATCATCGTGCCGCCCCGGTCGCGCGGCCCGATCCGCCTACGCATCCGCGAGGGCGACGAGATCATCGAGATCGAGGTCGCCAACGACGCCCCCCTGACCACCCCCGCGCGCCAGGCGCTGCGCGCGGTGCCCGGCGTGCTGGACGTGGTCGAGGAGTGAGCCGGGCGTCTTCGTCGTTCGAATACCCATGGCCCGACGTGGCATGCCCCTAGCCAGATGTTCGCGCTTCGTGCTAGCAATCGGAAAAAAGAGGGCAGCATGAAGGTCTTGGGTATCGATCCCGGTTTGCGGAACATGGGCTGGGGGATGATCGAGGTGGACGGATCGCGCATCCGGCACATCGCCAACGGCACCATCCATTCGGACGGCGCGCAGGATCTGGGCGCGCGGCTGTCGGTTCTGTTCCGGGGTCTATGCGCGGTCATCGCGACCCATGCCCCCGACGAGGCCGCGGTCGAGCAGACCTTCGTCAACAAGGACGCGACCGGGACGCTGAAGCTGGGGCAGGCGCGGGGCGTGGCCCTGCTGGCGCCAGCCGAGGCCGGGATATCGGTCGGGGAATACGCGCCCAACGCCGTCAAGAAGACCGTCGTGGGCGTGGGTCACGCGGGCAAGGAGCAGGTCCAGCACATGGTGCGCATCCAGTTGCCCGGGGCTGTCTTCGACAGCGCGGACGCGGCGGATGCGCTAGCCATCGCCATCTGTCACGCCCGTCATCTGCAGGGACGGTCGCTGCGGGTCGCCACGCCCAAGCGGGGCGCGGCATGATCGGGCGGATCGCGGGGGTCATCCTGCACCGGGCGCGCGATCACGTGCTGATCGACGTGCGGGGCGTGGGATACATCGTGCATGTCAGCGAGCGGACGGCGGCGGGGCTGCCGCCGGTGGGGCAGGCGGCGGCGCTGTATACCGAGCTGGTGGTGCGCGAGGATCTTTTGCAGCTGTTCGGATTTCCGACCATGCTGGACAAGGAGTGGCACCGGCTGCTGACGTCGGTCCAAGGGGTCGGTGCCAAGGTGTCGCTGGCGATCCTGAGCACGCTGGGCCCCGAGGGGCTGGGCCGGGCGATCGCGCTGGGGGACTGGGCGTCGGTTCGCAAGGCGAACGGGGTCGGTCCCAAGCTGGCGCAGCGGATCGTGCTGGAACTGAAGGACAAGGCGCCGTCGGTCATGGCCCTGGGCGGCGCGCTGACAATCGATGCGGGGGACGTTGCCGCGGGCGGTCATGCGGAGGAACCGGGCATCGAGCCCGGCCCCTCCGCGGCATCCGCGCGCGGTCGCGCCGATGCCCCCGCCCCCGCGACCGGCGCGCATCAGGGTCAGGCGATGGCGGATGCGCTGTCGGCGCTGACCAATCTGGGCTATGGTCCGTCCGAGGCGGCATCCGCCGTGGCCGAGGCGCAGGCGCGGGAACCGGCGGCGGCCATGCCCGCGTTGATCCGCGCGGCGCTGCGTCTGCTGGCGCCCAAGGACTGAACCGGAGGTCTGAACATGGCAGGAAACGTCAAGGTCTTCATGCTGATGGCGGCGCTGACCGCGCTGGTCATGGCCTTGGGCTGGATGCTGGGCGGATCGGGCGGTGCGGTGATGGCGCTGGTGATCGCGGGGGGCATGAACTTCTTCAGCTACTGGAACAGCGACAAGATGGTCCTGCGCCAGCAGGGGGCGGTCGAGTTGTCGCCCCAGCAGGGGGCCGAACTGCACGCGATGACCGCGCGGCTGGCCGAGCGCGCGCAGATGCCCATGCCCAAGCTGTACCTGCTGCCGACCCAGCAGCCCAATGCCTTTGCCACCGGGCGCAATCCGCAGAACTCTGCCGTGGCGGTAACGCAGGGGCTGCTGAACCACCTGTCCGCCGACGAGATCGAGGGCGTGATCGCCCATGAGCTGGCCCATATCCGGCACCGCGACACGCTGACCATGACCGTCACCGCGACCATGGCCGGCGCCATCGCGATGATGGGGAACATGATGCTGTTCGCGGGAAACCGCGAGGGGCGGGGCGGCGTGATCGGCGGCATCCTGGCGATGATCCTGGCGCCGATGGCCGCGATGATGGTGCAGATGGCGATCTCTCGTGCGCGGGAATACGAGGCGGATGCGACCGGCGCGCAGATCAGCGGCAAGCCGCGGGCGCTGGCCTCGGCCCTGAGCCGGATCGCGCAGGCGGCGGGGCGCAGCGTGAACCTGCCGGCCGAGAAGAACCCCGCCGCGGCGGCGATGTTCATCATCAACCCGCTACACGCGATGCGGGCCGACCGGCTGTTCACCACCCACCCCCCGACCGAGGAGCGGATCGCCCGGCTGATGGCGATGGATGGCACGGCTCCGCGTGACTCTGCCCCCGCCGCCGGACCAAGCCGCATCCCCCGCACCGGCGCCGCGCCGCGCACGCCCTGGGGCCGCGGATGAGCGCACCGGACCCCGACCTGCGCCCCGAAAAGCTGGACAGCGATGTCGAGGATCGCGCGCTGCGCCCGCAGAACCTGTCCGAATTCGTGGGCCAGGCCGAGGCGCGCGCGAACCTGAAGGTGTTCATCGAAAGCGCCAAGATGCGCGGCAAGGCGATGGACCACACGCTGTTCTTCGGCCCCCCGGGACTGGGCAAGACCACGCTGGCGCAGATCATGTCGCGCGAACTGGGGGTGAACTTCCGCATGACATCCGGGCCGGTCATCGCGCGGGCGGGGGATCTGGCCGCGATCCTGACCAACCTCGAGGCGCGCGACGTCCTGTTCATCGACGAGATCCACCGCATGAACCCTGCGGTCGAGGAGATCCTGTATCCCGCGATGGAGGATTTCGAGCTGGATCTTGTGATCGGCGAGGGCCCGGCCGCGCGCACCGTTCGGATCGAGCTGCAGCCCTTCACGCTGGTGGGGGCGACCACGCGGCTTGGTCTGCTGACCACGCCGCTGCGCGACCGGTTCGGCATTCCGACCCGGCTGCAGTTCTATGAGATCGCGGAACTGGACCTGATCGTGCAGCGCGGCGCGCGGCTGATGGGGATCAGCGCCGATCCCGAAGGCACGATGGAGATCGCGCGCCGCGCCCGCGGCACGCCCCGCATCGCGGGCCGGCTGCTGCGCCGCGTGGTCGATTTCGCGCTGGTGGAGGGGAACGGCCGCCTGACGCGCGAGATTGCCGATATCGCGTTGAACCGGCTGGGGGTGGACGATCTGGGCCTGGACGGGGCCGACCGGCGGTACCTGACGCAGATGGCGCAGCATTACGCGGGCGGACCCGTGGGGGTCGAGACGCTGTCCGCCGCCCTGTCCGAGAGCCGCGACGCCATCGAGGAGGTGATCGAGCCCTATCTGCTGCAGCAGGGCCTGGTCGCGCGCACCCCACGCGGGCGCATGCTGACCCAGGGGGCCTGGCGCCATCTGGGCCTGGACATGCCGGTCCCCACCGGTCAGGCGACGCTGTTCGACGTCTGATTGCGGACGGGACCGATCGCGCGTATTTTGGCCCCCATGAGCCATCACCTGACATTGCGCGTCTATTACGAAGACACCGACCTGGCCGGGATCGTCTATTATGCAAACTATCTGAAATACATCGAGCGGGGGCGGTCCGAATGGATGCGCGCCACCGGCATCGACCAGATGCGCATGAAGGAGACGTCGGGCCATGTCTTCGCCGTCCGCCATATCGAGGCCGACTATCTGCGCCCCGCGCGCTTCGACGACCTGCTGACCGTGGTCACCGACCTGTCGCACGCCACGGCCGCGCGGATCGTGGTCGACCAGCAGGTGCTGCGCGGCGATGAGGTGCTGTTTTCGGCGCGGGTGACGATCGTCAGCCTGGACGGGCGGGGACGCCCCGTGCGCCTGCCCGCCGCCCTGTCGCGGGCGCTGCCGGAGGGCTGAACCCGTGGCCTCTGCCGCGCGGATGCGGCAACACGGACGCAGGTTGATGAAAATTGACGCCATTGTGTTGCCGCGGGGGCTGAAACCCGTGGCAATTACAGGGTAACAGGCCGCAACGCCGGGCTGCCAGGGGGCAGTTGCGGCCCCTGATGATGAGGCAATAGACCATGGAACCCATTCAGGCCGCCGAGGCCATCGACTTTTCGGCCGTGGCTTTGTTCTGGCGATCCTCGCTGACGGTGCAGGTGGTGATGATCATGCTGATCGCGGCCTCGTTCTGGTCGTGGGCGATCATCGTGCAGAAGTTCCTGACCTTTGCGCAGGCGCGCAAGGAGGCCGCCCGCTTTGACCGCGCCTTCTGGTCCGGAGAGCCCTTGGACGATCTTTATGACCGGCTTGGCGACCGTCCCAAGGGGCCGTCGGAACGGATCTTTTCCGCGGGCATGACCGAATGGCGCCGCAGCCACCGCGATGACGGGCGGCTGATCGCGGGCGGCATCGGGCGCATCGATCGGGCCATGAACGTGGCCATCCAGCGCGAGGAACAGCGCCTGTTCCGCGGCCTGTCCTTCCTGGCGACCGTGGGGTCGACCGCGCCCTTCATCGGCCTGTTCGGCACCGTGTGGGGCATCAAGTCCGCATTCGAGGGCATCGCCCTGACCCAGGATACCAGTCTGGCCGTCGTGGCGCCGGGCATCGCCGAGGCCCTGCTGGCGACCGCTCTGGGCCTGGTCGCAGCCATCCCGGCCGTCGTCTTCTACAACAAGCTGTCGGGCGATGCGGAACGCATCACCGGCGGATGGGAGGCGTTCTCGGACGAGTTCTCGACGCTTCTGTCGCGTCAGATGGACGAGGCCTGACATGGCATCCGGGGTCGTCAAGCGCGTCCGCAGCAAGGGCCGTCGGCGCAACCTGCCGATGTCCGAGATCAACGTCACGCCCTTCGTGGACGTGATGCTGGTGCTGCTGATCATCTTCATGGTCGCGGCGCCGCTGATGACGGCGGGCGTTCCGCTGAACCTGCCCGAAACCGCCGCCAACGCCGTCCCCAACGAGGACGAGGAGCCGTTGATGGTGTCGATCCCGGTCGAGGGGTCGCTGACGATCATGGACCAGCCGGTGGCGGACGAGCAGGTCGTGACGACGCTGCGCACGATCCTGGCGGAACGGCAGTCGGGCCGGGTGTTCCTGCGTGCCGACGGCACCATCCCCTATGCCCGCGTGGTCCAGATCATGGGCGCGTTGAACGCGGCGGGCATCACCGACATCGTGCTGGTCACCGAGACCGGCGGACCGCGGATGGACGGCTGAACCATGGACGAACGCGAAGGGCGCATCGGTTACTGGGTCTCGGGGGTCGCGCACGGCTCTCTGATCCTGTGGGCGATCCTGGGCGGGGCGCTGTTTCGTCCGCAGCCCAGCCCGATGGTGCGCACGACCCAGGTCTCGACCATCAGCGGCGCCGAGTTCGAGGCGATGGCCGCCGCCGCCCGCGGGGCGGGGCCGGTGGGTGCCGATTCGACCGCGGTGGCCACCTTGCCCGACCCCGTCGACCCGGCCGAGGACGGTGCGGCGCGGCCCGTCGATGCGATCCCCCCGCAATCGGGGCAGGCCGCGGCGCTGGAACAGCCCGATACGGCCGAATCCGTGCCCGACCTCAGCGATTTCGCGCCCGCCGCCCCGGTCGAGGTCGCGACCGATCTGCCCGCGCCGCGCCCGAACCAGACCGACGGCGCCGAGACCGCCCCGCAGGTCCCGGACACCCCCCCGGCCCCCGTGGCAGAGGCCCAGCCTAACCGCCCGGCGCTGCCGACGCCCGACGCCGCGGCCGTTCCGGTCGCCCCGCGATCGGCGCTGGCGCTTGACGCCTCGCGCCGCCCCGAGGACCGGCCGGCCGACCTGGTCGAATCCTTCAACCGCCGCGTGGCAGAGGCGGCTGCGGCCGAGGCTGCGCGTCAGGCGGCCGCGGACGCGGCTGCCGCCGCCGCGCGTCAGGCCACAGCCGATGCGGCCGCCGAAGCCGCAGCCGAGGCGGAACGCCAGGCTGCCGCCGAGGCAGACCGCCAAGCCGCCGCCGAACGCGAGCGCCAGGCCGCGGCGGACGCTGCCGCGGAAGCCGAACGTCAGGCCGCG
This sequence comes from Paracoccus marcusii, assembly GCF_028621715.1. Classification (NCBI taxonomy): domain Bacteria; kingdom Pseudomonadati; phylum Pseudomonadota; class Alphaproteobacteria; order Rhodobacterales; family Paracoccaceae; genus Paracoccus; species Paracoccus marcusii. The sequence continues at coordinate 376,356 of NZ_CP117466.1, read as the reverse complement.
GCAGAGGCGGAGCAGGAACGGCGCGCAGCGGCAGAGGCCGCGGAAGAGCGCCGCGCGGAAGCCGCGCGCCAGGCTGCGGAGGAGGAACGGCAGGCAGCCGACGCCGCCGCCGCAGAGGCCGAACGCCGCGCCGCGGCCGAAGCGGAAGAGGCGCGTCGTGCCGCCGCAGAGGCCGCGGCCGAGGAGGAGCGCCGCGCCGAAGCCGCACGTCAGGCCGCGGAGGCCGAGCGCCTGGCCGCTGAGGAGGCGGAGCGCCGTGCTGCCGCAGAGGCGGAGGAGGAGCGCCGCGCCGCTGCAGCGGCCGAGGAAGAACGTCGCGCCGAAGCCGCACGCCAGGCCGAAGAAGCAGAGCGCCAGGCCGCCGCGGAGGCGGAACGCCGCGCTGCCGCAGAGGCCGAGGAAGAGCGCCGTGCCGCCGCCGAAGCCGCCGCAGAGGCAGAGCGCCAAGCCGAGGCCGAGCGTCAGGCCGCTGCCGAACAGGCCGCGCGCGAGGCGGCGGATCGGCAGGCGCTGGAGGACGCGCTGCGCGATGCGCAGGGCGGGGCAGGGGGGCAGGACGCCGCCTCTGGCTCCGACACGGCCGGCAGCCCGTCGCAGACCATCGAGGGCGGCAGCGGCGCCTCGGCCGGGCTGGACCCGCTGGCCGCCGCGCTGGCGGGGGCCATGGCGGGGACCGGGGCCGCGGCGGATCCGGCGAACGACCCCTCGGGCCCGCCGGCCGATATGATGCAGCTGACCCCCAGCCCGATCCAGGCGACGCCCCTGCCCGATGCGGCCCAGGGCCTGCCTTTGGGCGACCCGCTGACGCTGTCGGAACGCGACGGGCTGCGCTTTGCGATCCAGGACTGCTGGAACCTGGGCGCGCTGTCGGTCGAGGCGTCGCAGATGACCGTCTCTGTCGGGTTCACGCTGTCGCCGGACGGGGTGCCCGACCAGAACAGCATGCGCATCGCCGGCTATCAGGGCGGCAGCGAATCCGCAGCCCAGCAGGGGTTCGAGGTCGCGCGCCGCGCCATCCTGATGTGCGGACGCGCCGGGTTCGATCTGCCCGCATCGAAATACGGACGCTGGCGCGATGTCGTGGTGGACTTCCGCCCCGACGGCGTCGCGTTCCAATGACTGACCGGCGGGGCCACCTTCCGCTGTTCGCCGAAAAAAGGTAGTGATGACGCCATGTTCCGCAGATTGATCCTTGCCCCTGCCTTCCTGCTGGCCGCAGCGTTGCTGCCGGCAGGGCCCGTGTTGGCGCAGGACACCCCCCTTCGCATCGAGATCACCGACGGCGTGATAGAGCCGATGTCGATCGCCATTCCGGCCTTTCACGGCGATGCCGAGATCGCGGCCCGCATCCGTCAGGTCGTGGCGGACGACCTGACCGGCACCGGCCTGTTCAGCGAGATCCCCGTCGAGACGCATGTCGCCCGCCCCGCCAGCTTTACCGAGGCCGTCAGCTATGACGACTGGCGGGCGGTGAACGCGCAGGCGCTGGTCTCGGCCGAGGTGCGGCAGATGGGCGACAACATCAGCGTGGGCTTTCGGCTGTTCGACGTCGTGTCGGGCCAGCCGCAGGGCGACGGGATGCAGTTCGACGCCCGCGCCGCCGACTGGCGCCGCGCGGCCCACAAGATCGCCGACCAGATCTATGCCCGGTTGACCGGCGAAAAGCCCTATTTCGACAGCCGCGTGGCCTTCGTCCAGGAAACCGGCCCCAAAAGCGCGCGGATCAAGCGGATCGGCGTGATGGATTACGACGGCGCGAACATCCTGTGGATGACCGACAGCTCGTCCCTGGTGCTGGCGCCGAAATTCTCGCCCGACGGGCGCCGCCTGCTGTTCACCAGCTATGACAGCGGCTTTCCCCAGATCCAGCTGATGGACGTGGCGACCGTCAGCGCCCGGCCGCTGACTCGCGATGCCAGCACGATGGCTTTTGCGCCGACCTTCAGCCCGGACGGGCGGTGGGTCGCCTATTCGCGCGAACAGGGCGGCAATACCGACATCTGGCTGATGGACGTGGCCACCGGCGCCCAACGCGCGCTGACCAATTCGCCGGCCATCGACACCTCTCCGGGGTTCAGCCCGGACGGGCAGCGCATCGTGTTCGAAAGCGACCGGTCCGGCGCGCCGCAGCTGTACATCATGGGGCTGGACGGGGCCGAGCCGTCGCGCATCAGCTTTGGCGACGGGCGTTACGGCACGCCCACCTGGTCGCCCAAGGGGGACCTGATCGCGTTCACCAAGCAGATCGGCGAACGCTTTCACATCGGCACCATGCGCACCGACGGATCGTCCGAGCGCATGCTGACCGAAAGCTTCCTGGACGAAGGCCCGACCTGGGCCCCGAACGGTCGGGTGGTGATGTTCACGCGCGCCACCCCCGGCGGAAACGGCCAGCCGCGTCTGCATTCGGTGGACATCACCGGGCGCAACATGCGACCGATGAATCTTGACTTTGCCGCCTCGGACCCGTCCTGGGGTCCCCTGTTGCCATGAGGATGAGATGATGAACGCCGCGACCAAGCCTGTCCTGCTGGCCGCCCTTCTGGGGCTGGCGGCCTGTGCCCAGCCCGCGCCGACGGTGGCGCCGCCCGTGGTCGACCCCTATGCCAGCACGGGCGGGGGCGCGGTGTTCCAGGGCGATCTGGCCGGCGGCGTCCTGGGCGCCGAGGCGACGGCCCAGTATTTCCGCGGCACGGTCGGTGACACGGTCCTGTTTCCCGCCGACCAGACGACCCTGACCCCCGAGGCGCGGTCCATCCTGGCGGCGCAGGCCGCCTGGTTGACGCGCCACACCGCCTTTACCGCCGTGGTCCAGGGCCATGCCGAGGAGACGGGCACCCGCGAATACAACCTTGCGCTTGGCGCGCGGCGGGCCAGCGCGGTGCAGGAATACCTGGTCGCGCAGGGCGTGGCACCGGGCCGCATCCGCACGCTGTCCTTCGGCAAGGAGCGTCCCGCAGCGACCTGTTCGGACGAGGGCTGCTATGCCCAGAACCGCCGTGCCGTCACCGTCGTGACCGAAGCCGCACCCCCCGCTGTGGCGATGGCCCCCGTGGCAAGCGCCGCCCCTGCCGGGGGCGTCGTCGGGGCAGGCATGTGATGCGGCTGATCCCCGCGCTGATCCTGGCCCTGACGCTTGGGGCACCTGTTCAGGCCGCCCCCGACGCCGCGACGCTGGCCGACATGCGTCAGCAGGTCACGCAGCTGCGCAGTCAGCTGCAGGGATTGCGGGGCGAACTGGTCGCGTCGGGCGCCGCCGGGTTCCAGGCGGCGGGCGGGGCCAGCGCCATCGACCGCATGAACGCGATGGAGGCGCAGCTGATGCGCCTGACGAACCAGGCTGAACAGCTGCAGAATCGCATCAACCGGATCGCGGGCGACAGCGAACGGCGCCTGTCCGACCTGGAATTCCGCCTGTGCGAGGCCGAACCCGGCTGCGATCTGTCGGCGCTGACCGTGCCGCAGGCGCAGGCGGGGCTCAGCCCGCAGCTGGCGCCCTCGGCCCCGGCGGATGGCGGGGCGGGGCAGCCGGCCTCGACCGCGGCCGAGCAGACCGATTTCGACGCGGCCCGCGCCGCGATGGACGCCGGCGATCACGCCCGTGCGGCGCAGATGTTCGCCGATGTTGCAGAAACCCATGCCGGCGGTCCCCTGACCGCCGAGGCGCTGTTCCTGCGCGGTCAGGCGCTGGATCTGGCCGGCCAGCCGCGCGATGCTGCAGCCGCTTGGCTGGAGGGGTTCGCCGCCGATCCGGACGGCGCACGGGCGGGCGAGAGCCTGCTGGGCATCGCTCGCGTGATCGAGGCGCAGGGTGACGCGACCGCCGCCTGCCTGTACCTGGCAGAGATTCCTGCCCGATTTCCCGGCAGCCCGCAGGCCGTCGAGGCCGAGGGCCACGTGACCCGCCTTGGCTGCGGCGTCAGCGACCTGGGCGTTCTGGACCCGCTGCTCGATCCGTCGATGGACCCCGAAGCGGCGGCCGATCTGGCCGAATACCCGTGATCCGCGACCCCGGCGCCCGCATCAGGTCTGTCCTGGACCGGCTGGCGGGGGACCTGCCGGCGCTTGGACTGGCGGTGTCGGGGGGCGGTGATTCCATCGCCCTGATGCAGGTGGTCGCCGAATGGGCGCAGGGGCGGCGCGTCATGGTCGCCACCGTCGATCACGGCCTGCGCGAGGGCAGCGCGGCCGAGGCCGACGAGGTCGCCCGCGCCGCGAGTGCCTTGGGCCTGTCGCATGCGGTGCTGCTGTGGCGGCGCGACACGCAGGTCGGCAACCTGATGGCGCAGGCCCGCGATGCGCGGCTGCGGCTGCTGTCGGGCTGGGCGCGGCGCAACGACCTGCCGGCGGTGGCGCTTGGCCACACGGCCGACGATCTGGCCGAGACGCTGCTGATGCGCCTGGCGCGCGGGTCCGGCGTGGACGGGCTGTCGGCGATGGCGGAATGGCGCGACGCGTTCGACATGCGCTGGCTGCGGCCGATGCTGGGCACCGGGCGGGCCGAGCTGCGCGACTGGCTGACGGCGCGCGACATCACCTGGATCGACGATCCGACGAACGACAATGCCGACTATGACCGCATCCGGGCGCGCCAGGCCATCGCGGCCCTGGGGCTGGAGGTGTCGGGCCTGGCCCGATCCGCCGCCCATATCGCCGACGCGCGCGACGCGCTGGCCGATTACGCGGCCCTGCTGAGCGCCGATGCCAAGGTCGACCGCGGCAGCCTGATCCTGTCGCGCGGCCCCCTGCGCGACGCGCCGCCAGAGATCCGCCGCCGCATTCTGGTCGCCGCCTGCCGGTGGGTGACGGGCGCCGACTATCCGCCGCGCCGCGCGACGCTGGTCCATGCGCTGGAGGCGATGCTGGCGCAGGGACGGGTGACGCTGGACGGGGCGATGATCTCTCCGACGGGCGGGGGGCTGCGGGTCACGCGTGAGGCCGCGGCCGCGCTGCGCACCGGCCCAACGCCGGACCAGGTCTGGGACCGCCGCTGGCGGGTGCGCGGCCTTGCCCCCGGCCAGACGATCGCGGCCTTGGGGACCGAGCCGCTGGCCCGCCTGGCGTGGCGCGATTCGGGCCTGCTGCGCGACGAGGCTGCGGCCAGCCCCGGCATCTGGCAGGACGGACGGCTGATCGCCGCGCCGCTGCTGCGCGACCACCCCGGAATCACCCTGATTCCAGTCCGGGGCGCGGCAGATTTCCGCAGGTTGGTGAAGGCGCATTGAACCTGTCGCGATAATCCCTATTTTCAAGTCAAACCGCATTCCGTCGGAGGACCCGTATTGGGCAATGCTCGCAACTTCGCCTTCTGGGTGGTTCTGTTCCTGATGATCCTCGCGCTGTTCAATCTGTTCAGCGACGGGTCGGGCACCATGAACAGCCGCCAGATCAGCTATTCCGACTTCATCGAACGGGTGCAGAACGACCAGGTCAGCGCCGTCACGATCGACGGAGAGGACGTGGCCATCACCGGCACCAACGGCGAACAGTACGCGACCGTGCGCCCGATGGGCGAGGATATCAGCGACCGGCTGATCCAGCAGGGCGTGGACGTGCGCGTAGTCAAGCAGCAAAGCAGCGGCTTCATGTCGATGCTGGGCGTCTGGCTGCCGTTCATCCTGCTGATCGGGGTGTGGATCTTCTTCATGAATCGCATGCAGGGCGGCGGCAAGGGCGGCGCAATGGGCTTTGGCAAGTCCAAGGCCAAGCTGCTGACCGAAAAGCACGGTCGCGTGACCTTTGACGACGTCGCAGGCATCGACGAAGCCAAGGAGGAGCTTGAGGAGATCGTCGAGTTCCTGCGCAACCCGCAGAAGTTCAGCCGCCTTGGCGGCAAGATCCCCAAGGGCGCGCTGCTGGTGGGCCCTCCGGGCACCGGCAAGACGCTGCTGGCGCGGGCCATCGCGGGCGAGGCGGGCGTGCCGTTCTTCACCATCTCGGGATCGGACTTCGTCGAGATGTTCGTGGGCGTCGGTGCCAGCCGCGTGCGCGACATGTTCGAGCAGGCCAAGAAATCGGCCCCCTGCATCCTGTTCATCGACGAGATCGACGCCGTGGGTCGCGCCCGTGGCGTGGGCATCGGCGGTGGCAACGATGAGCGCGAACAGACACTGAACCAGCTGCTGGTCGAGATGGACGGCTTCGAGGCGAACGAAGGCATCATCATCATCGCTGCAACCAACCGCAAGGACGTCCTGGACCCCGCGCTGCTGCGTCCGGGCCGGTTCGACCGCACGATCCACGTGCCGAACCCCGACATTAAGGGCCGCGAGCGGATCCTGTCGGTCCATGCGCGCAAGGTCCCGGTCGGACCGGATGTCGACCTGCGCCTGATCGCGCGCGGTACGCCCGGCTTTTCGGGCGCGGACCTGATGAACCTGGTGAACGAGGCTGCCCTTGGTGCGGCGCGGATCGGTCGTCGGTTCGTCAGCATGGCTGATTTCGAGAATGCCAAGGACAAGGTGATGCTGGGTGTAGAGCGTCGCAGTCTGGTCCTGACGCCCGAGCAGAAGGAAAAGACCGCCTATCACGAGGCAGGCCACGCCGTTGTCGGCCTGTCGCTGCCGAAATGCGATCCGGTCTACAAGGCCACGATCATCCCGCGCGGCGGCGCCTTGGGCATGGTCGTCAGCCTGCCCGAGATGGACCGCCTGAACTTCCACAAGGACGAGGCCAAGCAGAAGATCGCCATGACCATGGCCGGCAAGGCTGCCGAGATCATCAAGTACGGCGAGGAGGGCGTCTCGAACGGCCCCGCCGGCGACATCCAGCAGGCCAGCGCGTTGGCCCGCGCGATGGTGATGCGGTGGGGCATGTCGGACAAGGTCGGCGCAGTCGACTATGCCGAAGCGCATGAGGGCTACAACGGCAGCACCGGCGGCTTCTCGGTGTCGGCCTCGACCAAGGAACTGATCGAGCAGGAGGTTCGCGACCTAATCGAGGAGGGCTATCAGGAAGCCCGCCGCATCCTGCTGGAGAAGGAGGTCGAGTTCGAGCGCATGGCCAAGGGCCTGCTGGAATACGAGACCCTGACCGGAGAGGAAATCGCCCGCATCCTGCGCGGTGATGCGATCGGCGGGGATGACGACGACACCCCGGCCAGCGTGATCCCCTCGGTCACGGCCATCCCGCGGACAAAGCCCGCGCCGGGTGGCGACCCCGCCCCTGCCTGAGACGACAAAACCCCGGTCCGATGGACCGGGGTTTTTTCTTGGATCACACCAGAGTCGGCGTGATGGTCAGCGTGCCGGCCGTGGCATGCGAATAGGGACAGACCTTGTGACCGCCCTCGATCAGGTCCTGCGCCACGGCGGGGTCCAGGCCGGGCAGGGACACGGCGATCTGGACGTCCAGTCCGAAGCCCGGATCGCTGCGGGGGCCGATGCCGACGCTGACATTGACCGCCGCATCATCCGGCACCTTGACCTTTTGCGACGCAGCGTAATGGCGCATCGCGCCCATGAAGCAGGCGGCATAGCCGAGCGCGAACAGCTTTTCCGGGTTGAGCCCGTCGCCGCCGGGACCGCCCAACTCCTTCGGAACGACCAGGTCGATGGCCGAAGTGCCGTCATTTAAGGCGGTTTTGCCGTCACGGCCGCCCCCGGTGGCCGTCGCGGCGGTCCGATAGAGGATCTTTTCCGGCATCGCATTTCCTTTCTTCGATAATAGATAGCACGCTATATAAATTAACCCTTCGAAATTGCAACAGTTGCGGACTGCGCTTTGTGCAATTACACCATGTGCATGAGCGATGATCCCGCCTTGTCCAGCCTGTCGCCTTTCGATCAGATGCTGTGCTTTGACGTCTATGCCGTCAATCTTGCCTTTGGGCGGATCTACAAGCCGTTGCTGGACCCGCTTGGGCTGACCTATCCGCAGTTTCTGGTGATGATGGCGTTGTGGGCCAATGATCATCAGTCCGTCGGCGGCATCGGCGACAGCCTCGGGCTGGACAGCAGCACCCTGACCCCGCTGATCAAGCGGCTGGAGGCGGCGAACCTGGTCACCCGACAGCGGGATTCGCGCGACGAACGCCGGGTGATCGTGTCGCTGTCCCCGCAGGGCGCCGACCTGCAAAGCCAGTCCGAACGCGTCATCGCCTGCGTGACCGGCAATACCGGGCTGGATGACCGGACCGCCCAGGCACTGCGCGAACAGCTACGACGCCTGCGACGTCAGCTGCAGCAGAGCCCGCAGGGCTAGGCTGGGCCTTGCGATTTTGCGCGCGACGGTGCATGGGACGGACACCATGACCCGGACCTGTGACATCCCCGACATGCCCGCGCTGCGGGCTCAGATCGACCAGCTGGACGAACAGCTGATGGCGTTGCTGGCGCGACGCCATGCGCTGATCGACCGCGCCGCGCAGATCAAGGCCGGCAACGGCATGCCCGCGCGCATCGATGCCCGCGTCGAGGAGGTCGTGGCGAATGTCCGCCGCCACGCCGAGGGTCACGGCCTGGACCCCCAGCTGTACGATCGCCTTTGGCGGCAGCTGATCGAGGCCGCCATCGCCCAGGAAGAACGCCAGCTGAACAAGGACCGCCCATGACCGCCCAGACCCTTGACGGCAAGGCCTTTGCCGCCCGCCTGCGCGCCCGGATTGCCACGCAGGTCGCCGATCTTGCAGGGCAGGGCATCGTGCCCGGCCTGGCCGTCGTCCTGGTGGGCGAGGATCCGGCCAGCCAGGTTTATGTCCGGTCCAAGGGGCGCATGACGCGAGAGGTCGGCATGACCTCGTTCGAACACCGGCTGCCGGCGTCGACGGATCAGGCCACGCTGATGGCGCTGATCGCCAAGCTGAACGCCGATCCGGCCGTGAACGGCATCCTGGTCCAGCTGCCCCTTCCAAAGGGCATGGACGAGGCGGCGGTCATCAATGCCATCCTGCCCGAAAAGGACGTGGATGGGTTCCACATCCTGAACGTCGGGCGCCTGGCCACCGGGCAGAAGGCGATGGTGCCCTGCACGCCGCTTGGCTGCCTGATGCTGCTGCGCGACCATCTGGGGTCGCTGTCCGGCCGCAATGCGGTGGTCATCGGGCGCAGCAATATCGTGGGCAAGCCCATGGCGCAGCTGCTGCTGCGCGACAGTGCGACCGTGACGGTGGCGCATTCGCGCACGACCGATCTGGCCGCGCTGTGCCGTCAGGCCGACATTCTGGTCGCTGCCGTCGGGCGGCCGCATTTCGTGCAGGGCGACTGGATCAAGCCGGGCGCCACCGTCATCGACGTGGGCATCAACCGGACCGATGACGGGCTGGTGGGCGATGTCGACTTTGCCGCGGCAGTGCAGGTGGCCGGTGCGATCACCCCGGTTCCCGGGGGCGTGGGGCCGATGACCATCGCCTGCCTGTTGGCCAATACGCTGACCGCGACCGCGCGCAGCCACGGCCTGCCCGACCCCGAGGGGCTGACCCCCTAGGCGGCCATCCGCGCCGACAGCCGGAGCGCATGGGCCGGCTGTGTCGCGGCCACCGGCAGCACCGGGTCATAGGCGACCCGGATCAGCGCCGCCAGCGCGACGGATGGCGTCACCTCGGTGGAAAAGGTCAGCGCGGATTGCATCGTGATGCGTTCCGCAAGGGCCGCTGGATGCGCGTCGGCCAGCGCGCCCCCCATCCTGACGAAGGTCAGGCAGGCGCGGATGCCGCCCGCCTCGTCAAAGCGGAACAGCCGGTACTGGTCGGCGCTCTGGCCCGCCAGACGGTCCGGCAGGCCGGGAAGACCCGTCAGCCGGTCCAGATCGGGCACCCCGGCCAGTTCGGACCAGTCCCGCACGAAGAACAGCATCAGGTTCGCGCCGGTTTCGGGGTCGGTGTCGACCACCGGGTGGCGCGCATGCGCAAAGCCCGCACGGATCGCGCCGCGAAAGATGTCCAGGCTGTCATCGGCCAGACCGAACACCACGGGCGCCACCGGGCGGCCCCACCGCGCGCACAGGAAGCTGCCGTCGGGGCGGGTGAACAGGGTCTCTATCGCGGCGGGGTCCATGGCGTCTTTCCTGGGCATGAGAACGGGGGGCGAATGCCCCCCGGTCGGTGGTCGGTGCGAATGGGTCAGACCAGCGTGGCCTGGGTCGCGGCGCGGATCTCGTCCTCGGTGATGCCGTCGGCCAGCTGGACGATGCGCAGCCCGCCGGGCACCACGTCCAGGACGCCCATGTTGGTGATGATCCGGTCGACCACGGCCTTGCCGGTCAGCGGCAGGGTGCACGATTTCAGCACCTTGGACTCGCCCGCCTTGTTGGTGTGGTCCATGACCACGATCACGCGGCCCACGCCCGCGACCAGGTCCATCGCGCCGCCCATGCCCTTGACCAGCTTGCCGGGGATCATCCAGTTGGCCAGATCGCCCTCCTCCGAGACCTCCATCGCGCCCAGGATCGCCGCGGCGATCTTGCCGCCGCGGATCATGCCAAAGCTGGTGGCGCTGTCGAAATAGCTGGTGCGCGACAGTTCGGTGATGGTCTGCTTGCCGGCGTTGATCAGGTCGGGATCCTCGTCGCCCTCGAACGGGAAGGGGCCCATGCCCAGCATGCCGTTCTCGGACTGGAGCGTGATGTCCTTGTCGCCGACATAGTTCGCGACCAGGGTCGGGATGCCGATCCCCAGGTTGACGTACCAGCCGTCTTCCAGCTCCTCGGCCGCGCGGGCGGCCATCTGGTTGCGGTCCCAGCCTTTTGCTGCCTCGGTCATCACACGGCCTCCTTCTTGCGGGTGGTGCGCTGTTCGATGCGCTTTTCGTGCGACCCCTGGATGATCCGGTGGACATAGATGCCGGGCAGGTGGATCAGGTCGGGGTCCAAGCTGCCGCGCGGGACGATCTCCTCGACCTCGGCGACGCAGACGCGGCCGCACATCGCGGCGGGCGGGTTGAAGTTGCGCGCGGTCTTGCGGAACACCAGGTTGCCGGTGTCGTCGGCCTTCCAGGCCTTGACGATGGACAGGTCGGCCACGATCCCGCGTTCCAGGATGTAGTCCTGGCCGTCGAAATTCTTGACCTCCTTGCCCTCGGCGATGACGGTGCCGACGCCGGTCTTGGTATAGAAGCCCGGGATGCCGGCGCCGCCCGCACGCATGCGTTCGGCCAGGGTGCCCTGCGGGTTGAACTCCAACTCAAGCTCTCCGGACAGGTACTGACGCATGAATTCGGCGTTCTCGCCGACATAGCTGCTGATCATCTTCTTGATCTGACGTGTGTCCAGCAGCTTGCCCAGGCCGAACCCGTCCACGCCGCAATTGTTGCTGGCGATGGTCAGATCCTTGACCTCGGATTCGACCAGGGCGTCGATCAGCAGCTCGGGGATGCCGCACAGGCCGAACCCCCCTGCCGCGATGAACATCCCGTCATGCAAAAGCCCGTCCAGAGCCTCGCCCGCAGTGGCATAGACCTTTTTCATCGGTCCTCCCGTCCTTGATCCCGTTATCGGCCCAAGTTGTTGCGTGCGCTGGCGCAAGTGTCAATCGCGGGGGCGGCGTGTTAGCGCCGCCACCCGGTCCTACTCGGCCTCGGGCTTGGCCGCGGCCTTTTTCGCGGCAGGCTTCTTGGCCGCGGGCTTCTTTGCCGCCGGTTTCTTGGCGGCAGGCTTCTTGGCGGCTGCCTTGGGCGCGGCCTTCTTGGCGGCCGGTTTCTTGGCCTTGGACGGCGATTTCGCAGCCTTGGCCGCGATCAGCTCCAACGCCTGTTCGACGGTCAGATCCTCGGGGGTGACGTCGCGGGGCAGGGTCGCGTTGACCTTGGCCCACTTGACATAGGGGCCGTACTTTCCGCCCAGGATCTGGATCGGACCGCCGTCCGGATGCTCTCCCAGCTCGCGCAGCGGTGCGGCCGCTGCGGCGCGGCCGCGGGTCTGCTTGGCGGCCAGCACCTCGACCGCGCGGTTCATGCCAATGGTGAAGACCTCGTCGACATCGGCGATGTTGGCGTATTTCGACCCGTGCTTCACATAGGGGCCAAAGCGGCCGATCCCGGCCTCGATCAGCACCCCGTCCTCGGGGTGGGGACCGACGGGGCGGGGCAGGGCCAGCAGCTGCACAGCCTGGTCCAGGTCCAGGGTCGCGACCTCCCATCCCTTCGGGATCGACGCGCGGGGGGGCTTGGGGGCCTCCTCGGTCGCCTCGCCGCGCTGGACATAGGGACCGAAACGCCCGGTCTTGAGGCTGATCTGATCGCCCGCATCCTCTCCCAGCACGCGGTCGCCGATGGGCGCCTCTCCGTCCGGGGCGGACAGGGGGCGGGTGTAGCGGCATTCCGGATAGTTGGTACAGCCGATGAAGGCCCCGCCCGACCGCGCGGTCTTGAGGTTCAGGCGGCCCTGACCGCACAGCGGGCATTCGCGCGGATCGCCCCCATCCGCCCGCGGCGGATAGAGATGCGGCGCCAGCGCGTCGTCGATCGCCTCCAGCACCTCGGTGATGCGCAGCTCGGACGTGCCCTCCAGTGCTTTGGAGAAGTCCTTCCAGAAGCGGCTCAGAACCTCGCGCCACAGGCGGTCGCCGGCGCTGATCTCGTCCAGCTCGTTCTCCAGGTCGGCGGTGAAGTCATAGCTGACGTATCGCGGGAAATACTTCAGCAGGAAGATCGTCACCAACCGGCCCTTGTCCTCGGCGATCAGGCGGTTCTTGTCCTTGCGGACATATTCGCGGTCCTGGATCGTGGTGACGATGCTGGCATAGGTCGACGGGCGTCCGATGCCCAGCTCCTCCATCCGCTTGACCAGCGTGGCCTCGGTATAGCGCGGCGGGGGCTGGGTGAAATGCTGTCGCGCTGCGGCCTGGGCCTTGTCGCTGACCAAGAGGCCCGGCCCGGCCTTCAGCCCCGCGGGGGCCGCGACCGCGTCGCCGCCCTTCTCGCGGGCCTTGGCCAGTTCGTCGTCGAAAGCGTCGGCGACCAGACGCGCGGCCTCGCCCTCGGTGATCGCGGGCAGGCGGGCGCTGTCCTCTCCGTCGTCGTCGTCGCGACCCTGGTCATAGACGCGCAGGAAGCCGTCGAACAGCATCACCTGGCCGGTGGCGCGCAGGCCGACCTGGTCGTCGGGGCTGGCGATCTCGACCGTGGTCCGCTCCATCCGGGCGGCCTCCATCTGGCTGGCGATGGTCCGCTTCCAGATCAGGTCGTACAGCTTGCGCTGATCGTCCGCGGTGATCTTCAGCTTGTCCGGCGACAGCATCATGTCGGTCGGCCGGATGCACTCATGCGCCTCCTGCGCGTTCTTGGCCTTGTTCTTGTACATGCGCGGCGATTTCGGCAGGTACTTGTCGCCGAACTTGGCCTTGATCGCGTCGCGGGCGGCCATCACGGCCTCGGGGGCCATGTCGATGCCGTCGGTCCGCATGTAGGTGATCAGCCCGGCCTCGTACAAGCGCTGCGCCGCCGACATGCAGGCCTTGGCGCCCATGCCCATCTTGCGGCTCGCCTCCTGCTGCAGGGTCGAGGTCATGAAGGGCGGCCAGGGGTTGCGGCTGGCGGGCTTGGCGGCGACCGACGCGACTTTCAGGTCGCGGCTTGCCACTGCGCTCAGCGCCATCGCGGCCTGATCAGCGGCGGCCAGGTCGAACCGGTCAAGCTTCTTGCCGGCCAGCGACACCAGCGTGGCGTCGTATTCGTCGCCGCCCGGGGTCGCCAGGCGGGCATGGACCGACCAGTATTCGCGTGCCTTGAAGGCCTCGATCTCCATCTCGCGGTCGACGATCAGGCGCAGGCAGACGGACTGGACGCGGCCCGCCGACTTTGCGCCCGGCAGCTTGCGCCACAGGACCGGCGACAGCTTGAACCCCACCAGATAATCCAGCGCGCGGCGCGCCAGATAGGCGTCGACCAGCGGCTGGTCGATCTGGCGCGGCTTGGCCATCGCCTCGGTCACGGCGGTCTTGGTGATGGCGTTGAAGGTCACGCGGCTGACCGCGCTGCCCTTCTTCAGGGCCGGGGCCAGCGCCTCCAGCAGGTGCCAGCTGATCGCCTCGCCCTCGCGGTCGGGGTCGGTGGCCAGAATCAGCGTCTGGTCGTCCTTCAGCGCGTCCTTGATCGCCTTGAGGTGCTTGCGGCTGTCGGCCGCGACCTCCCATTTCATGTCGAAATCATGGTCGGTGTCGACACTGCCGTCCTTGGGCGGCAGGTCGCGGACATGGCCGAAGCTGGCCAGAACCCGATAGTCGGAACCCAGGTATTTCTCGATGGTCTTGGCCTTGGCCGGGGATTCGACGACGACGACGGGCATGATGACCTCGGACAACTGCAATGGGGCGGCAAGATGGGTGCCGGGCGGGGCAGTGTCAACGGGGGGTGACAGCACAAGACCGCAAGACGGGGGGTCAGGACAGCGCCAGACGCCCCCCGGCCAGCCGCGTGACGCGGCCCTGCAGTTCCAGCGACAGGATCACCGCGCTGGCCGTCGCCGCCGGCACGCCCAGATCGCGGATCAGGTCGTTTTCCTCGGTCGGAGAGGGGGACAGGCGCTGCAGGATGCGGCTTTCCAGCTGGATCGGACCGCCCTGGTCACGCGGCGGGGGCGGCAGGGGGTCGGGCGCGGCCATCACGACGGGCGCGGGCAGGGGCCGGGTCTGCGCCAGCGCGTCGGCCACGTCCGCGGCGCTGCGCACCAGCGTCGCCCCGTCGCGGATCAGCGCGTTGCAGCCCGCCGCCCGTGCATCCATCGGATGTCCGGGCACGGCCATGACCTCTCGTCCCTGGTCCAGCGCGTTCCGGGCGGTGATCAGGGTGCCGGACCGCTGCGCGGCCTCGATCACCACGACGCCCTGTGACAGGCCTGACACGATGCGGTTGCGGGTCGGGAAATGCCGCGCCGCCGGTTCCGTGCCGGGCGGCTGTTCGGACACCAGCACGCCGCATTCGGCGATCCGCGCGGCCAGATCGGCATTTTCGGCCGGATAAATGACGTCGACGCCCCCGGCCATCACGGCGATGGTCCCGGTGGGCAGGGCCGCGGCATGGGCGGCGGTATCGACGCCGCGCGCCAGCCCGGCGGCCACGATGAACCCGGCCTCTCCCAGCCCGGCGGCCATGCCGCGCGCCATGCGCAGCCCCAGGGACGATGCGTTGCGCGCCCCGATCACCGCCATCACGTCGCGCGACAGCCAGGCCGGATCGCCCCGGACCCAAAGGATCGCGGGGGCGCCGTCGATCTGGCGCAGGCTGTCGGGATAATCGGCGCTGTCATGGCGGATCAGGCGCGCGCCCGCCCGCCGACCGGCGGCCAGTTCGGCCGCGGCGACGCCTTCGGGGCAGACGGCATAGTCGGCGATGCCGGACTGGGCCGCGATCCCGGGCAGCGCCTCCAGCGCGGCGCGGGCGCTGCCATGTTCGGCGATCAGGCGGTGGAACGTGGTGGGGCCCACGCGGCGCGACCGGATCAGCCGCAGCACGGACAGGTCGTCGTCGACGGCCGAGGCGGGCAGGCCGAAACGGGCAGGGGCAAGTCCGATGGTCATGGGGCACCTTCTGCAGGACGGCCCCAGGATAGCCCCGTGGTGGTTAACAATCGGTTAGCGCGCGCCCTCAGGCGGCCGAGCCGCCGACCGTCAGGCCGCCGATCATCAGCGTGGGCTGGCCCACGCCGACGGGCACCCATTGCCCCTGCTTGCCGCAATTGCCGATGCCGGGGTCCAGCGCCATGTCGTTTCCGATGGCGCGCACCTGCTGCAGCGCGGTCGCCCCGTCGCCGATCAGCGTCGCGCCGCGAATCGGGTCGCCGACGACACCGTTCCTGACGCGATAGGCCTCGGTGCAGCTGAAGACGAACTTGCCGTTGGTGATGTCCACCTGGCCGCCGCCGAAACCCACCGCATAGATGCCGTCGCGCAGGTCGGCCAGGATCGCCGCGGGATCCGCGTCGCCGCCCGGCATGAAGGTGTTGGTCATTCGCGGCATCGGGACATTCGCGAAGCTTTCGCGCCGGCCGTTGCCGGTGGGCGCCACGCCCATCAGCCGCGCGTTTTGGCGGTCCTGCATGTATCCGGTCAGGATGCCGTCCTCGATCAGCACGTTGCGGGCGGGGGGCGTGCCCTCGTCGTCGATGTTGATGCTGCCGCGGCGGCCCGCGATGGTGCCGTCATCAACCACGGTCACGCCGGGGGCCGCGACGCGCTGGCCCATCAGGCCCGCAAAGGCAGAGGCCTTCTTGCGGTTGAAATCACCCTCCAGCCCGTGGCCCACGGCCTCGTGCAGCAGGATGCCGGGCCAGCCCGGCCCCAGCACGACGTCCATCACCCCCGCCGGCGCGGGGATCGACCGCAGGTTGACCAGGGCGATGCGCAGCGCCTCGTGGACCAGCCCCTGCCAATGGTCGGGGGCCATCAGCTGTTCCAGCCCGTGACGTCCGCCGCCGCCGGCGCTGCCGCTTTCGCGGCGGTCGTTGTTCTCGACGATCACCGCGACGTTCAGGCGCGCCATGGGGCGGATGTCGGTGGCAAGTCCGCCCTCGGGGCGCAGGATGGCGATCTCCTGCAGGCTGCTGCCCATGGAAATGGTCACCTGCACGACCCGCGGGTCCAGCGCACGGGCAAAGGCGTCGATCTCGCGCAGCAGAGCGATGCGGCGGGCGGTCGAGATGCCCTCGGCCGGGTCGATCGCAGGATAGAGGTTCACCGGCTCCATCGCGGGGCGCATCGCGGCCGTTCCGCCGCCGCGGCCCACGGCCAGGCGCGCGGTCTCGGCCGCGCGGCGCAGCGCGGCCTCGGAGATGTCGGTCGAATGGGCATAGCCCGTGACCTCGCCCAGAACCGCGCGCAGGCCGAAGCCGCGCCCGGCCATGAAGCTGGAATTGCGCAGCCGGCCATCGTCGAAGACCAGCGATTCCTGCTGGCTGCGTTCCAGGAACAGCTCTCCGTCATCGGCGCCGGCCACGGCATCGCGCAGGATCCGCAGCGCGCCGTCCCGGTCCAGATCGGTCGAGAACGGGTCGAAGGACGGACGGGTCATGGCGGATCTCCTGGCGGTTGGCGGGCGGGGACGGGCCCTTGGACGGGCGCGGCAGGGGGTCGCGTTTCCTTCGGGCGGGGAAATGCTGTAGGTATGTCTTGCCCGTAAGGGCGAGATATGGTCATAGAACGGTCACTGTGAAAGGAAAAGGGGCAGCCTCCCGGCAGCCCCTGCGGTCATTGGGGCCGGGCCACTGCAACGGGATGGAATGATGGCAAAAGCGATGATGGGCCGTGCATTCGCGGCAGCGACAGGGTTCGCGACGGCGGGCATGTTGGCCGGGACTGCGATGGCACAGGACGTGCTGGGCGATCTGCCCACGATCGGCAAGCCGGTCGCAAGGGGCATGGGCTTTCAGCCGGCGTCCACGGAACTGGCGCGCGATCAGCAATGGCTGGACCATTTCGTGCTGATCATCATCACGGTCGTGACGGTCTTCGTCTGCCTGCTGCTGCTGTTCGTGATCTTCCGGTTCAACGCCAAGGCGAACCCGGTGCCCGCGAAATACACCCACAACACCCCGCTGGAGATCGGCTGGACCCTGGTCCCGGTGCTGATCCTGGTGGCCATCGGCGCCTTCTCCCTGCCGATCCTGTTCCGCAGCCAAGAGATGCCGGAAAATCCCGATGTCGTGATCAAGGCCACCGGCCACCAGTGGTACTGGTCCTATGAATATCCCGACAACGGCATCGCATTCGATTCGCTGATGCTGCCCGAGGAGGAGCTGGCCGAGAACGGCTATGCCCCCGACGAATACCTGCTGGCGACCGATACCACGGTGGTCGTGCCCGTCGGCCAGACCGTGCTGCTGCAGGTGACCGCCAGCGACGTGATCCATTCCTGGACCATCCCGGCCTTTGCCGTGAAGCAGGACGCCGTTCCGGGTCGCATCGCCCAGGCCTGGTTTAACGTCGAGCAGGAAGGCACCTATTTCGGTCAGTGCAGCGAGCTGTGCGGCATCAACCACGCCTACATGCCGATCGTCGTCAAGGCCGTCAGCCCCGAGGTCTATGCGGCCTGGGTCGCCGAGCAGGGCGGCACCATGGGCGACGAACCCGCACCGACCGCCAGCCTGGACGGCGCGGCCAAGGTCGACCTGGCCCGCGCCGACTGAGGTCGGACCCACCCAGGCCCGTGGCGGCATCCTGCCGGCACGGCCAAGGAACAGAGATTGCAGGCGCGATGACCGATATCAACGCATATGACGCCGCCCCCGAGGGCGAGTTCCGCGATTACGTCGCGCTGCTGAAGCCGCGTGTGATGTCGCTGGTCGTGTTCACCGCCTTTGTCGGTCTGTTCGTCGCCCCCGTCGACGTGCATCCCTTCATCGCCTTCTGTTCGGTGCTGTTCATCGCCCTGGGCGGCGGCGCGTCGGGCGCGCTGAACATGTGGTACGACCGCGACATCGACGCGATCATGAACCGCACGCAAAGCCGCCCCATCCCGTCGGGCCGGGTCGAGCACAGCGCGGCCCTGGGCCTGGGGCTGGTCCTGTCGATCATCTCGGTCATGATGCTGGGCCTGGTGGCGAACTGGTTCGCGGCCGGGTTCCTGGCCTTCACCATCTTCTTCTATGCCGTCGTCTATACGGTCTGGCTCAAGCGCTGGACGCCCCAGAACATCGTCATCGGCGGCGCCGCAGGCGCCTTTCCCCCTATGATCGGATGGGCCTGCGCGACGGGCGGGATCAGCATCGAATCGCTTCTGATGTTCGCCCTGGTCTTCTTCTGGACGCCGCCCCATTTCTGGGCGCTGGCGCTGTTCATGAAGGAGGACTATCACAACGCGGGTGTCCCGATGCTGACCGTGACCCACGGTCGCCGCGCCGCGCGCCGCCACATCTTCGCCTATACGCTGGTCCTGGCGCCCTTCGCGCTGTGGCTGGGCGTGACCTCGGTCGGCGGGCCGCTCTACATGGCGGTCGCGGTCGTGCTGAACGCGGCCTTCATCCGCGGCGGCTGGCAGGTTCTGCGCCGCGACGAGGACGCCGCGATCGCCGACGGCTATCTGGTCGAACGGCGCGTCTTCAAGCTGTCGCTCTATTATCTGTTCCTGCATTTCCTGGCCCTGCTGGTGCAGAGCTGGATGGGAGGCTGGTGATGGCCCTGCGCACCGAACACGAGATCCACCGCCGCCGCCGGTCCCGCAACGTGGGGCTGGGCATCGTGCTGCTGGGCTTTGTCGCGCTGGTCTTTGGCCTGACGGTGGTCAAGGTCCAGGAGGGCGGCCTGGTCGAGGGTTTCGACCACCAGCCGCGCGTGTCGCTGACCCCGATGGAACCGCAGGCCCCGGCCCAGGGCCAGGCCCCCGTGCAGGAGGTGACCGAATGAAGCGTCTGAGCCCCGAGGGCCGCACCGTCGCGATGCTGCTGGGCGTCGTCGTCACGATGGGCGCGCTGGCCTGGGCCGCCGTGCCCTTCTATGACTGGTTCTGCCGGGTGACCGGGTTCGGCGGCACCACGCAGGTGTCCGAGACCGCATCGGACCAGATCCTGGACGAGGTCGTGCGCGTCCGGTTCGACGCCAACACCGATTCCAACCTGGAATGGACCTTCCGCCCGATGCAGGCCCGCATGGACCTGAAGATCGGCGAAAGCGGACTGGCCTTCTACGAGGCCGTGAACAATTCCGACGTGCCGCTGACCGGAACGGCCAGCTACAACGTCGCCCCCGAGGTCTCGGGCTATTACTTCATCAAGGTCGAGTGCTTCTGCTTCACCGAGCAGACGCTGCAGCCGGGTGAACGGGTCGAGATGCCGGTCAGCTTCTACGTGGACCCCGAGTTGGTGGACGACCGCGACGCCGGTCATGTCCGCGACATCACGCTGTCCTATACCTTCCATCGGACCGAGCCGCGCAGCGCTGCGCTTGACAGCGGCGCGGCCGACACCATCAACTAAGACGAATACACGAGGGAGCCGACGGGGATCCGACATGGCGCACGCAAAGAACCACGACTATCACATCCTACCGGCCTCGGTCTGGCCGTTCCTGACCGCGATCGCGGTCTTCGTCATGCTGTTCGGCGCCGTGGCCTGGATGTCCGGAGAGGTGACCGTCATGGGCGTGCCGGTGACCGGCCCCTGGATGTTCGCGATCGGCCTGGTCGGCACCTTCTACGTGGCCTTCGCCTGGTGGGCTGACATGGTGCGCGAGGCCGAGCAGGGCGACCACACCCCGGTGGTCCGCATCGGCCTGCAGTACGGCTTCATCCTGTTCGTGATGTCCGAGGCGATGCTGTTCGTGTCGCTGTTCTGGAACTTCATCAAGCACGCGATGTACCCGATGGGCGAGAACAGCCCCATCACCGACGGCGTCTGGCCGCCGCAGGGCATCGAGACCTTCGACCCCTGGCACCTGCCGTTCATCAACACGCTGATCCTGCTTCTGTCGGGCGTGGCCGTGACCTGGGCGCACCATGCCTGGGCGCATGAGGGCGACCGTCGCACCACCATCAATGGCCTGGCGATCGCCGTGGTCCTGGGCCTGGTCTTCACCGGCCTGCAGGCCTACGAATACAGCCACGCGGCCTTTGGTCTGGCCGACACGGCCTATGCGGCGGCCTTCTACATCGCGACGGGTTTCCACGGCCTGCACGTGATCATCGGGACGATCTTCCTGGCCGTCTGCCTGCTGCGCTTCCAGAAGGGCCAGATGACCAAGGACCAGCATCTGGGGTTCGAGGCCGCCGCTTGGTACTGGCACTTCGTCGACGTGATCTGGCTGGTGCTGTTCGCCGTCATCTATGTCTGGGGCAGCTGATCCCCGACGGTGACCGTTCAAGGCGCGCGGGGCGATCGTCCCGCGCGTTTTTCGTTGTCCTTGCCCCCCGGAGCGCCCCATGCGCCGCTATCTGTTTCCCCTGATCCTCGGCGTCGTCGGCTGTGCCGTCCTGATCTATCTGGGGCTGTGGCAGCTGGACCGCCGCGCCTGGAAGGAGGACATGCTGGCAGACATCACCGCGGGCATTCAGGCCAATCCCGTGCCCTTGCCGGACGCGATCGACCCGTCGATGAAATACCTGCCGGTGACGGTCAGCGGCACCACCACCGGGGCCGAGATCGACGTGCTGTCCCACACCCGCGAACAGGGCGCCGGCTATCAGATCGTGTCGCGCTTCGTCACCGATGACGGACGCGCGATCCTGCTGGACCGGGGCTTCGTCCCGCAGGAGGCGCGTCGCATCGACCGGCCCCCCGTCCGCCTGCAGGTGACGGGAAACCTGCACTGGCCGCAGGATGCCAGCAGCTCGACCCCGGCGCCGAACATGGACGAGAACATCTGGTTCGCCCGCGACGTGGACGCGATGGCCCTGACGCTGGACACGCTGCCCGTGCTGGTCGTCGCCAGCGCCGTCGAGGGCGACAATCAGGGCGCCCGTCCCCTGCCGGTGGCCATCGAGGGGATTCCCAACAACCACCTGTCCTATGCGGTGCAGTGGTTCCTGATCGCGGCCACCTGGGCGGTGATGACACTGGCGTTGATCTGGCGTATCAGGCAGCGCAGCTACTGAAGGATTTCCGATGCGTTACGTCTCGACGCGGGGCCAGGCCCCGGTGCTGAATTTCGAACAGGCCATGCTGTCGGGGCTGGCGCGCGACGGGGGCCTGTACCTGCCAGAGACGATCCCGGCCTTCGAGGGGCTGGAGCAACTGGACGGCCTGTCCTACGAGGAGGTGGCGTTCCGCGTGGTGCGCCCCTTCACCGACGACAGCTTCAGCGATGATGAATTGCGCGGCGCCATCGACCGCGCCTATGCGCGCATCAGCCACGATGCCCGCGCGCCGCTGGTCCAGCTGGCCCCCGGCCATCACCTGCTGGAGCTGTTCCACGGGCCCACGCTGGCCTTCAAGGATTTTGCGATGCAGCTGATCGCACAGCTGTTCCAGATCGCCCTGACGCGGTCGGGCCAGCGGATCACCATCGTGGGCGCCACCTCCGGCGACACCGGATCGGCCGCCATCGAGGCCTTCCGCGGCATAGACAACGTGGACGTGTTCATCATGTATCCGCATGGCCGTGTGTCCGAGGTCCAGCGCCGCCAGATGACCACGCCCCCCGCCGCCAACGTCCATGCGCTGGCCGTGACCGGGCATTTCGACGACTGCCAGGCGCGGCTCAAGGACCTGTTCAACGACCATGCCTTCCGCGACGGGGTGGGGCTTGCGGGCGTGAACAGCATCAACTGGGCCCGCGTCGTGGCGCAGATCGTCTATTACTTCACCGCGACCGCGTCGCTTGGCATGCGGCCCACCGATTTCTGCGTGCCGACAGGCAATTTCGGCGACATCTTCGCGGGCTCCATCGCGCGCCAGATGGGCCTGCCGATCCGCCGTCTGATCGTCGCCACGAACCAGAACGACATCCTGCACCGCGCGTTGACCAGCGGCGAATACCGCATGGGCGAGGTCGAGCCCTCGATCAGCCCGTCGATGGACATCCAGGTCAGCTCGAACTTCGAACGCGCGCTGTATCTGGCCTACGGCCAGGACGCGGGCGCGATCCGGCAGCTGATGGAGGAGCTGAAACAGGGCGGCTTCGCGATCAGCCAGGGCGCGCTGGAGGCCCTGCGCGAGCAATATGTCTCGGGCCGCGTGTCCGAGGAGGAGACGCTGGACACGATCCGCGCCATGCGCGAGCGGACCGGAGAGATCCTCTGCCCGCACAGCGCCGTGGGCGTCGCCGTGGCCGAGCGCCATCTGGAGCCTGGCGTGCCGATGGTCACGCTGGCCACCGCGCATCCGGCCAAATTCCCCGATGCGGTGGAACGCGCCATCGGGGTGCGCCCCGGCCTGCCGCCGCATATGGCGGACCTGTTCGACCTGCCCGAGCGCCTGACCCGGGTTGAAAACGACGTGGACGCGCTTAAGTCCCTGATCCTTGAACGGAGGACCGCGTGAGCCAAGACCCCACCCCGCGCCTGACCACGCTGCCCAACGGGCTGCGCATCGTGACCCGGCAGATGCCCGGACTGCATTCGGCGGCCCTGGGCATCTGGGTCAGCGCGGGCGGGCGCAATGAACGCGCCGACCAGAACGGCATCGCGCATTTCCTGGAGCACATGGCCTTCAAGGGCACCGCAACCCGCAGCGCACTGCAGATCGCCGAGGCGATCGAGGATGTGGGCGGGTATATCAACGCCTATACCTCGCGCGATGCGACGGCCTATTACGTCCGCGTGCTGGAGGATGACGTCGATCTGGCCTTCGACGTGATCAGCGACATCGTCCTGAACCCCGTCTTCGACGAACGCGAGATCGAGGTCGAGCGCGGCGTGATCCTGCAGGAGATCGGGCAGTCGCTGGACACGCCCGACGACATCATCTTCGACTGGCTGCAGGAGGCAGCCTATCCGGACCAGCCGATGGGCCGCACCATCCTGGGCCCCGCCGAACGCGTCAGCAGCTTTGGCCGCGCCGATCTGGCCGGTTTCGTGACCGAGAATTATGGCCCCGGCCAGATGGTCGTGGCCGCCGCCGGGTCGGTCGATCACGATCGCATCGTGCGGCTGGCCGAAGAGGTGCTGGGCCATATCGTGCCGCGTCCCCAGGGTCCGCGCGAACAGGCCCGCTGGCAGGGGCTGGAGAGCCGGACAGTCAAGCCGCTGGAGCAGGCGCATTTCGCGCTGGCGCTGGAAGGGCCGGGCTATCTGGCGCCCGATTTCTATGCCGCCCAGATCTTCTCCTCCGCCCTTGGCGGGGGGATGTCGTCGCGGCTGTTCCAGAAGATCCGCGAGGAACGCGGGCTGTGCTATACAATTTTTGCGCAGTCGGGTTTCCATGACGACACGGGGATGCTGACCATCTATGCCGGCACCGGCGCCGAGGATCTGGGCGATCTGGCGACCCTGACCATCGACGAGGTCCGTCGTGCGGCCGACGACATGTCCGAGGCCGAGATCGCCCGCGCCAAGGCGCAGCTGCGGGCGGGACTGCTGATGGGGCTGGAAAGCCCCTCCGGCCAGGCCGAGCGCATGGCGCGCAGCCTGGCGATCTGGGGCCGCGTCCCGGACCCGGCCGAGGTTGCCGAACGCATCGCCGCGGTCACCGCCGCGGACGTGCGCGCGCATGCCGAGGCGCTGCTGGCCAATGCCCGCCCGGCGTTGGCGCTTTATGGTCCGGTGGACGGTGCGCCGTCGCGCGAGGCCCTGGCCGAACGGCTCGCCGCATGATCCTGGCGCGGCGCCGTGCCTTTCGGCTGGATGCCGAACGCATCGCGCTGCGCCTGCCATTGCATTCCGATTTCGGCGCGTGGCGGACGCTGCGCGATGACAGCCGCGCCTTTCTGACCCCGTGGGAGCCGGTCTGGTCCCCCGACCATCTGTCACGCAAGAGCTTTACCAACCGCGTCTATTGGGCGGCCCGCTCTGCCAGGGCGGGGACCGCCTATCCGCTGTTCCTGGTCCATCGCGACGGCACGTTGCTGGGCGCGATCACGCTGGACAACATCCGCCGCGGCCCCGCGCAGTCGGGCACCATCGGATACTGGATCGGGCAGGAGCATGCCCGACATGGCTATATGCGCGAGGCGATCGGGGCGCTGGTGCATCACGCCTTCACCGCGTTGGACCTGAGCCGAATCGAGGCCGCCTGCCTGCCCGAGAATGCCGCATCGCGGGGCGTGCTGGAACGGTCGGGCTTCAAGTACGAGGGCGTGGCCCAGAGCTATCTGCAGATCGACGGTCGCTGGCGCAACCATGTGCTTTACGCCAACCTGCGCAGCGACCGGCGCGGAAAGACCGAGGTGCGCTGATGCTGATCCCCGCCGACAAGACCCTGGCCGCGGCCCTTCCCGCGGGCGTGCTGCGCGACCCGTCCCCCGTCTATACCGAGGAACCGCGGGGCCGGTATCACGGGCAGGCGGGCCTGGTCGCCGCGCCCCGCGACACGCAGGAATGCGCCGCGATCATCCGCGCCTGTGCCGCGGCACGCGTCCCGGTGGTGCCCCGCGGTGGGGGCACCGGGCTGGTCGGGGGGCAGGTGATAACGGACGGCCCCGCGCCCCTGATTCTGTCGATGGAGCGGATGACAGCGATTCGCGGCACCTTTGCCGAGGAAGGGGTGATGATCGCCGAATCGGGCGTGACGCTGCAGGCGGCGCGGCAGGCGGCGGCGGGCGCGGGACGGCAGTTCCCACTGTCGCTGGCCTCGCAGGGCTCGGCCCAGATCGGTGGCGTGCTGTCGACCAATGCGGGGGGCGTGAACGTCCTGCGATACGGCAATGCCCGCGCGCTGTGCCTGGGGCTGGAGGCGGTGCTGCCCGACGGGTCGGTGATGCACGACCTGAAGCGCCTGCGGAAGGACAACACCGGATACGATCTGCGCGACCTGCTGATCGGGGCTGAGGGCACCCTGGGCATCATCACCGCCGCCTCGCTGGTCTTGGCCCCGGTGCCTGCAGAGACCGGCGTCGCGATGCTGGTGGTGGACAGCCCCGCCGCCGCCCTGTCGCTGCTGTCACTGGCGCAGGCCCGCATGGCGGGCGGCGTCACGGCCTTCGAACTGATCTCGGGCCAGAGCCTGCATTTCCTGGACGCGGCCTTTCCTGACATGCGCCAGCCGTTCGACACGCGGCCCGACTGGCTGGTTCTGATCGAGGTCGGCCTGCCCGCGGGCCTGTCGGCCGACGCGGCGCTGGAGGGGCTGTTCACCGCGGGGGCCGAGGCCGGTCTGGTCCATGACGGCGTCATCGCGCAATCGGGCCAGCAGGGCGCGGACCTGTGGGCGCTGCGCGAGCATATCCCGCTGGCCAACCGCCATGTCGGCGCCATCGCCAGCCATGACATCAGCCTGCCTCTGTCCGAGGTCGCCCGCTTCATCGACGATGCGGGGGCCTGGCTGGCGGGGCAGGGGGACATGCGCGTCAACTGCTTCGGCCATCTGGGCGACGGCAACCTGCATTACAACCTGTTCCCGGCGGCGGGCCGAACCCGCGACGACTACGAAACCATCCGCCGCGACCTTTCGCGCAGGCTGCACGAAATGGTCGTGGCGCGTGGCGGGTCGTTCTCGGCCGAACATGGCGTGGGGCGGCTTAAGGCCGCCGATCTGGCGCGGTGGGGCGATCCGGCGCGGCTGGCGGCGATGCGGGCGATCAAGGGGGCGCTGGACCCCCTTGGCATCATGAACCCCGGCGCGGTGCTGGCCTAGGCCCCCTCGAACTCGCAGAGCGCGTGGACCGGCATGTCCATGCCCTCCAGAACCTTGCGCCCGCCCAGTTCGGGCAGGTCGATCACGAAGGCGCAACCGATGACCTCGGCGCCCAGCCTGCGGCACAGCGTGATCGCCGCCGCCGCCGTGCCGCCGGTGGCCAGCAGGTCGTCCACGATCAGGACCTTTTCGCCGGGCTTCAGCGCGTCGTCATGAATCTCCATGATCGCCTCGCCATATTCCAGCTGATAGGCCTCGGAGATGACGGTGCCGGGCAGCTTGCCTTTCTTGCGGATCGGCACGAAGCCGGTCGACAGCTGATGCGCCACCGCGCCGCCCAGGATGAAGCCGCGCGCCTCCAGCCCCACCACCTTGTCGATACGGGTCCCGGCATAGGCGTGCAGGATCTGGTCCACCGCCATGCGGAACCCGCGCGCATCCGCGAACAGCGTAGTCACGTCGCGGAAGATGATCCCCTCATGCGGGAAATCATGGATGGAGCGGACATAGTCCTTGACGGTGCGGCTCATGCAGGGCGGTCCATTTCGAAAAGATCGGTCACCGCGGCATAGTCCTTGTATCCCAGACGCGCAATCCAGCCGCCCGCGGCACGCGGATCGAACCGCCCGTCCACGACGCAATCGTCGCGCATGTGGATGCCGGTAACCACGCCGAAGACGGCAAAGTTCGCCTGGCCGGCCAGCGGCACGATCTGGGTCATGCGGCATTCCAGCGCCGCCGCAGCGCCTGCCACGCGCGGACAGTCGATGGTGGTGCAATCGGCGGCCTCGATCCCGGCGGCTGCGAATTCGCTGGCCCCCGCGGGCAGCGGGGCCGAGGTCGCGTTGACCGCGTCGCGCAGATCGCCCGTGGCGATGTTCACGCAGAAGACGCCCGTCTCGATGATCTGGGCCACGCTGTCCTTGGTGCCGGGGCGGTCGCCCTTGGCGCCGGTCGAGGCGAACATCACCTGCGGCGGCACATAGGCCACGGCGTTGAAGAAGGAATAGGGCGCCAGGTTGTCGCCCTGCGACCCGCGGGTCGAGATCCAGCCGATCGGGCGGGGGGCGATGATCGCGTTGAAGGGATTGTGCGGCAGGCCGTGTCCGGCTTCGGGGCGATAGAACATGGGCGGCCTCCTTGTGGGTTCGGGCGCCAACCTGCCCCGCTTTTTCGCGCGACGCAATGTTTCGCCCGCCTTGCACCCGTGCTAAACGCCCGCCCGACAGCAAGGAGGCGCGATGTACGAGATCTGCCCCGAGACGCCCGCCGACGAACCCGAGGTCGAGGGCCTGTACGATCTGTGCTTTGCGCCGGGTCGCACCGCGCTGTCGTCCTATCGCCTGCGCGACGGGGTGCCGCGGGTGGCCGAACTGTGCCTTGTGCTGCGCGATGCGGGCGGCACGCTGATGGCCGCGATCCGGTTCTGGCCGGTGCGCGTGGACGACCGGCCCGTGCTGCTGCTGGGGCCCATCGCCGTGCACCCCACCGCGCAGGGAGAGGGTCTGGGCGGGCTACTGATGCGCGACAGCCTGACGCGCGCGCGCCGGATGGGGTTCGACCGGGTCCTGCTGGTGGGCGACGCGCCCTATTACAGCCGTTTCGGCTTTCAGCGCCTTGACGATGTGGTGATGCCGCCGCCTACGAACCCCGACCGGGTGCTGGGGCTGGAACTTCGGCCGGATGCATGGGTTAACGTGGCAGGCCCCGTCCAGCGAGAGACCCGGCCCCCCGCAGACCCGCCCGCGCCGGACCCCACGGCTTGCACCCAGGTCGACCCTCCGAAAAGGCCCGCTGATGACAGAACCGAAACCCCTCGTCCTTCCCCCCATCACTGATCCGGCGCTGCACGCCCAGATCGATCGTCTGGCGTTGCGCTATCTGGAGGCCGGGGGTCTGGGGATGCAGATCATGTCCCGCATCGGCAACGGCGCCGAAGGGCTGATCGAACGCCTGCCGGGCTTCGTGCGGTCGCGGCTGGACAGCGTCACGCGGGCCGCGCTGACGCGGGCGTTTGGTGCCGCCAGCCAGTCGCGCAAGGTGGTGCGGGACCGGGGCGATTGGTTCAACCGCATGGCCTCGACCGTCAGCGGTGCGGCGGGCGGGGTCGGCGGTTTCGCGGGCGCGCTGGTCGAACTGCCGTTCACGGTCACGCTGCTGCTGCGCGCCATGCTGGACATCGCCGCCGAACACGGCCTTGATCCCGAAAGCGAGGAAGTGCGCCTGGAATGCCTGCGCATCTTCGCCGCCGCGGGTCCGATGGCCGATGACGATCAGACCGACCTGGGCATGCTTGCGGCACGCTTGTCGGTGACCGGCCAGACGGTGCAGAGCATGGTCAGCAAGGTCGCCCCGCGCCTGTCCGTCTCGCTTGGGCAGAAGATGGCGGCGCAGGCGGCGCCGGTGTTCGGCGCGGTGGTCGGCGCGTCCATCAACTATACCTTTGCCCGCTACTATCAGGAACTGGCCCGCGTCCATTTCGGCGTCATGCGCCTGTCCCATGAAACCGGCATTCCGCAGGAGGCCCTGACCGAAGCGCTGCGCCTGTCCATCCGGCGCCAGACGCCCCCCGACCGATCATCGCGCTGACCGCAGGGGGGGCCGGGGGGCGGCAGCCCCCCGGCGTCGCGGGACGCAATCACGCTTCCTCGGCGTCCAGTGCCAGGGGCGCGGACGGGGCCGCCAGATCGTCCGTCGTCAACGGCCCTGCGGGCCGCGCCAGCCGTGCCTTGGTCACCCAGTACAGCCTCTCCTGCGCCCGGGTGATGGCGACATAGGTCAGCCGCTTCCACAGCTGGACCCCAGCCTCGGACCGGTTCGACCAAGCGGCGGCGCTGATGTCGGGGCCGAACACCTGCACCTCGGGCCACTGGCTGCCCTGCGCCTTGTGGATCGTGACCGCCGCCCCGTGCAGAAAAGCCGCGCCCATCCGCGCCGCAAAGGGGATGAAGGGTTCGTCCTCGTCCGGCATCTCGATCTTGACGATGCTGGCGGCCGACAGGCGCGGGTCCTCGGCCCCGATCACGTGCAGGCGCGAAAAGCCCGGCTTGCGGCCCGGCCCCAGATAGACCACTTGCGCTCCCTTGATTAGGCCGCGCGCCTCCAGATCGATCCGCTTCTTGCGATGCTTCAGCGGCAGCTCCAGCCCGTCGCAGATCAGCGGCTCTCCGGGCAGCAGCGCGTCCCCTGGCGCGCCGAAGGCCGTGCGGAAGGCATGGATCAGCCGGATGCGCGTCGCGTTGCGCCAGACCAGGACCGGGCTGCGCGCCATCAGGTCGCTTTCCACCCGCTCGGCCCAGACCACGCGGTCGTCCTTGCGCGCCGCATCGCGGATCATCTGCTCGAAATCGTCAAAGCCCAGCTGATCGTCGGCCAACGCATGGGCCAGGTCCAGAATCGGGTTGTCGTCGGCCTGGCGGTGAATGCGGCTCAGCATCAGGCGCTGCGCCGGCGCCAGCTTGTCGAACACCATCTCTCCGGACTGGCCGACCGGGGCCAGCTGGGCGGGGTCGCCGAACAGGACTAGCACGGGAAAGATCTCGCGCAGGTCCTCGAACTGCTTCTCGTCCAGCATCGAGGCCTCGTCGATCAGCCCGACGTCCAGCCCCTCCTCGCGCCTGGTCCAGCCGCGGATGAAATCCGACCCGCGCAACCCGGCCGTGGCCAGCGCCCCGGGGATCGAGGCATGCTGGTCATAGAACGCCTTGGCCCGGTCCAGTGCCGTGTCCGACAGTTCCGCGATGACCGGGCGTTCGGCCGCCCCGGTCAGCCATTCGGCGATCTTCTCGTATTGCGGATCATAGACCGGGGTGTACAGGATCCGGTGGATCGTCGTGGCGGGCACGCCGCGCATGCGCAGAACGAACGCCGCCTTGTTCGTCGGCGCCAGGATGGCGACGCTACGCCGGTCCTTGCGGCGCCGCCCTTCGTAATCTGGGCTGATCAGCTCGACCCCCGCCTCCAGCAGGGCCTTGGTGATCTGCGACAGCATCAGCGTCTTGCCCGATCCGGCCTTGCCGATGACCGCCATGACGCGACCTTTTCCCGACTGGGGCGGATGCAGTTCCTCTGCGATGATGTCGATGCCCGCCGCGCCGAAGGTTTCGGCCAGCGCGTCCCAGGCATCGGCCTGATCGCGCGAAAGGGTCGGGGCGGGGACGGGACTGTTCATGCCAGACCCTTAGCCTGCCTTCGCGGCCAAGGCAAAGCGCCGTGCAACTTTTCCGCCCCGGGCACCGTGCCTGCGGGCACCCCAACAGGAGAGACGCGATGATCGAACTGTTCTTCGTCACCTGCCTGCTCGCCGACCCACAGCGCTGCAGCGATCACAGCCTGCTGTTCGAGGAACGGAACGGCCTGTTCACCTGCATGCTGCAGAGCCAGTCCGAGCTGGCGAAATGGGTGGCCACCCATCCGACCGAACAGGTTCGCGAATGGAAATGCCGCCGCGCTGGAGAGGGCGACCGCAAGGTCTGACCCCATGCACCGCCGCGCGGGGGGTCCGGGGGGCGGCAGGCCCCCCGGCACGTCGCGGGACGCAGGTCAGCGCCGGCCGGCCTCCAGCGCATCCTCGAAGGTGCGCAGCCCGGTCCGCGGCGATTGGACCAGCACCGCCATGTTGCCCGGCTTGTGCTGGTTGCGCAGCATCATCATGTGCGCGGCCGGGATCTCGGCCCAGGGGAAGACCTCGGACATGCAGGGGTCCAGGCGGCGTTCCAGCATCAGCTTGTTCGCGGCGCTGGCCTGCTTCAGATGGGCGAAATGCGACCCCTGGATGCGCTTCTGATGCATCCACAGGTACCGCACATCAAAGGTGCAGTTGAACCCCGTGGTACCCGCGCATATCACGACCATCCCGCCCTTCTTGCAGACCAGCGTGCTGACCGGGAAGGTTGCCTCGCCGGGATGTTCAAAGACGATGTCGACATTGTTGCCCTTGCCGGTGATGTCCCAGATCGCCGCGCCGAACTTGCGCGCCTCGTTGAACCACTCCTTGTATTCCGGCGTGTTCACAGTGGGCAGCTGCCCCCAGCAGCGGAATTCCTTGCGGTTGATGACCCCTTTCGCGCCCAGCCCCATGACGAAGTCGCGCTTGTCCTCCTCGGAGATCACGCCGATGGCGTTGCCGCCCGCCGCGTTGATCAGCTGGATCGCATAGGAGCCAAGCCCCCCCGACGCGCCCCAGACCAGCACGTTCATGCCCGGCTTCAGCTCATGCGGCTCGTGCCCGAACAGCATCCGGTACGCCGTGGCCAGCGTCAGCGTATAGCAGGCCGATTCCTCCCAGGTCAGGTGGCGCGGCCGGGGCATCAGCTGCTGGGCCTGCACGCGGGTGAACTGGGCAAAGCTGCCGTCCGGCGTCTCGTATCCCCAGATCCGCTGCGTGGGCGAGAACATTGGATCGCCGCCGTTGCAATGCTCGTCGTCACCGTCGTCCTGGTTGCAGTGGATGACGACCTCGTCACCGACCTTCCACCGCTTGACCTTGTCGCCCACCGCCCAGACGATCCCCGACGCATCCGATCCGGCGATATGATAGGGCTGCTTATGCACGTCGAACATGCTGATCGGCTTGCCCAGGCCCGCCCAGATCCCGTTGTAGTTGACGCCCGCCGCCATCACCAGGACCAGAACCTCGTTGCTGTCGATGGCGGGGGTGTCCACGACCTCCAGCTGCATGGCCTGATCGGGCTCTCCCTGCCGTTCGCGGCGGATCGCCCAGGCATGCATGCGCGCAGGCACATGGCCCAGGGGGGGCATCTCGCCCACGGCGTACAGGTCTTTGACCGGGGCGTCGTAGGGCGCGATCGGGGTGGGTGCGTCGAGAGCCATCGTCTTTCTCCTGTCCTGTGCCGCAGTGCAGAATCACCGCGCCGATTTGCTCTGTCCTACGACATGAAAAGCAACAATGCAACTATCAGACACTATTACGCGCAATAATATGTCGGAATGATCAGAACTGCGCCGCGCTGCGGCGAATTGACGGCGCAGCTTTGTGTCTGTATCGATACTATTGATGACATTTTCTTGCGAGGGCATGATGGCCGACAAGGACAAACCCTGGCTGTTCCGCACCTATGCGGGCCATTCCACGGCGGCGAAATCCAATGCGCTGTACCGGACGAACCTGTCGCGCGGACAGACCGGCCTGTCGGTGGCCTTCGACCTGCCCACGCAGACCGGTTACGACAGCGATCATATCCTGGCGCGCGGAGAGGTCGGCAAGGTCGGCGTCCCCGTCTGCCATCTGGGAGACATGCGCGCACTGTTCGACCAGATCCCGCTGGAGCAGATGAACACCTCGATGACGATCAACGCGACCGCGCCGTGGCTTCTGTCGCTGTACATCGCCGTGGCCGAGGAGCAGGGGGCCGATGTCAGCCGCCTGCAAGGCACCGTCCAGAATGACCTGATCAAGGAATACCTGTCGCGCGGGACCTATATCTGTCCGCCTGCGCCGTCGCTGGCGATGATCACCGACATCGCCGCCTATACGCGGCAGCACCTGCCGAAATGGAACCCGATGAACGTCTGCAGCTATCACCTGCAGGAGGCCGGGGCGACGCCGGAACAGGAGCTGGCCTATGCGCTGGCCACCGCCGTGGCCGTGCTGGACGATCTGCGGGACAAGGTGCCCTCCGACAGCTTTCCCGAGATGGTCGGGCGGATCAGCTTCTTCGTGAACGCGGGCATCCGCTTCGTCACCGAGCTGTGCAAGATGCGCGCCTTTACCGAGCTGTGGGACGAGATCACCCGCGACCGCTATGGCATCGCGGATGAGAAATACCGTCGGTTCCGCTATGGCGTGCAGGTCAACAGCCTGGGCCTGACCGAGCAGCAGCCCGAGAACAACGTCTATCGCATCCTGCTGGAGATGCTGGCCGTCACGCTGTCCAAGAACGCCCGCGCCCGCGCCGTGCAGCTGCCCGCCTGGAACGAGGCCTTGGGCCTGCCGCGGCCCTGGGATCAGCAATGGTCGCTGCGGATGCAGCAGATCCTGGCCTATGAGACCGACCTGCTGGAATATGGCGACCTGTTCGACGGCAATCCGGTGATCGCCGCCAAGGTCGAAACCCTCAAGCAGGGCGCGCGGGACGAATTGGCGCTGCTGGACCAGATGGGCGGTGCGATTGCGGCCATCGACTACATGAAGGCGCGGCTGGTCGAATCGAACGCGGCCCGCCTTGGCCGGATCGAGACGAACGAGACGGTCGTGGTCGGCGTCAACCGCTGGCAGCAGGCCGAGCCTTCGCCGCTGACGGCGGGCGATGGCGGCATCATGGTCGTCGACCCCGCGGTCGAGGCCGATCAGGTCGGCCGCCTGGCCGCCTGGCGCGCGGAACGCGACGCAAGCGCGGTCGAGGCGGCGCTGGCCGCGCTGCGCCGCGCCGCGCAGTCGGGCGCGAACATCATGGGGCCGTCCATCGCCGCCGCCCGCGCGGGCGTCACCACCGGCGAATGGGCGGGCGTGATGCGCGCGGTTCATGGCGAATACCGCGGCCCGACGGGGGTGTCGCAGGCGCCCTCGAACCGGACCGAGGGGCTGGAGGAGATTCGGGATGCGGTCGATGCGGTCAGCGCCCGGCTGGGGCGGCGCCTGAAGTTCCTGGTGGGCAAGCCGGGCCTGGACGGCCATTCGAACGGCGCCGAACAGATCGCCTTCCGCGCCCGCGACTGCGGCATGGACATCACCTATGAGGGCATCCGCCTGACCCCGGAGGAGATCGTCGCGCGTGCCCGCGAACAGGACGTCCATGTCGTCGGCCTGTCGATCCTGTCGGGCAGCCACCTGCCGCTGATCGAGGATCTGATGGCGCGCATGCAGGCCGCCGGGATGGGCCATGTGCCGGTGATCGTCGGCGGCATCATTCCCGACGACGACGCCGCGCGCCTGACGGCGATGGGCGTGGCGCGGGTCTATACGCCCAAGGATTTCCAGCTGAACACGATCATGATGGACATCGTCGGGCTGGTCGCGCCGGGCGCCGCTGCCGCGTGACCGGGCAGGGCGCAGATAACGCGCCCTGCGGGTGAACCGGACGGGCCTTTGGCCGTTGACAGGGCTGCACGACAAAGGCCGGCCCATGACATCTCAGACCCGGCGCAACAGCGCCATCGACCCGTTGCGCATCCTTCTGGCACTGACGGTCATCGCCCTGCATAGCGCATTTCCCGAGGCCGCGCCGCCGCTGGTCAAGCAGGTGCTGTTCAACGGCCTCTATCGTCTGGCGGTGCCGGTCTTCGCCTTGATCTCGGGGTACTTCTTCCTGTCAGCCATGCGCGGCGGGCGCAGTGGGCCGTATCTGCGCCGCATCCTGGCGTTGTACCTGCTGTGGATGACGATCTATCTGCCGATCTATGGTCCGGACCTGACCGGGGCGGGGCATGCGCTGCAGACGCTGGTGTTCGGCTATTTCCATCTGTGGTTCCTGCCGGGCCTGATGGTATCGGCGGTGATGGTCATGGTACTGCGCCGACAGATGCGGATCGCGGTCGCGGCGGCGCTTCTGGCGGGCACGGGGCTGGCCCTGCAGCTGCTGGTCCTGACCGGGCAGGCAGAGATCCAGCTGGACCATTACCGCAACGGGGTCTTCACCATCTTTCCGTTCTTTGCGCTTGGCGTTCTGCTGGCGCATGGCTGGGGTGCGGGGCTGCGGCGGTGGGCCATGCCGTTGGCCGGTCTGGCGCTGCTGGCGGTGATGGGGGAAAGCCTGGTCTGGCGGGTGATCGCGGGCGGGGGCTGGGGCGTCGACATGATGCTGTCGCTGCTGGCGGCGGCGCCGCTGCTGTTCCTGGCTGCGCAGCAGGTGCAGGGGGCGTGGGACGGCAAGCGCGCGGCCAGCACCGCGGCCTTCGTCTATTTCGTGCATGTCATGATCATGATCTGCGCCAGCCGGTTCGGGCTGGAGGGGGACACCAAGGCGCTGACCGTCATGGCGGTCTGCCTGGCCTTGGCCACCTGGCTGGGGATGGCAGAGCGCCGCCGCGTGCTGGCGTTTTTCACCTGACCCCGGAATGCGAAACGCCGCCCCGAGGGGCGGCGTCTGCGACGTCGATCGTGGCGTGGATCAGAAACCCAGGCCCGCGTATTTCGACTTGAACTTGGTCACGCGGCCGCCGGCATCCATCAGGCGCGACGAACCACCGGTCCAGGCCGGGTGCGAGGTCGGGTCGATGTCCAGCGACATGCTGTCGCCCTCGGCGCCCCAGGTCGAACGGGTCTGGTAGGTGGTCCCGTCCGTCATCTTGACCGAGATCGTGTGGTAATCGGGGTGAATCTCTTTTTTCATGGCGTGACCTCTGCTCAGGCTTTCGCGTCCGACAGCGGACGGTAGTTGGTCTTTTCGACGATACGGGCCGACTTGCCGCGACGATCGCGCAGATAGTACAGCTTGGCGCGACGGACCTTGCCGCGACGGACGACCTCGATCGTGGCGATGTTGGTCGAATACAGCGGGAACACGCGCTCCACGCCTTCGCCGAAGCTGATCTTGCGGACCGTGAAGCTGGCCGCGATGTTCGCGCCGCCACGGCGCGAGATGCAGACGCCTTCGTAGTTCTGGACGCGGGTACGGGTACCCTCGGTCACTTTGTAGCCGACGCGGATGGTGTCGCCGGCCTTGAAGTCGGGAATGGACTTGCCAAGCTCGGCGATCTGCTCGGCTTCGAGTTGTGCGATCAGGTTCATCGCTTTGGTTCCTTGTCATGCTCGCGGTACATCCGCGATTGGTCTGATGCGCCCGAGCGCTGTCGGTCCTTAGCCGGGTCCACATGCGTTTCCGCATATGCCCGCCACAGATCGGGGCGGCGTTCTTGTGTCAGCCTCTCGGCCTCACCGGACCGCCATGCGGCGATGGCTGCGTGATTGCCCGACAACAGCACGGGCGGTATCTCGCGGCCATCCCAGAGGGCGGGCTTGGTGAACTGCGGCGCTTCCAGAAGACCCCGGTTGCCGATGGAAAAGGACTCCTCGGCCAGGGAATCATGATTGCCCAGCACGCGCGGTATAAGCCGGACCGTCGCGTCGATCAAGACCTGTGCGGCGATCTCTCCGCCGGTCAGGACATAATCCCCGATGCTGATCTCATCGATGGCGTGCTTGTCCAGCACGCGCTGGTCGATTCCCTCGAACCGGCCGCAGATCAGCGTGACGCCCGGCCCCTGCGCCAGCGCCCGGGCACGGGCCTGGGTCAGCGGCCTGCCGCGCGGCGACATGTAAAGGACGGGCAGGGTCGGCCCCGGTCCTGCCTGCGCCTCGGTCAGGGCTGCGTCCAGCACGTCCGCGCGGATGACCATGCCGGCCCCGCCGCCCGCGGGCGTGTCGTCGACATTGCGATGCCGGCCCATGCCGAAGTCGCGAAGGCCGATGGTGCGCAAGTTCCACAAGCCCTGCGCCAGCGCCTTGCCGGTCAGGGACAGGCCCAGGATGCCGGGAAAGGCTTCGGGGAACAGCGTGACGATCCGCGCGGTCCATGCGCCCGCCACCTGCGGTTCCGCCATCAGCTCGCGCGGGCGCAGGCTGGGACGGGCGGTCAGGCGGCCATGCGACTTGGGACTGGGCGCGTCGCTCATTCGTCGTCGCCGGGCGGGTCCACCACGATGCGACGCGCGGCCAGATCGACGGTCGGCACGACGGCACGGGTAAAGGGCAGCATCAGCACCTGCGTGCCGCCCACCACCTCGATGATGTCGCCGGCGCCGTGATCGTACAGGGCACGCACCCGGCCCAAGGATTTGCCGCCGGTATCGACGACCTCCAGCCCGATCAGGTCGGCATGATAGAATTCGTCATCCGGCAGCGCGGGCAGGGCACTGCGCGGGGCCCACAGGGTCACGCCGCGCAGGGCGTCGGCATCCTCCTTGGTGGCGATGCCCTTGATGCGCGCACCCAGGGCGCCCGTCACCTCGCGCGTCAGCGACACCTCGAACCGGCGGGTGCCGTCCTCGGACGTCAGGGGGGAATAGGTCGCGATATCGGCAGGGTCCGAGCAGAAGCTTTTCAGCCGCACCTCTCCGTGGACCCCGAAAGCCCCCGCGATGGCGCCGACGCAGATGCGGTCTTCGGTCATGTCACACCCTTGCAATAAAGGACTGGCGGGGTTTCCCCCGCCAGCGTCAGATCATTCGGCTTCGGCGGGCGCCGCGGCCTTCTTGGCGCGCTCGTCGGCGCGGGCCTTGGCTTTCTTGCCGGGCTCTGCCTTCTTCATGTTCTTGCGCTCGGCCTTTTCCTTGACGCCCGCGGCTTCCAGGAAGCGTGCGACACGGTCGGTCGGCTGCGCGCCGTGGCTCAGCCAGTACTGGATGCGCTCGACGTCCATCTTGACGCGGTCTTCGCTGTCCTTGGCCAACAGCGGGTTGTAGGTGCCCAGCTTCTCGATGAAGCGGCCGTCGCGCGGCATGCGCGAATCCGACGCGACGATGGCATAGTGCGGGCGCTTCTTGCTGCCACCACGGGCCAGGCGGATCTTCATGGACATCAGATAGTCTCCTTGGGTTGTCGTCCGGTCAGGACTGATAATGTTCGTGGTGCCGAATGACTTCGGCGATCACGAAGGTCAGGAATTTGCGCGCGAATTCCGGGTCGAGATCGGCCTCGCGCGCGAGGCGTTCCAGGCGTTCGATCTGGCTTGCCTCGCGCGAGGGATCGGACGGCGGAAGGTCGTGCCGGGCCTTCAGGCGGCCGACGGACTGGGTGTGCTTGAAGCGTTCGGCCAGCGTATAGACCAGGATGGCGTCAAGCCGGTCGATGCTGGCACGGTGGTCGCGCAGCAGGTCGGCCGCGCGGGTGGTTGCGTCGTTCATGCGGCCTCCGGGCTGTGACGATAGACGAGGCAGGGCTTGTCGAAGACCGGCTGCCGCGCGCCGCGGTCGCGCACTGCGCCAAGCCGTTCGGCCAGCGCGATCGACCGGGCATTGTCCGGGTCGATATAGCTGACGGCCGTGGTCCAGCCCAGGTCACGGAACGCATGCGCGCGCACCGCACGGGCGGCCTCGGCGACATAGCCGCGGCCTTCGGCGGCCTGCGACCAGACGGTCCAGCCCAGCTCATGCTCGGGCCAGCCGTCGGGGTACCACGGGCCGGTCATGCCCAGGGGCGTATCATCGCCTTTAAGGCAGAACACGAACATCCCGAAGCCGCGCATCACCCAATGGCCGGTCAGGTGGCCGAAGGCCCGCCAATAGGCGCCGGGCTTGGGTTCGGGCGAACCGCCGCCCACGAACTGCGCGCGATCCGACTGATAGAAGCTGCGCCAATGCGGCCAGTCGCTGCCCAAGGGCGCGCGCAGGGTCAGCCGTTCCGTCTCCAGAACCGGGGTGGGGGACAGCGTGATCATTTCTTGCCGAACAATCCGCCCAAGCCGGCAGGCAAACCCGCGCGGCCCAACTGGCCGCCCAGGCCCTTGGGATCGGCCAGCATCTTCTGGGCCTCGGCCATCTTGGCGGGGTCCAGGTTCTCCATGTCGGGCAGGCCGCCGGCCTTGCCGGTCATGGCGCGCATGGCCTGCTTCATCAGCCCGCCCTTGCCCATCTTGCCCAGCTTCTTCATCGTGTCGGCCATCTGCTTCTGCATCTTCAGCAGCTTGTTCAGGTCCGACACGTCCAGACCTGCGCCCGCAGCAATGCGCTTTTTCCGGCTGGCCTGCAGCAGGTCGGGATTGGCCCGTTCCTTCTTGGTCATCGAATTGATCAGGGCGATCTGGTGGCGGACGACCTTGTCGTCATAGCCCGCGGCCTCGGCCTGCTTGGCCATCTTGGCCATGCCGGGCATCATCCCCATGACCGAGGACATGCCGCCCATCTTCTGCATCTGCTCCAGCTGGCCGCGCAGGTCGTTCATGTTGAAGAGGCCCTTCTGGAACCGCTTCATCATGCGCTCGGCCTGCTCGACCTCCAGCACCTGCTGGGCCTTCTCGACCAGGGCCACGATATCGCCCATGCCCAGGATGCGCCCCGCGACGCGGCTGGCGTCGAAGGTCTCCAGCGCGTCCATCTTTTCGCCCAGACCCACGAAGCGGATCGGCTTGCCGGTCACGGCGCGCATCGACAAGGCCGCGCCGCCGCGCCCGTCGCCGTCCATCCGGGTCAGCACCACGCCGGTGACGCCGACCTTGGCGTCGAACTCGGTCGCGACGTTCACGGCGTCCTGGCCGGTCAGGCCGTCGACGACCAGCAGCGTCTCGCGAGGGTTCGCGATGTCGCGGACCTGCTGGACCTGGGTCATCAGCGCCTCGTCGATATGCAGGCGGCCGGCGGTGTCCAGCATCACCACATCATAGCCACCAAGCGAGGCCTGCGTCTTGGCGCGCTGCGCGATCTGCACGGCGGTCTGGCCCATCACGATGGGCAGCGTGTCGACGCCGATCTGCTGGCCCAGGATGGCCAGCTGCTCCATCGCGGCGGGGCGGTTGGTGTCCAGGGACGCCATCAGCACGCGCTTCTTCTCGCGGTCCTTCAGGCGCAGGGCCAGTTTCGCGGTCGTGGTGGTCTTGCCCGAACCCTGCAGGCCAACCATCAGGATGGCGGCGGGCGGGTTGTCGATGCGCAGCGCCTCGGGGGCGTCGTCGCCCTGCAGGACCTTGATCAGCTCGTCATGGACGATCTTGACGACCTGCTGGCCGGGGCTGACCGATTTCGTGACCGCAGCGCCGGTGGCCTTGGCCGTGACGGCCTTGACGAAGTTGCGCGCCACCGGCAGCGAGACGTCCGCCTCCAGCAGGGCCACGCGCACCTCGCGCATGGCGGCGGTGACGTCCTCCTCGGACAGGGCGCCCTGCTTGGTCAGCCGGTCGAAGACGCCGCCCAGGCGATCGGAAAGGTTCTCGAACATGGCCGGGCCTCCTATGGCTCCAAATCGGTTTAGCCCCCGTGGGCGCAACGCGCTGACGGGGGGCGATCCCCGCATCTGGCGCAGGGACCGGAAGGCTGTGCTTCCGGGAATCCGGGGTCTTGTACAGGGCAGGGGGGTTCCTGTCAACGCAGGCCCGGTCGGATCACGGGGTCCCGACGTTGACCGGCAGAACGAAGCTGGCGCTGCCCTGCGGCATGTCCTCCGTGAAGGGCGGCATCCGGGGCATGTCCATGATGCTGTTGCGCAGGGCATGATCCATTATCGGGTTGCCCGAGGACTACATGGTCCGCACGTCGATGATCATGCCG
Organism: Paracoccus marcusii; assembly: GCF_028621715.1. Taxonomy (NCBI): domain Bacteria; kingdom Pseudomonadati; phylum Pseudomonadota; class Alphaproteobacteria; order Rhodobacterales; family Paracoccaceae; genus Paracoccus; species Paracoccus marcusii. The sequence continues at coordinate 336,114 of NZ_CP117466.1, read as the reverse complement.
TCCTGGGCCACGACGATGACGAATTGGGCGGCGTTGGTCGCGCTGACGGTCGCCGCTTGCAGAAGGGCCACATGGCTTTGGCGGGCGGCGTTGTCGCGCAGCAGCTTGGTCCATTCGATCATGTCACGGGGGCGGTGCGTGGCGATTTCGTTGACCGGGGTCTGCGCCACGGCCGGGGTGTAAAAAACCGCCAGCCCTGTCAGCAGGGCGGCGGTCGCAATCGTGAAACGCATGGCGGCAATGTCCCCGAAGGATGCAATGCCGCCATATGAGGATGGGGTGAACCTGCGCAACAGCGCAGACCGGTCAGGCCGCGATCTGCTCCAGCGCCTGTTGTGCGCGTGCCATGCCGGCCTCGCGGTCCATTGCAAGGCCGTCGGCGGCCACGAAGGTCACGTCGGTGATGCCCAGGAAGCCCAGCATATGGCGCAGATAGCCCGACGCGTGGTCCAGGTCCGAACCCATCGGCGTGCCGGCGGCGGTATAGGCCACGAAGGCGCGCTTGCCCGTCAGCAGGCCCTCGGGGCCCTCGGCGGTATAGCGGAAGCTGACACCGGCGCGGGCGATCTGGTCCAGCCAGGTCTTCAGCTGCGACGGCAGGAAGAAGTTGTAGACCGGCAGCCCGATCACCAGCGTATCGGCGGCCTGAACCTCGGCCAGCAGCGCGTTCGAGGTGTCGATCTGCGCCTGCTGCTGCGGGGTCGGATCGTCGGTGCCCACGCGCACGGCCTTGAACCATGCGGTGTCGATGGCGGGGACGCCCGTGCTAAGATCGCGATAGGTCACCGTCGCGTCGGGATTGGCAGCGGTCAGGCGGGCCAGGATGTCGGCGGTTAGCTGGCGCGAGACCGAGGCGTCGGCGGTGATGGCGCTGTCGAGATGCAGGATGTTCATGGCAAGCTCCCAGAGAGTTGTTTCTGCGTTGCAGCAGATTTAGGTCTATGCACCTGCGAACGTAAGGGGGATAACTGCGCATTCACTGTGCGGGGATGCACATGCAGATCGAATCGTGGGACGATATCCGCGTGGCACTGGCCGTCGCGCGCACCGGAACGGTCAGCGGGGCGGCCGCCGATCTTGGCGTGCACCACGCCACGGTGATCCGCCGCATCGACGCGCTGGAATCGGCCCTGCGTGCCCGGTTGTTCCAACGCCACACCCGCGGCTATGCCCTGACCGAGGCCGGGCGCACCCTGCTGGATGCGGCGGGGGCTGCGGATGAACGCTTTGCCCAGATGGCCGCGCAGATCGCCGGCGCCGGAGAGCGGATCGAGGGAGAGCTGGTCGTGACCTCGCTGCCGGAACTGGTGGATCTGGTCATGCCGCGGCTGATCGCGCTGATGGCGCGCCATCCCGACCTGCGCCTGACCTATGCCACGGACGCGCGCCTGTTCCGGCTGGGCGCCGGAGAGGCGCATGTGGCCATCCGCGGCGGGGCCGAACCGACCGAGCCCGACTATGTCGTGCGTGCGATGGGGCGGATGGGGCATGTGATGTATGCCGCGGCCTCGTACCTGGACCGGCACGGGCCGGTCGACAATCCGCGCGACCACCGCTTTGCCCTGCCGGGACCAGAGGCGCGCGGCGCCCCCTACATGCGCTGGCTGCAGGACCGCATCGGCCCCGAGAACATCCTGGTCACCGCCAACGAGGCCACTGCGCGCGAGGCGGTGATCCGCGCCGGGCTGGCGGTCGGTGCCCTGCCCGACAGCCTGGCGCATGGCCTTCTGCCCGCGCTGAGCCTGCCGGAATGGGATTCCAACCTGTGGCTGGTCACCCATGTCGATCTGCATCGCACCCCGAAGGTTCAGGCCGCGCTGGCGGCGCTGCGCGACGGCTGAGCCCTTTCCCTCGGCCCCGGCTTGGGGCAGCGTGCGCCGCAGGAGGACCCATGACCCATTCCCGCCCGTTGCCAGACCGGACCGTCCGATGATCACCGCGCGGATGAGCGCATCCGACTGGGGCCTTCTGCTGCTGCTGTCACTGATCTGGGGCGGGTCGTTCTTCCTGATCGCGCTGATCGTGGGGCATATGCCGGTCCTGTGGGTGGTGGCGCTGCGCGTGATGATCGCCGCCGCGGTCCTATGGGCCATCGTGCTGGCGACCGGGCGGGCACTGCCGCGCGGCGCGGGGCTGTGGGGCGCGTTCCTGGTGATGGGCGTCCTGAACAACGCCATCCCCTTTGGGCTGATCGTCTGGGCGCAGGGGTTCATCCCGGCAGGGCTGGCGTCCATCCTGAACGCGACGACGCCGTTGTTCACGGTGCTGGTCTCGACCCTGGTGCTGGCGGATGAGCGCGCGGGGCTGATGCGCCTGGCCGGGGTCGCCCTGGGCCTGGGCGGTGTCGCAGTGATGATCGGCGTGGACGAACTGGCGGGTCACGGCCATGGCGTGCTGCCGCAACTGGCGATGCTGGGCGCCGCGATCAGCTATGCCTGGGCCGCGGCCTTTGGACGGCGGTTTCGTGCGCAGGGCGTCGACCCGCTGGTCACGGCGGCAGGCATGGTGACGGGCACCAGCGTCGTGCTGCTGCCGCTGGCATTGGCGCATGACGGGCTGCCGCCGGCGGCACCTGCCCAGGTCTGGCTGGCGATCAGCCTGCTGGGGCTGGTCTGCACAGGGCTGGCCTATGTGCTGTTCTTTCGCATCCTGGGCCGGGCGGGGGCCACGAACATCTCTCTGGTGACGTTCCTGGTACCGGTGTCGGCGATCCTGCTGGGCTGGCTGTTCCTGGACGAGGTTCTGGGCCTGCCGCAGCTGCTGGGCATGGCGGTCATCGGGCTTGGGCTGGCGATGATCGACGGACGGCTGATGCGGCGCTAGGGCTGCCGGGGCGGCTTTCCATCCGGCGGCGCGGTCGCTAGGTTTCCCGTCGGGACAGGACAAGAGGCTGCTTGTGGCGCATATCATCGTGGTCGGAAACGAAAAGGGCGGCTCGGGCAAGTCGACCACCTCGATGCATGTGGCGACCGCGCTGGCGCGGATGGGGCACCGGGTCGGCGGGCTGGACCTGGACGTCCGCCAGCGCAGCTTTGGCCGCTATCTGGAGAATCGCGCCGCCTTCCTGGTGCGCAAGAGGCTGGACCTGCCCATGCCCGTGCTGGCGCCGCTTGGCGAGGGCGCCGATCCCCTGACGCCCGCTTTGCGGCAGCTGGAGGCGACGTGCGATTTCATCCTGCTGGACTGCCCCGGGTCGCACACCAAGCTGAGCCAGATGGCGCATACGGTCGCCGATACGCTGATCACGCCCCTGAACGACAGTTTCGTCGACTTCGACCTGCTGGCGCGCCTGTCGCCCGACGGTGACGTGCTTGGTCCCTCGATCTATGCCGAGATGGTATGGGGCGCACGCCAGCTGCGCGCGCAGGCGGGGGCAGGGCCCATCGACTGGCTGGTGCTGAGAAACCGCCTTGGCACCCAGCAGATGCACAACAAGCGCAAGGTCGGCGGCGCGTTGGCCGACCTGTCCAAGCGCATCGGGTTTCGGGTGGCGCCCGGATTTTCGGAACGCGTGATCTTTCGCGAGCTGTTTCCGAACGGGCTGACCCTGCTGGATCTGAAGGATGTCGGCACCGAGGCCATGAGCATGTCCCAGATCGCCGCGCGGCAGGAGTTGCGCGACCTGATCAAGGAATTGCGCCTGCCGGGCGTCGCCGTCACGTTCTGACAACGAAAAACGGCGGGCTGATGGCCCGCCGTCTGTTCCGTTCGAATGCTGGTCAGGCCAGCATGCCCATCGGGTTTTCCAGATGGGCGACGATCGCCTCCAGCAGTTGCGCGCCAAGCGCACCGTCGATCACCCGGTGGTCCACCGACAGCGTCATCGACATGACGTTGCGCACCACGACTTCGCCCTTTTCGACGACCGGGGTCGGGATGCCCGCACCCACGGCCAGGATCGCGCCATGCGGCGGGTTGATGACCGCGTCGAAGTTCTCGATGCCGAACATGCCCAGGTTGCTGATCGCGAAGCTGCCGCCCTGGTATTCATGGGGGGCCAGCTTCTTGGACTTGGCGCGCGCGGCCAGATCCTTCATCTGCGCCGACAGCGCCGACAGGGTCTTCTGATGCGCGTCCTTCAGCACGGGCGTGAACAGCCCGCCCTCGATGGCCACGGCCACGGCGACGTCCGACGGTTTCAGCTTGAGGATGCGATCCCCCGCCCAGACCGCGTTCGCGTCAGGCACCTGCTGCAGCGCCAGGGCGCTGGCCTTGATGATGAAGTCGTTGACAGACAGCTTTACGCCACGGCTCTCCAGCTGCTTGTTCAGCGTGGCCCGGAACTCCATCAGCGCATCCAGCTTGGCCGAACGGCGCAGGTAGAAATGCGGGATGGTCTGCTTGGCCTCGGACAGGCGGGCGGCGATGGTGCGGCGCATGCCGTCCAGCGCGACCTCCTCGGTCTCGCGGTCGGCATACATCTTTAGCACGGCCTCGGTCGACAGGCCCTTGGGGGCCTGAGCCGGGGCTGCGGCTGCCGCGGGGGCCGCCTTCGCCTCGGGCTGTGCCGCAGCCGCCGCTGCGGGCTTGGCCTCACCTGCCTTGGCGTTCTCGACATCGGCCTTGACGATGCGGCCACGGGGGCCGCTGCCCTGGATCTGCGACAGGTCCAGACCCTTGTCCTTGGCGATGCGCCGCGCCAGGGGTGAGGCGAACACCCGGTCGCCCTTGGGTGCGTCGGCCTTGGCATCGCCGGCGACCGGTGCGCCGATCGGGCCGCCATAGCCCTTCTCGGCCGGTTCGGGCTCGGCATCCGCCTTGGGCTCTTCCTTGGCCTTGGGCGCGCTGATGTCGCCCGCCTCCTCGCCGTCCTCCAGCAGGACCGCGATGGCGGTGTTGACCTTGACCGCCGAGGTGCCCTCGGCGATCAGGATCTTGCCGATGCGGCCTTCGTCGACGGCCTCGAACTCCATCGTGGCCTTGTCGGTCTCGATCTCGGCGATGACGTCGCCGGACTTGACCTCGTCGCCTTCCTTGACCAGCCACTTGGCCAGCGTGCCCTCCTCCATGGTCGGGGAGAGGGCGGGCATCAGGATTTCCGTGGGCATCGCGCAGCTCCCTTACTTGTAGGTGACTTTTTTCACGGCTTCGACGATCTCGGCGGGCGTGATCAGCGCGTGCTTTTCCAGATTGGCGGCATAGGGCATCGGCACGTCCTTGCCGGTGCAGTTGATGACGGGCGCGTCCAGATAGTCGAACGCGTTCTCCATCAGATAGGCCGAGATGTGGTTGCCGATGGCGCCCACGGGGAAGCCCTCCTCGACGGTCACGCAACGGTTGGTCCGCTTGACCGATTCCAGGATCGCGTCATAGTCCAGCGGCCGCAGGGTGCGCAGGTCGATCACGTCGGCCTCGATGCCCTCCTCGGCCAGCTTGGCCGCGGCCTCCAGCGCATGCGCCACACCGATGCCGAAGCTGACCAGCGTCACGTCGTCGCCCGACCGGACCGTGTTGGCCTTGCCGAAGGGAATGGTGAAGTCCTCAAGGTCCGGCACCTCGAAGCTGCGGCCATACAGGATCTCGTTCTCCAAGAAGATGACCGGGTTGTTGTCGCGAATCGCCTGCTTCATCAGGCCCTTCGCGTCGGCGGCCGAATAGGGCATCACGACCTTGAGGCCCGGAATGGCCGCGTACCATGCGGCGTAATCCTGGCTGTGCTGCGCGCCCACGCGGGCAGCGGCGCCGTTCGGGCCGCGGAACACGATCGGGCAGCCCATCTGGCCCCCCGACATGTACAGCGTCTTGGCGGCCGAGTTGATGATGTGGTCGATCGCCTGCATGGCGAAGTTGAAGGTCATGAACTCGACGATCGGGCGCAGGCCGGCCAGGGCCGCCCCGGTGCCGATGCCGGCAAAGCCGATCTCGGAGATGGGCGTGTCCACGACGCGGCGGGGGCCGAACCGCTCCAGCAGGCCCTGGCTGATCTTGTAGGCGCCTTGGTATTCGCCCACTTCCTCGCCCATCAGGAAGACGGTCTCGTCGCGGTCCATCTCTTCGGCCATGGCCTCGCGCAGGGCTTCCCGCACGGTCATGGTCTTCATCTTGGTGCCTTCGGGCCAGTCGGGGCTGCGCGGCTTGGGCTGCGGGGTCACGACCTCCTCGATGGCGGATTCGCCGGGCTGGGCGCCGTCATCCTTCTTGGGGGCTTCGGCCGGCTTGGCCTCGGCCTTGGGGGCAGGGGCCGCGTCGGCGTCCTCTCCCTCCTCGACCAGCACCGCGATGGGGGTGTTCACAGCGACGCCCTGGGTGCCCTCGGCCACCAGCAGCTTGCCCATGATCCCCTCGTCGACGGCCTCGAACTCCATCGTGGCCTTGTCGGTCTCGATCTCGGCGATGACGTCGCCGGATTTCACCGCGTCGCCCTCTTTCTTCAGCCATTTCGCCAGCGTGCCTTCCTCCATCGTGGGGGACAGGGCGGGCATCAGGATTTCAATTGCCATGTGACGGTCCCCCTTAGGCGTTCTCTTCGGCGCTGCCCTGGGGCAGTTCGTCGGCATAGATGTCGGTCCACAGCTCGGCCAGGTCGGGCTCGGGGCTGTCCTTGGCGAATTCCGCGGAATCGTTGACGATGTCCTTGATTTCCTTGTCCAGCGCCTTGAGGTCCTCCTCGGTGGCATGCTTGCCGGTCAGCAGCATCTCACGGATGTTCTCGATCGGGTCACGCTCGTCGCGCATCTTCTGGACCTCCTCGCGGGTCCGGTACTTGGCCGGGTCCGACATCGAATGCCCGCGATAGCGATAGGTCATGACCTCCAGGATGTAGGGGCCCTTGCCGGCGCGGCAATGCGCCACGGCCTTTTCGCCCGCCGCCTTGACCGCCAGCACGTCCATGCCGTCGACCTGTTCGCCGGGGATGCCGAAGGCCTCTCCACGGCCGAAGAAGGTGGTAGATTTCGTCGACCGCTTGACCGACATGCCCATGGCATACTGGTTGTTCTCGATCACGAAGACGACCGGCAGGTCCCACAGCTCGGCCATGTTGTAGGTCTCGTAGACCTGGCCCTGGTTCGCCGCGCCATCGCCGAAATAGGTGAAGGTGACGTTGTCGTTGCCCAGATACTTGTCCGCGAAGGCAAGGCCCGCGCCAAGGGGCACCTGCGCGGCGACGATGCCGTGGCCGCCATAGAAATGCTTTTCGCGGCTGAACATGTGCATGCTGCCGCCCTTGCCCTTGGAATAGCCGTCCTGACGCCCGGTCAGCTCGGCCATGACGCCGCGCGCCTCCATCCCGCAGGCCAGCATGTGACCGTGGTCACGATAGCTGGTGATGCGCTTGTCGCCGTCCTTGGCGCAGGCCTCCAGACCCACCACGACGGCTTCCTGGCCGATATAAAGGTGGCAGAACCCGCCGATCAGGCCCATGCCGTACAGCTGGCCGGCCTTCTCCTCGAATCGGCGGATCAGCAGCATGTCGCGATAGTATTTCAGCAACTCTTCCTTCGACGTGTTCGAAGGAGCCTCCTGCTGGGGGCTTGGTTTTCTGGCCATGCGGCGTGTCCTCCTGGAAGCGTGGCGGATAGTTCAGCGTTAAACTATCCGTAGCGCATCACCGACAGCCGTGCAATCCCGGCCCTACCGCAGCAGGATCTCGTCCGCGCGCAGCAGGCCCAGCACCTCGCGGGCGCGTTCGTCCAAGAGGTCCAGGTCCAGATAATCGTCCGACAGGCGGCGGGTCAGGTTCTGCATGCGGGTCACGTCGGCCTGCAGCAGGTCGCGGGCCTCGCGCAGATCCTCGGTCTCGGCCTGGATCTGGATCCGGCGCAGGATGCCCGACGGGCCCTGCACCGCGGCATAGGCGAAATACAGGCCGACCAGGACGGTGAGGACCAGGAACACGGTGGCGCCGATGGACAGACGTTGAGGCATGGCAGGGAATCCTTGTGGCCGGGCCGATCATGGCACAGCGCAATCGGCGGGGGAATCCCCGTCAGGCGCGCTCGCGGAACATCGCCTCGATCTGGCGGGCGTGCTCGGCCAGGCCCCAGGGGGCGTTGAGCACGAACATGCCCGATCCGATCATCGAATGACCTGGACGGGCAGGGGGAAACGACACCTCGGACAGCAGGGCATCGGGGAAATCGCTGACCAGCTGCGCGGTCATGCCCATGTGGCGGTGATCGGTCAGGATCGGATACCACAGCGCGATGACCCCCACGTTCCACTTGCGCGCGATCAGGCCGATCTGGCGCGGGATCGCGGCATAGTCTGCCTTGACCTCATAGCTGGGGTCGATCAGCAGCAGGCCGCGGCGCGGATCGGGCGGACAGACCGCCTGTGCCATCGCGAAGCCGTCCTGCTGGTGCAGGGTGGCAAAGCCCGCCACGCGGCGCAGGGCCTGAAATTCGGCGGGGTGCAGTTCGGCCAGGTGGGCCTTGTCCTCGTGGCGCAGGAAATGCCCTGCGATCAGCGGTGAACCGGGATAGGCCTGCGCGCCTCGCAGGTCGCGCACGGCCCGCAGCGCCTGCATCAGCGGGTGATCCTGCGGCAGCCAGTGTTCGACCGTGGCACGGGCGATGCCCTGCGCGGCCTCCTGCGTCTTCTGCGCCTCGGCGCCGGTCAGGTCATAAAGGCCCCGTCCCGCATGGGTTTCCAGATAGGAAAGCGGCTTGTCCTTGCGGGTCAGGTAGTCCAGCGCGACCGCCAGCAACCCGTGCTTGTGCAGGTCGGCCAGGTTCCCGGCATGATAGGCATGTTGATAGCTGAGCATCCGCCAGCCTTAGCGTGGGCGCACGGCGGGGAAAAGACGTCAATCGGCGCGGCGCAGTTCTGACCGGCCCTTCAGCACCTGGTCGCCGTCATCCTGTTCGATCAGGTAGGCGGGATCGTCCTTGGATGCGTTTCGGCTGATCTTGCTGCCCTTGATCGTCCGTTCGACGTCATCGGTGAAGATGTCCGTGATCTTTCCGGTCGCCTTGTGGCCCGACCAGTCCCATTCCACCTTGGTGCCCTTGCGCAGAATCATGCGGCCTCCGATTGCGTGTCGGGGGCAATGCGTCATGGGGGCGCTGGGTTCCGGAGGAGGGGCGCGGCGACCTCCAGGGAGGAGGAGGGAGGTCGCCGCTGAACGCTGGCCCAGGGAGGAGGAGGGGCCGCGTATGGGTCGCGGTTCCGGCCAGGGAGGAGGAGAGGCCATCACCGCTTACGACCGGGCAGGGAGGAGGAGAGCCCGTCGTATCCGTGTGCCGCGATCGGGGCGGCTATGAAGGCGCGGCGACCTCCAGGGAGGAGGAGGGAGGTCGCCGCTGAACGCTGGCCCAGGGAGGAGGAGGGGCCGCGTATGGGGTGCGGTAGGGCCAGGGAGGAGGAGAGGCCGTACCGCGAACGCCGGGTCCGGGAGGGAGGAGGAGAGGACCGGGCGTATCAGCGTGCCGCGAATGGGGCGGCTATGAAACTTTTTGCGGCGACCCCTGGGAGGGAGGAGTGGGGCCGCCGCCTGGCACGTGAACCCGGGGAGGAGGATCGGGTTCCAGTGCGTCTTTTGGGCGGCACCCTCCAGGGAGGAGGAGAGGAGGATGCCGCCGGTCCCGGACCCAGGGAGGAGGAGAGGGCCGGGAATGCAAATTCTTGGTGTCCCAGAATTACTGGGCCGAACCCCATGCCGCTTCGTGCGCCAGGCGGGTGATCATCGAGCGGCTGATGCCCAGATCGTCCAGATCGCGGGTGGTCAGGGCATTCAGTTCGCGCACGGTCTGGCGGTAAACGGCGCGGCGGGCGCGGTTTTCCTGCATCCGCTGGATCGCGCTCAGCAGGCGGCCACGCAGGCCGGCGTCGGCGGTGGCGTTGTGTGCTTGGGCGATAACAGCCATGGTCGTATCCTTTCGGTTCATCTCGTCTGCGCCGTTCCCGGATTGGCCCGGCGTTTCGTTGAGTTGAAGATGGCCCCATCGACGGCGTTTCACAACGGATGGTTTCGTAATGCTGCCATGCAGCAATTGCATAGCCAAGGCTGACCTATTGCCTTCTTTAACGATGAATTAACGACATAAAATTGACACGATACATCTGTTAGCGATCACGCCGCGGGCGCAAAAATCATCTGTTTGAAAGCGGTTAGCGCCGTGCGGTACGGATTGTCGCAGGGGGTGTTGAGGGTCCCGTCTCTATGCTTCATGCTGCCGGGCGAACAAAGACACAGGTCCCTCACATGCCCGTCACACGCGAAACGATCCTTACGGCAATCTCGGATATTGCCCTTCCGCAGGGAGGGACGCTGGGTCAGGCCGACCTGATCCGCGCGCTGACCATCGACCAGGAGACGGTGCGATTCGTGCTGGAGGTCGAGAATGCGGCCACCGCGCAGGCCATGGCCCCGGTCGAGGCCGAGGCCCGTGCCCGGCTGGAACGTATCCCCGGTGTGGCCAAGGTCCAGATCGTCATGACCGCCCCCGCCAAGCCCGCGCCGCCCAAGGCCGTATCCGGGCAGGGCGCCGCCCCGTCCCTGAAGATCGGCGGGCATCCCACGCCCCAGGCCGGTCCGCAGGCGATTCCCGGCGTGCGCCACATCATCGCCGTCGGATCCGGCAAGGGCGGTGTCGGGAAATCCACCGTCACCTCGAACCTTGCCGTCGCCTTGGCGCGCGCGGGGCGCAAGGTCGGCCTGCTGGATGCCGACATCTATGGCCCCTCGCAGCCGCGGATGATGGGCGTCTCGGGCCGGCCTGCCAGCCCGGATGGACAGCGGATCGATCCGATGCATGCGCATGGCGTCACCGTCATGTCGATCGGCCTGATGCTGAAGGAGGGCGAGGCGCTGGTCTGGCGCGGCCCGATGCTGATGGGCGCGTTGCAGCAGCTGCTGCAGCAGGTGAACTGGGGCGAACTGGACGTCCTGCTGATCGACCTGCCGCCCGGTACCGGCGACGTGCAGCTGTCGCTGTGCCAGAAGGCCCCCGTCACGGGTGCGATTATCGTCTCCACGCCGCAGGACGTGGCGCTGCTGGACGCGCGCCGTGCGATCGACATGTTCGGCAAGCTGAAGACACCGGTCCTGGGCCTGGTCGAGAACATGTCTACCTATATCTGTCCCAAATGCGGGCACGAGGCGCATCTGTTCGGCCATGGCGGCGTCGCGGCCGAGGCCGAGGCGCTTAACCTGCCGTTCCTGGGCGCCCTGCCGCTGGAGCTTGAGGTCCGGCTGGCCGGCGATTCGGGACGACCGGTGGCCTTGGGCGATGGAGCCGTGTCCGAGGCGTATGCCCGCCTGGCCGACCGTCTGGTGCAGGGCGGCATCGCCTGATCTGCGCGAAATCCGGGCTTGCTTTGGGAATGCACGGGACGGTCGGGAAATTGCGGGAAGTAAGGCTCGAATGACCTCTCGATTTCGTGATCGTCCGTGATCTGTTCCAAAAGTTTTGCAACGCTGCCCGGATTTTCGACTTGCAGGGCTTTGAACTGTGGTGAAATGGACCCAGTGACCGGCAAAATGCGTTTGTTACTCGCCTTCTAGATGTAGTGTGGCTTTCGCGTCACGCCACCAAACTTTGCCGCATCACTGCCGCCTCTGCGGCATTTTTTGATTCGGGCTCAGGCAAAAGCTGCGGCGGAATGCGGCTGGTGGCCCAAGAATACCGTTGCTTCCCATGAAATCCCATGTCACAACCGGATCACGAAAACGGGCAGTTCAAGGGGCGCCAAGACCCCGGACAGGCGAAGCAGACTTCATACAGGCAACCGTTTTCCAACATAGCCGGCCCGCGTCCGCGAGCAGCACCTCCCCCAGGTGGCGTGCGACGGGTCGGCAACCAACCCCGCAAAGGGGCCCGGGTAAATCGGGAACGAGGGCGGCGGATCGGGCAGTGGCAGCGGCCCGATCCGCCCTTTCTCTTTCGGACGTCCCGAAAGAGCAGGACAGTGAGGGCGGGCCCAGGTGGCGCGGAAGTTCAGAGGCACCGAAACCGTCAAGGTCGATGGCAAGGGTCGGATGTCGATCCCGGCCCGGCTGCGCCGCGTGTTCGATGCCGGCGACCCGTCATTCTCGGGGACGAACACCGGGCGCACGCAGCTGGTGGCGGTCTATGGCCCTGACTGGTGGAACTGGCTGGAGCTGTACACCATCGAGGCCATCGAGCAGATCGACGAGCAGATCGACCGCCTGACCCGCGGCAGCCAGGAGCGCCGCTGGCTGGAGCTGCTGATGAACGGACAGTCCACCGACCTTGAGATCGACCGCGAGGGCCGCCTGGTCCTGCCCGCAAAGCTGCGCGACAGGCTGGGCTTTGCCGACGGGACCGAGACGATCTTTGAATCGCGCGGCGACTACATCCAGGTCTATCACCCCGAATCGCGTCCCAAGGACGTGCAGGCGCTGGAGGATTTCGCGGCCAGCAAGGGCCCCGAATTCGACCCCCGCGCCTTCCTGCAGCAATCCTCCGAGGGCTAGGGCATGGCGGATCCGCATATTCCGGTCCTGCTGGCGCCGCTGCTGCGCGCGACCGCACCCATCGGGGGCGTCTGGCTGGACGGCACGTTCGGCGCGGGCGGCTATGCCCGTGGCCTGCTGGATGCGGGGGCCGACCTGGTCATCGGCGTCGACCGCGATCCGTCGGTGTTTCGCATGGCCGAGGCATGGCGCGGCCAGTACGGCGACCGCCTGCGCCTGGTCGAGGGTACGTTTTCCGACATGGACGCCTTGGCCGGTCAGGCGCTGGACGGGGTGGTGCTGGACCTCGGCGTCAGCTCGATGCAGCTGGACCAAGCGGATCGCGGGTTCTCGTTCATGCGGGACGGGCCGCTGGACATGCGGATGGGCGGCGATGTGCCGTCCGCCGCGGACCTTCTGAACAGCGCCGAAGAATCGGACATCGCCGACGTGCTGTATCATTACGGAGAGGAGCGTGCCGCGCGCCGCATCGCGCGCGCCATCGTGGCCGCGCGCCCGCTGACCCGGACCACGCAGCTGACCCAGGTGGTCACCGGCTGCCTGCCGCGCGCCAAGCCGGGGCAGAGCCATCCCGCGACGCGCAGCTTTCAGGCGATCCGCATCTGGGTGAACGACGAGTTCGGTCAGCTGGTGGCGGGCCTGTCGGCCGCCGAACGCGCGTTGAAGCCGGGCGGCCAGCTGGCCGTCGTCAGCTTTCATTCGCTGGAGGACCGGATCGTCAAGCGCTTCATGCAGGCGCGGTCCGATGCGGGCGGCGGCGGCAACCGCTATGCGCCGGTCACGCAGGTCGTGGAGCCGGCCTTCCGCCTGCCCTTCCGCCGTGCGATCGGTCCCGACCCCGAGGAGCTGGACGTGAACCCGCGTGCGCGTTCAGCCTTGCTGCGCGTGGCCGTGCGCACCGACGCCGCGGCGGGCGCGGTCGATGCCCGGTCGCTGGCCATGCCGCATCTTCCGGGAGCTGCGTGATGCGGTCGTTGACCTGTCTGGCCTGCGTGCTGATGCTGATGGGACTGGCCTTCTGGGCCTATCGCGAGAACTATGCCACCCAGGCCGCCATCGGAGAGATGTCCCAGGTCCAGCGCCAGATCGCGGGCCTGCGCGAGGAGCTGGGCGTGCTGCGGGCCGAATGGGCCTTCCTGAACCGCCCCGACCGCCTGCGCCAGCTGGTCGACCTGAACTTCGACCGGCTGGAACTGGGTCCGGTCGAATCGGGGCAGTTCCTGGACCTGGACCACATCGACTATCCCAAGCCGCCCCCGCCGTCGGCCGACCTGGTCACCGACCTTCTGCCCGAAACCGATCCTGCCGAGGAGCCTCAGCCATGATCCGCACCCCCCTGCGCCCCCTGGCCCGCATCCTGAGAGCGCGCGAGCGCGGCGAGAACCCCGACGACATCGAGGCCGAGAACCGCCGCCGCCGCCACGAACAGATCCAGGACCGCGCCCGCAGGCGCGCCGAAGGTCGGCTGATCGTCATGGCGGGCTGTTTCATGCTGGCCTTCGGCACGGTCGCGGTGCGCATGGGGACGCTCGCCTCCAGCGCGGCGGCAGAACCGCGCGCGCAGGTGCTGTCGTCGCAGATCATCTCTCAGCGCGCGGACATCACCGACCGGCGGGGCAGGGTGCTGGCCACGAACCTGCTGACCCATTCGGTCTATGCCCATCCCCACCAGATGGTCGATCCCATCGGCACCGCGCAGGGCCTGGCCGAGATCTTTCCCGACCTGGACGTGCAGCGCCTGACCCGCGACTTCACCGGCAACCGCAAGTTCATGTGGATCAAGCGCAAGATCAGCCCCGAGCAGATGCAGGCCGTCCACGACCTGGGCGAGCCCGGCCTGCTGTTCGGCCCGCGAGAGATGCGCATCTATCCCAATGCCGACCTGGCCAGCCACATCCTGGGCGGGTCTGGCTTCGGCAGCGAAGGCGTGAACAGCGCCGAGGTCATCGGCGTCGCAGGCGTCGAGAAGGCGTTCGACGCCTGGCTGCGCGATCCCGGCAACGAGGGGGCGCCGCTGGCCCTGTCCATCGACCTGACGCTGCAGCAGGCGATGGAGGACGTGCTGGCCTCGGGCATGAACGTCATGAACGCCAAGGGCGCGACTGGCATCCTGATGGAGGTCGAGACCGGAGAGATCCTGGCCATGGCCAGCCTGCCCGATTTCGACCCCAATGACCGCCCCCGCCCGCTGCTGACCGGAGAGCCGTCGGACAGTCCGCTGTTCAACCGCGCCGTCCAGGGCCAGTACGAGCTGGGTTCGACCTTCAAGATCTTCCCGGTCGCGCAGGCGCTGGACCTGGGGCTGGTCAACCCCGCGTCGGGCATCAATGCTGCAGCACCCATGCGGATCGGCCGGTTCCTGATCAACGATTTCCACAATTACGGCAAGGAACTGAGCGTGACGGACGTCATCGTGAAGTCCTCGAACGTGGGAACGGTGCGCATCGCGCAGCTGATCGGGCCCGAGCGGCAGAAGGATTTCCTGGAGAAGCTTGGCCTGTTCGTGCCGACCTCCATCGAGATGGTCGAAGCCCCCACCGGTCAGCCGCTGGTGCCCACGCGCTGGCCCGCCGTCACTGCGGCGACGGTCAGTTTCGGCCACGGGCTGGCGGCCAGCCCGCTGCACCTGGCGGCCGCCTATGCGACGATCGCGAATGGCGGCAAGCGCGTGACGCCCACGCTGGTGCATGGACGACAACGCCCCGAGGGTGAACAGGTGCTGTCGCCCCGTGCCGCCGCGATGGCTGTCGACATGTTGCGCCAGGTCGTCACCCGCGGCACCGCCCGCCAGGCCGAGGTGCCGGGATACGAGGTCGCCGGCAAGACCGGTTCGGCGGACAAGCCCAGAGCCGCAGGCGGGTACTACGAGAACAAGATCATCGCGACCTTTGCGTCGGTCTTTCCGGCCAGCGATCCGAAATACGTCCTGATCACCATGCTGGACGAGCCGTCAACGACCATCAACGGGACTGCGGTGCGTACCGCAGGTCATACCGTCGCGCCCGTCGCCGCGGAAATGGTCCGCCGCATCGGCCCGCTGCTGGGGCTGGAGCCGATCACCGACGAAATCCTGCCGACGATCACCGCGCGCTTCGAACCGCGTGTTGAACCCGACGAGGAGGCTGCGGTAAGGCTCGTCGCAAATCAATGACGGGTGGGACTGTGGACAAGGACGACGTGACGCTGTCGCAGCTGGGGCTGCGCGCCCCCGGTGGGCGTGACCCGCGGATCACGGGGCTGTCCATCGACAGCCGCACGGTCAAGCCCGGGCACCTGTTCGCGGCCCTGCCGGGATCGGCCGTCCATGGCGGCGAATTCATCCAGTACGCGCTGCGCATGCAGGCCGCCGCCGTCCTGACCGACCGCCAGGGCGCCGAGATCGCCGCCGACGTTCTGTCAGGCTGGGACGGGGCGTTGATCGTGGCCGAGGATCCGCGCGCCGCCCTGGCCGGCGCGGCGTCGCTGTGGTTCGCCGATCAGCCCGCCCATGTCGTGGCCGTCACCGGCACCAGCGGCAAGACCAGCGTGGCCAGCTTCACCCGCCAGATCTGGCAGGCGCTGGGCCACAAGGCGATCAGCCTGGGCACTATGGGGGTCGAGGGCGATCACCAGGCAAAGCTTGCCCATACCACCCCCGATCCGCTGACCCTGCACCGCGTCCTGGCCGAGGCGGTCGCCGCGGGCGTCACCCATGCCGCGATGGAGGCCTCCAGCCACGGACTGGATCAGCGCCGCCTGGACGGGGTGCGGGTCGAGGCCGGGGCCTTCACCAATTTCAGCCAGGATCACCTGGATTACCACGCTGGCTTTGACGAATATTTCGCGGCCAAGGCCCTTTTGTTCAACCGCGTGCTGGAGGACGGCGCCGCTGCCGTCATCAACATCGACAGCCAGCGCGGCCGCCAGATGGCCGACATCGCGACCGATCGCGGCCTGGCCCTGACCACCGTCGGCACCGGAGAGGCCGCGATGCTGCGCATCCTGGGCCAGCGCTATGACGCGACGGGGCAGGATCTGCGGTTCTCGGTGATGGGGCGGGCGCATCTGGTGCGGCTGCCGCTGATCGGCGGGTTCCAGGCGGAAAACGTGCTGGCGGCGATGGGCCTGTGCCTGGCCTCGGGCGACAGCGCCGACGACATCCTGCGCGTGCTGCCGCAGCTGACCACCGTACGGGGCCGGATGCAGCTGGTCGCGCAGCGCGAGAACGGTGCGGCGGTCTTTGTGGATTACGCCCACAAGCCGGGCGCGGTGGTCGCGGCGCTGCAATCGCTGCGTCCGCATGTGATGGGGCGCATCGTCTGCATCATCGGTGCGGGTGGCGACCGCGACCGGGGCAAGCGCCCGCTGATGGGCGAAGCCGCGCGCGATCATGCCGACGTGGTGATCGTCACCGACGACAACCCCCGGACCGAGGATCCGGCCCTGATCCGTGCCGCCATCATGGCCAGCGCGGGCCCCGACGCGACCGAGATCGCCGACCGGGCCGAGGCGATCCTGCGCGGTGTCGATGCGCTGCAACCGGGCGACGCGCTGCTGATCTGCGGCAAGGGTCATGAGACCGGCCAGATCGTGGGGCAGGACGTCTATCCCTTCGACGATGCCGAACAGGCCTCGGTCGCGGTCGCGGCACTGGACGGACGGATATGACACTCTGGACATCCGATGACGCCGCCGCCGCCACCGGCGGGCGGGTGACGGCCGCATGGGCCGCGACGGGTGTGTCCATCGACACGCGCACCATCGCCCCCGGCGATCTGTTCGTCGCGCTGCAGGCCGACCGCGACGGGCATGATTTCGTGGCGCAGGCCCTGGCCAGGGGGGCGGCCGCCGCGCTGGTCAGCCGCATCCCGGACGGCGTGGCGTCTGACGCGCCGCTGCTGGTGGTGCCCGACGTGCTGCGCGGCTTGGAGGATCTGGGCCGGGCGGGCCGCGCGCGCATGACGGGCCGGGTCATCGCCATCACCGGGTCGGTCGGCAAGACCTCGACCAAGGAGATGGCGCGTACCGCGCTGGCGGGGCAGGGCGTGATCCACGCAGCCGAAGCCAGCTACAACAACCATTGGGGCGTGCCGCTGACCCTGGCGCGCATGCCCGCGAACACCGATTTCGCCATCATCGAGATCGGCATGAACCATCCCGGAGAGATCGCGCCCCTGTCGCGCATGGCGCGGCCGCATGTGGCGCTGATCACCACGGTGGCCGCCGCCCATCTGGAGGCCTTTGGCGCGATCGAAGGCATCGCCCGCGAAAAGGGTGCGATCTTCGAGGGGCTGCAACCCGTGGGTCACGCGATCCTGCCCGAGGATCTGCCCGTGACCCAGATCCTGCGGGATTGCGCGGACCGGGCCGGTGCGGTGGTCGTGGGTTTTGGCGAACATGGCGTGGCGCGTCCGCTGCGCATCGTGCCGCAGGACGGGGCGCTGTCCTGCCATGCCCGCATCATGGGCGACACGCTGGCCTTCACCCTGCCCACCACGGGGCGGCATTTCGCGATGAACGCCGTCGGCGTGCTGGCCGCGCTGGCGGCGGCGGGGGCCGACCTTGCGCAGGCGGCGGCACATCTGTCCGACTGGCACCCCCCGCAGGGGCGCGGCGCGGTCGAGACGCTGGGCGGCATCCGCCTGATCGACGACGCCTTCAACGCCAATCCGGCATCGCTGTCCGCGGGGCTTGCCACGCTGGCGGGCCTGCAGGGCGGGCGGCGCGTGGCGATTCTGGGCGACATGCTGGAACTGGGCACGGAAGAGGTCGCGATGCATCGCGCCGTGGCCGACGATCCCTCCATGGCCGCAATCGACCTGGTCCATTGTGCCGGCCCCCTGATGCGGCACCTGCACGAGGCCCTGCCTGCGGACAAGCGCGGGCAATGGACGCAAACGGCGGCCGAACTGGCCGCCCAACCCGACAAACTGATTTCCGCCGGCGACATCGTGCTGGTGAAAGGCTCGAAATCCTCACGGATCTCGATGGTGGTCCAGGCGCTGCGCGCCGGTGCCGCCCAAGACAAAGGATAATGCCATGCTCTACTGGCTCAGCAACCTGTCCGAGGGCGGGGATTTCTTCAACCTGTTCCGATACATCACCTTCCGGGCGGGGGCCGCGTTCTTCACCGCGCTGTTCTTCGGCTTCATCTTCGGACGGCCGCTGATCAACTATCTGCGCCGCGTCCAGAAGAAGGGCCAGCCGATCCGCGACGACGGCCCGCAAAGCCACCTGGCCAAGGCGGGCACGCCGACGATGGGCGGGTTGCTGATCCTGTCGGCGCTGCTGTTCTCGACCCTTCTGTGGGCGCGGCTGGACAACGGCTATGTCTGGATCGTGCTGCTGGTGACCGCGGGCTTTGCGATGATCGGATTTGCCGACGACTATGCCAAGGTGACCAAGCACAACACCAAGGGCGTCAGTTCGCGCATGCGGATGCTGCTGGGTCTGGGCATCGCGGCCTGCGCCGGGATCGCGGCGTCGCTGCTGCATCCCGCGGGGCTGACCAACCAGCTGGCATTGCCGATCTTCAAGGATGTCCTGGTCAACCTGGGCTGGTTCTTCGTGCCCTTTGCGATGATCGTGATCGTGGGCGCGGCCAATGCGGTCAATCTGACCGACGGTCTGGACGGGCTGGCGATCATGCCCGTGATGATCGCCGCGGGCACCCTGGGCATCATCGCCTATACGGTGGGGCGCGTCGACTTCACCGAATATCTGGGCGTCCACCACGTTCCCGGCAGCGGAGAGATCCTGATCTTTGTCGCCGCCCTGATCGGCGGGGGACTGGGCTTTCTGTGGTACAACGCCCCGCCGGCTGCGGTGTTCATGGGCGATACCGGATCGCTGGCCCTGGGCGGCGCGCTGGGCGCCATCGCCGTCGTCACCAAGCATGAGATCGTGCTGGCCATCGTCGGTGGCCTGTTCGTGGTCGAGGCCCTGTCGGTCATCATCCAGGTGCTGTATTTCAAGCGGACCGGCAAGCGGGTCTTCCTGATGGCCCCCATCCACCACCATTTCGAGAAGAAGGGCTGGGGAGAGGCGCAGATCGTCATCCGCTTCTGGATCATCGCGCTGATTCTGGCGCTGATCGGCTTGGCGACGCTGAAGCTGCGCTGATACCGTCCCGTTTTCGCAAGGAGCCAACCCATGATCCCCGTTCAGGGCGTCGAAGAACTGACCGTCGCGGTGCTGGGGCTTGGCCGGTCCGGCAAGGCGACCGCCGCGGCTCTGGCCGCGGGCGGGGCGCGGGTCGTGGCCTGGGATGACGGCGTCGATACGCGCGACGCGGCCCAGGCCGATGGCCTGAGCATCCTTGACCTGACGCGCGAGGCGAACTGGCAGTGCATCGCGATGCTGATCGTCAGCCCCGGCATCCCGCATCTGTATCCCCGTCCGCACCCGGCCATCGCGATGGCATGGCAGCTTGGCGTTCCGGTCGATAACGACATCGGCCTGTTCTTCCGCAGCTATGCGACCCGCGACTGGGACCAGTTCGATCGCGCGCCACGGGTGATCGCGGTCACCGGGTCGAACGGCAAGTCGACGACCACCGCGCTGATCCATCACGTGCTGGAGGAATGCGGCCGCCCCACGCAGATGGGCGGCAATATCGGCACGGGCGTGCTGTCGCTGGAGCCAGCGGTCGAGGCCGAGGTCGTGGTGCTGGAGCTGTCCAGCTATCAGACCGAACTGGCGCGGGCGCTGACGCCCGACGTGGCGGTCATGACCAACCTGTCGCCCGACCACCTGGACCGCCATGCCGGCCTGGGCGGCTATTTCGCGGCAAAACGGCGGCTGTTCTCCGAGGGCGGTCCGGACCGGGCCGTGATCGGCATCGACGACCCCGAGGGGTCGTATCTGGCCAACCAGCTGTCGATGGGTCCCACCGACGACCGGGTGATCCGGGTGTCGTCGGGACAGAAGCTGGACCGGGCGGCGTGGTCGGTCTTTGCGCGCAAGGGTTTCCTGTCCGAATATCGCAAGGGGCGGCAGGCGGCATCGATTGACCTGCGCGCGATGCAGGGCCTGCCCGGTGCGCACAACCACCAGAACGCCTGCGCAGCCTATGCCGCCTGCCGCGCGGTGGGCCTGGCGCCGCGCGAGATCGAGGCCGCGTTCCACAGCTTTGCGGGCCTGCCGCATCGCAGCCAGACGGTCGCCCAGATCGACGGCGTCCGGTATGTCAATGACAGCAAGGCCACCAACGTCGATGCCGCCGCCAAGGCGCTGCAGGCCTTTCCGCGAATCCGCTGGATCGCCGGAGGCCTGGGCAAGGAGGGCGGCATCGCGGCCCTGCAGCCGCATTTGGGCGCGGTCGCCAAGGCCTATCTGATCGGCCATTCCGCGCGCGACTTTGCGCTGGAGATCGGCCAGACCCCGTACGAGATCGCCGACACGATGGAGCAGGCCGTCGCCCGTGCCGCGGCCGAGGCCGAGCCGGGCGACACCGTCCTGCTTGCTCCCGCCGCCGCCAGCTTTGACCAGTATCCGAACTTCGAAAAGCGCGGAGAGCATTTCGTGGCGCTGGTCCAGGCACTGGCCGCAGGGGCCTGAAGGTCAGGTCCAGTTCGGCGGGCGCTTTTCCAGAAAGGCGCCGATCCCCTCGACCGTTTCGGGCAGGGCCATGTTCGTGCACATGACCTGCGCCGTGGCCGCATAGGCGGCGGCGGTTCCCTGTCCCAGCTGGTCGTGGAAGGCCCGCTTGCCCATGCGGATCACCTGGGGCGGCTTGGCCGCGATACTGTCGGCCA